>JAOPVI010000092.1 GCA_025966225.1 Mycobacterium sp. | reverse complement strand
GCGGCCGACAAGCTTGGCGCCGCCGGACCGAAGCAATCGGTGGTCTTCGAATGCGTCGGCGTGCCCGGAATGATCGACGCCGTGCTCGGGGGAGCCCCGCTGGGAGCCAGGGTCGTCGTGGTCGGGGTTTGCATGGGGGAGGACCGCATTCGACCGAGCATCGGCACCGGCAAGGAAATCGACATGCGGTTCGTATTCGGTTCCACGCCACTGGAATTCCACGACACCCTGCACATGTTGGCCGACGGGAAGCTCGACGCCTCGGCACTGGTGACGGGAACCGTCGGACTCGACGGGGTGGACGCGGCGTTCCAAGCCCTCGGCGATCCCGAACGGCACGCCAAGATACTGATCGATCCGGGCAGCAGCGCAGTCAACGTGTGAGGCCAAGATGTCGACGTTCTGGCGCTATGTGCGCATTCAGCTGATGATCTTCGTGTTCGGGATCGTCGGGCCGATCTTCCTCGTCACCTACTTCGCCATTCAACCTGAGCCCGAGACGAGGTGGATGTACTGGTGGGGGCTGTTCATCACCGCCGCCGACGTGTTGATCGCGTTGTCCATCACGAACAGCTCCGGAAAGGACGAGTCGACCGAAAAGCCCACGACCGCCGAGCTCATCGAAGCCGCGTCCGCCAAGTTGCGCCGTCCGAAAGCGGGTGCCGGGGACTAGCCCGACGTCCCGCTCGCGGTCGTCGCGATGCCACCGTCCACAGGGATGACCGTCCCCGTCAGATAGGCGCCCGCGCGGCTGGAGAGGAAGACGGCGATTCCGGCCATGTCGTCGTCGCGTCCGATGCGGCCCAGCGGCGCGGCCGCCGCGATCGCGTCGCCCGCCACTTCGAGCGTCGCCGCCATCATCTTCGATTGGAACGGTCCCGGCGCGACCGCGTTGACCGTGATGTGTTGCGGGCCCAGTTCGCGGGCCAGTACCCGGGTCAGCTGATGGAGTGCCGCCTTGGCGCTGGCGTAGGAGTACGTCGGCAGCGGGCTGATGTGAATGGCATCGATGCTGCCGATGTTGATGATGCGGGCGGGGTCGTCGAAGGTGGCCGCGCGGCGAAGTGCGGGCAACAAGGCCTGCACCATCCAGAACGGCGACTTGAGGTTGAGGTCGATGACCTTGTCCCACGCCGAATCTGGGAACGTCTCCAACGGCTCGCCCCAGGTAGTGCCCGCGTTGTTGACCAGAATGTGGAGTCCGGCCGGGTCGGCACCGACCACTTCGGCAAGTCGCAGACATTCGTCGTGCCGCGACAGGTCGGCGGGCACCGCTTGCACGTCTCCGAACTCGGACAGCTGTTCCCGGGCCTGTTCGCACGCATCGGCCTTCCGTGAGCTGATCGTCACGCGAGCACCGGCCTGCAGCAGCCCGCGGGCCATCATCATGCCGATGCCGCGGGTGCCTCCGGTGACGAGGGCGTTCTTGCCGGTGAGGTCGAAAAGCTCTGTGTGCGTGGTCATCAGGCGACGGAGCTCTTCTCCAGGATGTGCAGACCGCATGCGCTGCCAAGGCCGATGACGTGGGCCATGCCCACCTTGGCGCCTTCGATCTGCCGCTGCCCACCCTCGCCGCGAAGGTGGGTGGACACCTCGTAGATACCGGCGATGCCGGTGGCCGCGATCGGGTGGCCCTTGGACTCGAGGCCGCCGCTCACGTTGACCGGCATGTCGCTGTCGCGCCAACCCCTTCCGGAGCGCACGAAGTCCAGCGCCCCGCCCGGCTCGCACAGCCCAAGGTTATCGTAGTGGACCAGTTCCGCGGTGGCGAAGCAGTCGTGCAGCTCCACCAGATTGAGATCTTCTGGGCCGATGCCGGCCTGCTCGTAGGCAGTGGCCGCGGCTTGCCGGGTCAAGGTGTTGACGTCCGGCAACACCTGGCACGCCTCTTGCCACGGGTCGCTGGTCAGCACGGAGGCGCTGATCTTCACCGCGCGACGCTGCTGTTCGAGCGACAACGTGCGCAACTTGGCCTCGGTCACCAGCACTGCCGCGGCGGCCCCGTCACAGTTCGCCGAGCACATCGACCTGGTGTTGGGATAGGAGATCATGACGTCGTTCATGATCTGCTCCAGGGTGAACCGCTTCTGGTATGCCGCAAGCGGATTCAGCGTCGAATGGGCATGGTTCTTCTCCGCGATGCGGGCGAACAACTCGAGGTCGGCCCCACCGTAGCGGTGCGCGTACTCCATACCGATCTGGGCGAAGACTCCCGGCATCAGGTCGGTGCCGGTTCGGCCTTCCAACAGCGCGACGGCGCCGAGTCGCCCGTCGGCCGCCCACCGATTGTCCTTCTTGGCCTTGGGTGCACCGAGAAGACCTGCCCCGGAGAGCTTTTCGACACCGACCGCGAGACCGTAGTCGGCCTCACCGGCCTTCAGCGCCATGTGGACGACGCGAACGGCAGTGGCGCCGGTTGCGCAGGCGTTGGCGACGTTGAACACCGGGATGCCGGTCTGGCCGATCTGCTTCTGCAGCTGTTGGCCGATGCCCGCGCTGGCCTGCATCAAGTTGCCCGCCGCCAGGATGCCCATGTCCTTCATGCCAACGCCCGCGTCGGCGAGCGCGCCCCTGGCGGCTTCGGAGGCGAGGTCGACCTCGTCGAGATCGGGATGCTTGCCGAACCTGGTCATGTGGATGCCGAGAATCCAGACTGCGTCGCTCATCAGTTCTCCTCGCTGGCAGGGGCGAATGCGTACCCGATCGCTTCCACGCCGTCGTCGTCGACGCCCTCGGAAACGGTGACCAACTTGACTTTCATTCCGACCTTCACGTGCTCGGGATCCGGCGTGACGCCGACGAGCTTTCCACGGACGCTGGTGCCGCCGCAGTCGACGATCGCGGCGACGAACGGCACCTCGACTCCGGGGATGCTGAAGGCCACGATGCTGAACGTGCGCACCGTTCCGGTCGTGTCGACGTCGACCTGGCCGAATTCCTCACCGCCGCAGGATGCACATGCATTTCGCCGGTCGAAGTACCTGGCCAGGCACTGCGTGCACTGCTGTGCGACCAGATGCGGCGGGTCCAATTCGAGATACGACACCAGCGGTATGCGACCGCCTGTCACCTGATCGGTAGTCATCGAGCTCCATCCGCCAAGGGGTTCACCGGCCCCTTGACCATGACACGGTGCGGATCGGTGGCGATCCCGGGGTCCGATTATCGCGGGGCTAGTGCAATTATTAGGCGACCTAGAGAAGGATTGTGCACATGTCCGCGACGTTCGACGCAGAACCCGTCGTCTTTGCGGGTGCGGGAGGTCCGCTGGCCGGGGACCGATGGGGGAGCGGCGGGGACCGCGGACCCGTGCTGATGCTGCACGGCGGTGGACAGACCCGACATTCCTGGGACCGCGCCGCGCGTTCGTTGGCCACCGAGGGTTGGGACGTGGTGACCCTCGACGCCCGCGGGCACGGCGAGAGCGCATGGGCGCCCGACGGTGACTATGGGGTCGAGGCCCTCGTCGAGGACCTGCTGCTGGTGCGCGACCAACTCGCCGAATCGTCGCCGATGCTCCCGGTGATCATCGGCGCGTCCATGGGTGGCATGACGGCAATGGTGGCCGAGGGTGAAATAGGTGGTGTGGCAAGGGCGTTGGTGCTCGTCGACATCGTGCCCCGCATCGAGCCCGACGGCGTCGAGAAGATTGGCGACTTCATGAGTTCGGCGCCGACGGGCTTCGAAAGCCTCGACGAGGTGGCCGACGCGGTCGCCGCCTATCAGCCACATCGCGAGCGTCCGAGCAACATCGAAGGGCTGCGACGCAACGTGCGGTTGGCCGAGGACGGCCGGCTGTACTGGCACTGGGACCCGGCCTTCATGCGCATCGGTCAGGGCCTCGACGTAGATCACGACGCCCATCATCTGAGACTGGCCGACGCCGCACGACGCATCGCCGTCCCGACCTTGCTGGTGCGAGGCATGTTGTCGGACATCGTCAGTGCGGCTGGGGCGGCCGAGCTCCTCGAACTCATCCCTGGTGCGACGGCCATCGACGTCGCGGGTGCCGGCCACATGGTGGCGGGCGACGACAACGCGATCTTCGTCGACCAGACGACGGCGTTCCTGCGCTCGCTCTGACGTAGCGTCAGACGGCATGCGTGCCAACCGAATCACGGCCGACCTCCGGGTGGCCGACGTCGAATCAGCGAAGACCTTCTACACCGATTACCTCGGGCTGAGCACCGAAGAGTTCAACATGGGCTGGGTGGCCCGCTACACCTCTCCTGACACCGGTGCCAACGTCCAGCTCGTCACGCGTGACGCCACCGCTCCCGAGGATCCGGTCATCTCCGTGCTCACCGACGACGTCGACGCTGCTTATGAAGAGGCGAAGGGCCTCGGCTACGAGATCGTGCACCCGCTGACCACAGAGGCCTGGGGAGTGCGGAGGTTCTTCGTCCGCGCACCGGACGGCAACGTCATCAACGTCGTCAGACACCGCAACTGAACCGGGTAGCGTCTGGCCGTGCGAGCGGTACGGGTGAGTGGCCCGGGGACAGTCGAAGTGCGCGAGGTAGCAACCTCTGCCGGTGTCGGTGACGGTGTCCGGGTCCGGGTCGTGTCCGCGGGGGTCTGCGGCTCCGACCTCCACATGGCGGCGATGGGTTTCCCACCCGTCACCCTCGGCCACGAGATCGCCGGGGTGCTCGACGACGGGACCGCCGTGGCGATCGAACCCCTGGCCGGGTGTGGCGAGTGCGACGGGTGCCGCGCGGGACACGAGCAGCGCTGTCGCGAGTTTCTTCAGCGGGTCTACGGCATGGCACGCGATGGCGGAATGGCCGACGAGATCGTCGTCGCCCCCCGGTGTGTCATCGCGCTGCCGAAGGCGATCCAGCCCACCGACGCGGCGCTGATCGAGCCGCTGGCGATCGCCGTCCACGGGTTCAACCGCGCCGCGATCGTCCCCGACGAACGGGTGCTGGTCGTCGGCGGTGGCTCGATCGGACTCAACGCGCTCGCGGTCGCCAGGCACCGCGGCGGCTCCGCGGACCTCGCTGCGCGCCACGGTCACCAAATCGCCGCAGGAGAGGCGCTCGGTGCTGGTACGACACCCGGCGACGACTACGACGTGGTGATCGATGCCGCGGGCACGCAGTCGTCGATCGAGGAGGCGATCCGACGGTTACGCCCAGGCGGGCGCGTGTTGCTGCTCGGCTCGTGGTGGTCACCGGTCAAGCTCGGGCCGGAGCTGGCGTTGAAGGAAATCACGCTGTTCCCGTCGAGCATGTACGGCCATCACCACGGAGCCCGCGAGTTCAGCGAGGCGGTCGACGTGCTGGCGGCGCGGCCCGACCTGGCGGCGACGCTCATCACGCACCGCTTCTCGCTCGACGACGCGGCCGAGGCGTTCCGGGTCGCGGGTGATCGTGCGGCAGGCGCGATCAAGGTCGTCATCCACCCGTGAACGACGCGGCGCTGACCGGCTATCCGCTGACCCCTCCGGCCTTGAAACGGCCCATCTTCAGTGCGCAGCGCTGGAGTGAGCTCACCTTCGTGCACTGGCCGGTACGACCCGACTCCGTCGCGCACCTCTACCCGGCGGGCACCCGGCCGGACGTCTTCGCCGACGGTTTGACCTACGTCGGGCTGGTGCCGTTCGCCATGGGTGAAGTGGCGCTGGGCTTTTCACACCCGCTCCCGTATGTCGGGCGCTTTCTGGAGACCAACGTCCGGCTGTACTCGACGGATGAGGCCGGGCGCCACGGCGTGCTCTTCCGCTCGCTGGAAACCGAGCGGCTTGCGGTGGTGGCGGCGACCCGCATCGGACTCGGCGTCCCGTACACGTGGGCGAAGATGCGGTTGACGCGAGCCGGCGACCGGATCACCTACGACAGCGTGCGGCGTTGGCCGCGAAGGGGATTGCACAACCGGCTCGTCGTCGACGTCGGCGCTCTGGTCGAGCCGACGCCGCTGGAGGTCTGGCTGACCGCGCGGTGGGGCGCGCATACGCGCAAGGCGGGCCGCACCTGGTGGGTGCCCAACGAGCACGAACCGTGGCCGTTGCACGCCGCCGAGCTCGTCGACCTCGACAACGACCTGCTCGCCGCCAGCGGCGTACAAACTGCGGGCGGCCCACTGCGCATCCTGTACTCGCCGGGGGTCCGGGCCCGATTCGGCCGCCCCTGCGCCCTGCGCTGATTACCGTGGGGTCATGTCCCGTATTGCGCCATCTGAAGCATTCGCGAACGCCGACCTCGGCGACCTCGGACAGGGCGACCGGATCAACCTCGGTGTAGCCGCCATCATGACGCGTCGACCGGCTGTCGCCCAGGCGCTCGGGGGGCTCACCGCTGCCCTGCGCTCGTCGGGCACCCTGTCGCCGCGCCTGCTCGAACTGGGCGTCAACTGCGCCGTCGCAGTGGGCATCGGTCGGCTGACGGCGACGTGGGACGTCATCGAGGACGTGCCCGACGCCTTTCACACCGACTCGGACACCCCTGTGGCGCCTTGGGTTTCGGGCGCAGTCGTGGCGACCGGCTGACGGCCGCGGCCCGTGTCAGTCACCTGGCAAGCACTGACCGGTGAGCTCGTTCCGTTGGCGCTGGTCGTTGCGCTGTCGCCGTTCTCGGTCATCCCGCCCTTGCTGCTCGTGCTCCACTGCCCGCGGCCCCGCCCCACCGGCCTGACGTTCGCGCTGGGCTGGCTCATCGGACTCGGCGCGTGCACTGCGGTGTTCGTGCAACTGCCGCGGGCGCTCGGCGGAGCCGGTCAGGAATCGCAGGCGTGGTCGGCCTACGTCCGAATCGGGATCGGCGTGGCGCTCGTCGTGGGAGGCGTGGTGCGCTGGCTGACCCGTCGTCGTGCAACTAGCTCGCCCGCGTGGCTGAACGGCATCTCCAAGATCCGGCCGTCCACTGCGCTCCTGCTTGGCATCGTGCTGCCGCTGATCAATCCGAAGTTCCTGTTCGCCAACGCGGCGGCCGGCTTCGGCATCGGCACGGCGGCGCTCGGCGTGGCCGGGGTGTGGTGGGCCGTGCTGGGCTACACCGCGCTGGCCGGGTCGACGGTGACCCTGCCGATCTTGGCGTACTCCGCCGCGCCCGCGCGATTCGATCCCAAGTTGCAACGGGTGAAGGACTGGATAGACCGCCAACACGCGGAGCTCACCGCGGTGATCTTGGTGGTCATCGGAATCGTCTTGCTATACCAGGGAATTCGCGCTGCCTGACGCCGTCAGCCAAGAGGATCGCGCCCACCAACGCGTCCGCGTCCGCCATGGGGTTCAACCCATGGCGGCTTAATGAGACGGCACACCGCGGATCGAGCTAGCCTGCCGGCGCCGCCGCCGATGACGACGCGGCCGCCGCTGCGGACGAGGACGACGCCGCGGCGGCGATCGACTGACCTTCTGGACTTCCCGCTGAGTAACCCGCGCCCTTGTTGGAGGCCTCGGTGCCAAAGCAGTTCAGTGACACCAGAGCTTGGTTCGTCGGCGACCCAGACGAGTTCTCCACTGCGGGCTTCGTGCGGCTGACGACATTGGTGACCAGGCAGTCGGGCCACGCCTTCTTGTCACCGACGACGGTCGATACGACCGCTGTGAACCCGGCCCCGGTGAGCGCGGTTTGCGCATCGCTGTACTTCTGGCCCGACACGCTGGGCGGCGGGCTGGCGTTGGCCACCCCTACCGCCGCCAGTGAGGCCACCGCCGCGGCGCACAGGAGTGCCCCGGCTCCGATCGCCACGCGAACTGGCATGGCAGGCGCGCTCATCAGCCGCCCGCCTTTACCGACGGAACGGCGCTTGCGATCGCGGGCTCGGACGGAGGAGCCGAGAACGTGGCAGTCGAGCCCACGTTCATCGCCGAGGGCGCAGGCTGGGTGTAGGTGGTGTTGGTGGGCGCATCGCCGGAGCCCGCCAGCATGGTTGGCGTCGACGCGCCGTGGTTAAGGCCCAGTGCCGCCATCGCGGCGACGGCGGGCACGCCGAACACCAAGCCGACGCGCTTGGCGCGTCGGTGCTGAGTTGATGTCTGATTCTCGTTCATGTCGGGAGTTTGGCCCGGTTAGCGTACGAATCGCTGGTACAGACCTGTGACATTTCTGATACGAAGCGGTCGCGTCAGCTGCCGCGAGCACCAACCTGAGTAACGCCTGATGGTAAGCAGGGGGCAGTCGAATACCCGCAGTTCAGAGCGCCTTTCGAGCGACTCGGCGAAGACGCAGTTCTCGGAGCCGACTGGTGGGTTCCTGGGAGCCCGAATCTCGTGACGCACCGTTAACACGGCATCTCCACAGCGGACCTTCGGAAATGTCGCGTCAACCCGGCAGTTCGAGGTCGAGTACGCGTTCGGTGATCCGCAGCAGCGTCGCGCGCAGCGTGTCGTCGTCGAGGTCGGTGACGATCGGGTTGACGACCGAACCGGCAATGGCCGCGCTCATGACGGCGGCGGCGACTCGGGCCTCCGTGTCGTCGTGCTCGTCGAGAAGCACGCCGTACAACCTGCCCATGAACGCGCGGAACGGTTCGTGCTCACCAAGCAGACGCACGATCACCGGGTCGGTCTGCAGGGTGGCGATCCACCTGCGCCTCGCCACCGCGATGTCGATGAGCCGGCTCAACAGCACGTAACGTGCCTGGGGGCGTTCGGGTTCGGCCTCCGCGGCCTCCAACGCGTCCTCCAACTGAGCGAGTTCACGGTCGGTGAGCGCGATGACGATCTCGTTCTTGGTGTTGTACTTGTGGTAGACGGCGGCCTTCGTCACACCGATGTGGTCGGCGATCATCTGCAGCGACGTTCCACCCACGCCGTGGTCGACGATGAGATCCATTGCCGCATCGAGGATGCGATCCTGCGCGGGGGTGCGCCGCGTGGTGCCGAGCTTGCCGTGGGTGGGGGAGTTTGCGGTGGCCACGATGGCCAGCGTAGGTTGTCGGTTCACCAGAGGTAGATCGCCAGGATGCCCAGCCAGAGCACGGCGAGCCAGGCATCGGCGGCCACGCGCAGCCAGCGGGGCGCGGTGCGCACCTCCATGAAGTACCGGATGATCAGCCTGCCCTTGATGAAGCCCAGCGCGACGACCGCCACGGTGATGGCGACGTTCGGCATCGCCGCCCCGCCGGAGTGCCCTGGGGCCAGCCACCACGACACGATCGTGATGCCCGTCAGCACCAGCCACGCGTAGGTGATCGCCCGCGTTGCGTTGGTGGGTTGGGTGGTCGTCTGGGTGGTCGTCGTCACGTCCGTCACCTCATCACGTAGAGCAGTCCGAAGATGACGATCCAGAGCAGATCGACCATGTGCCAGTAGATTCCGCCGGATTCGACCATCGACGTGCGCCGCTTCCGAGGGTTTCGCAACTCGCGCACCACGATTCCGAGGATCAGCAGACCGAGCGCCACGTGGAACAGGTGCACGCCGGTGAGCATGAAATAGAACATGAAGAAGTCGCTGCTCGGCATCGTGAAGCCGTGTCTGACCTCGGTGGTCCACTCGTAGGCCTTGATCAGAATGAACGCGACGCCGAAGCCTCCGCCGACGTAGATCATCCGGATGGCCCGCAGGGGATCGCCAGCCCTGGCCGCCAGCACACCGCGTGCGATGAACCACGAACTCGTCACCAGTACCACCGTGTTCACCACGCCGACCGTGATGTTCAAGTGCTGCTGAGCGGCGAGGAACTGCTCTGGTGCCATGGTGCGGTAGATCATGAAGATGATGAAGTAGGCGCCGAAGATCGCCAGGTCGCCCAGCACCATGACCCACATGGCGCTGTCGCCCGGCAGATGCGGACCGCCTTGTCCGTCAGTGGCTTTCGGATCGGCGAGGTCGGGCGCCGTTTGCTCGGTATCGGTCACGCGGCCTCAATCCAATCCGGGGGAATCGACTGGCTCGAGCTCGGTGGCCTTCTTCAGGAACATGATCACGCAGGACAGCCAGATGCCGAAGACCACCGTGCCCATCCAGAAGGAGATGGAGCCGTTCCACGCGAACGGCCCTGCCTTCGAGACGAATACGGGCACGGCGAGGAGCTCCGTCACGATCTGCCACACACTGATGTAGGCCAGCCACTTGGGAAAGATCTCGTTGCGGTCGTACAGGATCGCGATGGCGAAGGCGAAGTAGGCCACCGAGAAACAGCCAAGCGATCCGACGTAGGAGAGCAGCCCGAGGTCGTACAGGAATGCCATCAGTTCGGGGTTCCGGTCTGGCCGAAGGGTGGCGGTCAGGAAGCAGATGGCCACCAGCAGGCAGCCCGGCAGTGCGCCGACGGCCATTCCGCCCATGTAGGAGTACGCCAACACCGAACCCGTCGACATCCGCTTCATGTGGTACATGACGATGCCGTTGGCGATGCCTGCGCCGCCGACGATGAGGATCAGTAAGCCGAACCCGATTTGGATGGTCAGGCCGTGGTTGGTGAAGAAGAGCACCTTCTGGTCGGTGGTGATGTCCGGCCGTGGTGGCGGCATCGTCCGAGTCAGCGCGAAGAAGATGACGCCGAACGCGGTGTAGAAGGCGGGCACGATCCAGAACACGATCCAGACGTCACGCTTGCCCGCCGCGGGAGTCTTTGGCGGCGAGGTGACTTCGACTACGTCCGTCATGCCGAGACGCCCTCCTCGACCGCCTGGCGTTGCAGCGCGGCGCGCACGACGAAGAACATCACGACCAGGAACGCGGCGTAGGCGCCGTTGCGGAGCCAGAACGACACCAAGCCGTCCCAGGCCAGCGGTCCGGTCTTGACGATCGCAGCCAGCGCGGCAGGCGCGATGGCCAAGGCAGTGGCGACGGAGAAGTGGCCGACCCAACGCGGGAAGACGGCGTGAGGACCTCTATCGAAATAGATCGCCAAGCCGAGCAGGAGGTTCTGCCCGACGATCATGCCGACCGGGGCGATGAAGGTGATCCACGCCATGTCGTTGAGCAGCATCGTCAACTCGGGGTTGCGGTCCGGTCGGAAGGCGGCCACCAGGTAGAAGATGTTGGCCAGTGCGAAGATCGTTGCGCCGCTGACCACGGCCGTGAGGTAGCAGTAGGCGAACACGTGACTCTGGGTGGCCATCCGCTTCATCTGGACGACGATCACCATGAAGAACGGGATCAGCATGACGCCAAGCAGGTCGTAGGTCACCATGCTGAACTGGACGGCGGCCGTGTGCTCCCGATAGAACGTGGCGACCTGGTCAGCGGTGAGGTTGGGCGACATGGGCGGTAGGAAACCCGGAAACGCGATGAAGGCGATCACGTAGACGACCCCGAACACCGGAACGGTCCACAGCGAGATCAGTTGGGTCTTGATGTTCGCGGTCTTCGGTAGGTCCTCGGCCTCGGCGAGAATCTGCATCGCACCTCAATTCGATTGTCCTGCAGCTGAATCACCGCTCGTGGGCTGGCCGTCCGACGAGGGCGTAGACGAGTTGGATGTGTCCTGCGAAACACGGTAGCCGATCGGCTATCCCATGGCAATGGTGTGGACGGCCCCGCCGTCAGATCCGAGTCATCGACCTCGTGGTGCCGCCGCCTGGCGCCAAGTAACGCAAACTCCACGACGCCGTGATGGAGCGCCTCGAGGACGAGGGTGGCATCACCTACGAGCACGTCGACCTCGCCAACATCGCGGACGTGACCGCCCGGATGTTGGCGGCCATGCACCGCTTCGCAGCCGAGGAGACCGGCTATCCACCGGTCGGCCCCGCAGTGTCCGGGGCCGATGGCCGCCGCCGGGCCGCGCTGCAGCGGGCGGTCAGTGCGGAGGCTCGGGACCTGACCGACGTCCAGCAGCGCATCGCGGCCGGATTGTTGGAAGCGATGTGGCACCCCGTCACTTACGAAAGACTCGTCCGGGCATGGCAACTCGACGACGAAACCGCGCTCGGTGCGGTCGAGTGGGTGATCGCGAAGCTGGTGTCCGCCATCCGAAGCGGCGAGCTCGCCGACGCGGATCGGTCGATCACGAAGCGGCCCAAGCGCCGTCCGTCGTCAGCCCCTTGACGTCGGCCGGGCGTCAGCGAGCCCCGCACATAGGTCAGTTCGATCATCGGCACCAGCGCAGCCTACGACCGTGGTCAGGCAGCGGCGCCGGATTCTTCGCCCGACGGCTTCTTGTCAGCAGGCTTCTGCGAATCATCGGCTGCCGACGGCTTGGACTTCCCGCCGCCGAGCACGCTCTTCAGCAGATTGGCCGCAGGCTCATGTCCGAATCCCGTGGCCGGGGCCTTGGTCGTGGGCGTGACCTTGTCCCCATCCTTCACGTTCGGGTGAGTGATTCGGTCCACCAACTTGTCGAGGGGGGTGTCCTTTGTCTTCGTCTTGGGCGTCTGGTCGGTCGGCGGAGTCGGTGGCTCGGGCGCAAGCGCCGGCTGGTCTTGGCCAGTCTGGGGTACCACAGCCTTGAGGGTCTGGTCCTGAGGCGCGGGGACGGTCGTCGTCTTCGCGGGGGGAACGGGAGTTACGTCGTGCCCTGCCAGCAGGTTTTGTATGCCCTGCCCGATCGCGCCGGGCACCTTCTCGGCGGCTCCGATCACGTTCGCCGGCGGAGTGACGAGGGAGAACGTCGTTGGGGTCTGAGGGTTCTCGTTGGTGCGGTCGGTGTAGCCCATGTCGACGAACACGCGCGTCAGCGGTTCCACCGCACTCACCAACGGTTCGATAAGGGGCTTCAGTTCGGGGACGGCGGCCTCGATCTGACGGATCGGTCCGAACAGCGGCAGCTGCGGGTTGTACACCAGGACATAGGTGTCGGTGCCGCCCGCGCTATTGGTCACGGTCGTGGTGTAGTTGCCTGCGGTGTTGGCGTTCGGGTCGATGTTGTCGTAGTACTGATCCGGGTGGGCGTACTGGACGGCCAGCAAGCTGTTGGCCAACGACAGCGGGTTGAAGTACGCGGGGAAGTCGGCGTAAGGGTCGTACTCGTTGGTCACGTATGTCGAGTCGTACTTCGTTGGCTCTGCCGCACTGAACACGGGGACGACGCCAGGGATGGTGAAGCCGGGGAACCTCGCGAACAAGCCGCCGTTCGGAACATACGGCGACGCGATGAGCAGGAAGGTCACCCGGCCGGCGCCGCCCGGGTAGTCGCCAGCGGCGAGGTCGCGCTTGACCTGCTCGGCGACGAGCGTGCCTTCGGAGTACGCGGTGACTTGGACGTCCCCCGACGTACTGATGACAAGCGGCTTCAGGACCTTGACGCCTTGGTTGGTGCTGGTCTGGAAGTTGAAGTCCGCGGGGTACGAAATTGGTGTGTAATCGGCTGGCACCGTGAAGCCCGGTCCGATTTCGCCACCGAGCTTGTTCTTGACGTTGGCCGAGGTTGGATCACCACGCCCGCCAACGCCGAACACCGCTGCGGCAAGCGCAGGATCCAACTGCGCGGTGTAGTCGAGCGAGTGCCCGAGCACCAGGACTCCGGAGAGCCCCGCGGCTGCGGCCGCGGTCGTCACCGCCCTGTGCGTCCTACGCCTCTTCGTCATGCGGTGCTTCGCCACAGGTCCCCCCTGCATCGTGTGCTGCGCTGAGCCGCGCAGTTCCGGAGACTACCCCCCGTTTCGGGTGTTCGAGGCAAGATTCGGAGTCGAATTGGGTCGCTGCGATCGTTAGCTGAGGGAAGCAAAAAGCGACGGCGCCCCACTGGGACGCCGCCGCCGGGCCGAACTGTCGAGGTGCCCGAACTACGGGCAGGTGAACTCCAGCGTGAAGGGCTTGTTCACCGGTGTCATCGGGTTGGCCATGTCGACGCCGACCGCGTGGCCCTCGACCTTGTAGGACTTGCCGTCCTTGGTGGCGGTGGCATCGCCCTGACCGCCTGCGACGGCGAGGGTCACGCCATTGACGTTGCCCAGCGCAACGGAGGTGACCGTGGGCGTGTCGCCGTCGCCGATGACGGCGGCGATACCGGTCATCGCTTCACCGATGGCGACGTTGACGTTTCCGCCCATCGCGGCGCACACGACGCTGCCGCCGACGATCTTGTCCTGGCCGTCGATGGTGACCTTCGTGCCACCGGGGGCGGCGGCGCCTGACGACTCCGATGCAGAGGAGCTCGCACTCGAGCTCGCCGAACTCGACGAGGTTTCCGCCTTCTTTTCCGACGAACAGCCTGAGACTCCGGCGATCAGGATCGCCGCCCCACCGACGGCTACCAGCAATCCACGCTTCACACCCGTGCTCCTTTTGTTTTGCGCCCCGTCAAGATCGGCGGGACATCTTCAGCAGTATGGAGCGCTGTTCACGGGGTGACATGCGATTGCGCGGATTGCTCGACTGGCGATTGGCTGTCAGCTCATCGGCCCCGACCGGCGAATACTCGTGATTGGCCAACCGTTCCCAATGAGTGAGCCGCGGGTAGGTTCCCCGACATGCAGACTTTGCGTACCCCGGACGATCGATTTGCTGGACTCGGCGGCTTCGCTTACTCGCCACGATATTGCGAACTGGACGACGACGAAGGTGGCCGACTACGCGTGGCGTGGGTCGAGGACGGCCCCGCCGATGCCGATCCGATTCTCATGCTGCACGGCGAGCCGTCGTGGTCGTACCTGTACCGAAAGATGATCCCCATCCTGGTCGCGGCCGGGCACCGGGTGGTCTGTCCGGATCTCGTCGGATTCGGCCGCTCCGACAAGCCGACGCAGCAGGACGACCACACCTACGCCCGTCACGTCGAATGGATGCGAGCACTGGCGTTCGACGAGCTCGACCTGCGGCGGGTGACGCTCGTCGGCCAGGACTGGGGCGGGCTCATCGGCCTGCGCGTGGCCGCCGAGAATGCCGATCGGTTCGCGCGGATCGTCGTCGCGAATACGGGGTTGCCGACCGGCGACCTCCCGATGCCCAAGATCTGGTGGCAGTTCCGCGAAGCCATTCAGAGTGTGCCGCAGCTCGACGTCGGCCGCTTCGTCGAGGCGGGGTGCCGTCGGCCGATGTCCGACGCCGTCCGGGCGGCCTACGACGCGCCCTTCCCGGACGGCGCCCACTGCGTCGGTCCCAGGGCGATGCCCGGCCTGATTCCGACCGTGCCCGACGATCCTGCGTCGGAGCCCAATCGTCGGGCATGGGCGTCCTTGAGCGACAGCCCGACGCCCATGCTGGTGGCATTCAGCGACAGCGACCCGATCACCGGCGCGATGGCACCCGTCTTCTCCAGTCAGATGCGTGGCGCCGCAGGAATCGAGCATCCTGTGATCGCTGGCGCAGGCCACTTCCTGCAAGAGGATGCGGGTGAGGAACTCGCCGCGGCGATCGTGCGGTTCCTGGCCTGAACACGCCGGTGTGAGAGCCTACAGCCGTGAGCGCGCCGTACTTCGAGGTCGAGGCGGAACTGGACGGACGGGCGGGCCGCGTCGGCGTCATCCACACGCCCCACGGTGACATCCACACCCCCGCGTTCATCGCCGTCGGGACCCAGGCCACCGTCAAGGCCGTGCTGCCGGAGACCATGAAAGAACTTGGCGCGCAGGCGATTCTGGCCAACGCATATCACCTGTACTTGCAGCCGGGGCCCGACGTCGTCGACGAGGCGGGCGGCCTCGGCACTTTCATGAACTGGTCGGGCCCAACGTTCACGGACAGCGGTGGCTTCCAGGTGCTCTCGCTCGGAGTCGGCTTCAAGAAGGTGCTGTCGATGGACGCCGACCGCGTCCAGGCCGACGACGTGATCGCCGAGGGCAAGGAGCGCCTGGCGCACGTCGACGACGACGGCGTGACGTTCCGTTCGCACCTTGACGGGTCCACTCACCGCTTCACGCCGGAGGTGTCGATCGGCATCCAACACCAGTTGGGCGCCGACATCATCTTCGCGTTCGACGAACTCACGACGCTGATGAACACCCGGGGCTATCAGGAGAGTTCGGTGCAGCGCACGCACGACTGGGCGGTGCGGTGCCTGGCCGAACACCGTCGCCTGTCCGCGGAGCGGGCGGGCAAGCCGGCGCAGGCGTTGTTCGGCGTGGTGCAGGGCGCTCAGTACGAGGACCTGAGACGCCAGGCGACCCGCGGGCTGGTGTCGATCGTGGACGAGGAAGGCCGCGGCTTCGATGGCTATGGCATCGGCGGGGCGTTGGAGAAGCAGAACCTCGCGACCATCGTCGGCTGGGTCATCGAGGAACTGCCCGACGACACGCCGCGCCACCTGCTCGGCATCAGCGAACCGGACGATCTGTTCGCGGCCATCGCGGCGGGGGCCGACACGTTCGACTGCGTGTCGCCGTCGCGGGTGGCCCGCAACGCTGCGGTGTACTCGGCCGACGGGCGCTACAACATCACCGGCGCCAGGTACAAGCGCGACTTCACCCCGATCGACGGCGAATGTGACTGCTACACGTGCGCCAACTACACGCGCGCCTACATCCGTCACCTGTTCAAGGCGAAGGAACTGCTTGCGTCCACCCTGTGCACCATCCACAACGAGCGCTTCGTGATCCGACTCGTCGACCAGATTCGGGCGGCCATCGTCGCTGGTGAGTTCGACGAACTCCGAGCGCACGTGCTGGGCCGCTACTACTCAACGCGTGCACAATAGGAGCATGACGACCACCGCCGAAGCGCAGACGCTGTTGGTGAAGCTGCTCGACCCGTCCAACCGGTCCAACCCGTATCCGGTCTACGACCAGATCCGCGAGCGCGGCCCGCTGTGCATGCCCGAGTCGAACCTGACGGTGTTCTCCTCGTTCGACGAGTGCGACGAAGTGCTGCGCCACCCTTCGTCGGCGAGTGATGGGATGAAGTCGACGGTCGTGCAGCGTCGGATCGCCCAGGGCGCGGCGTTTCGCCCGCTCGGGCCGCCGGGGTTCCTGTTCCTCGACCCGCCGGACCACACGCGGCTGCGCAAACTGGTCAGCAAGGCGTTCGTGCCGAAGGTGGTCAAGGCCCTCGAACCCGACATCACCGCGATGGTCGACGGGCTGCTCGATGACGTGGCTCCTGCTGGTCATTTCGATGTCATCGCCGACCTGGCCTACCCGCTTCCCGTCGCGGTGATATGCCGGCTGCTCGGCGTGCCGCTCGAGGACGAGCCGAAGTTCAGCCATGCCTCGGCGCTGCTGGCTCAGGCGTTGGATCCGTTCAACACGCTCACCGGTGAATCGGCGGATGGTGTCGGACGGCGACTGGAGGCGGGGCGATGGCTGCGCGAGTACCTCCACGGGCTCATCGACCTCCGTCGCGGCGAGCCGCGTGGCGACCTGATCTCCGGACTCATCGCGGCCGAGGAGGATGGCGACCAGCTCACCGAGGACGAGATCGTCGCGACCTGCAACCTGCTCCTCATCGCGGGCCACGAGACCACTGTCAACCTGATCGCCAACGCGATGCAGGCGATGCTGATGCAGCCGGCACAGTGGCGTGCCCTCGCCGCCGACCCAGGCCGGGTGTCGATGGTGGTCGAGGAGACCATGCGATACGACCCCCCGGTGCAGCTCGCCATGCGAATTGCGGGGGAGCACATGACAATCGGCGTCGTTGACATCCCGAAGGGCGACAGCTTGATGTTGATCATCGCCGCCGCGCACCGCGACCCCGAGTCGATCGAACGCCCGGACGAGTTCGATCCGAACCGAGCGGCCATCCGCCACTTGGGCTTTGGGAAGGGTCCGCACTTCTGCCTCGGTGCTCCACTGGCCCGGCTCGAGGCCTCCGTCGCGCTGGCAGCGGTGACGTCACGCTTCCCGAACGCCCGCATTGCCGGTGAGGCGGTCTACAAGCCGAACGTCACATTGCGGGGATTGGCATCGCTGCCCGTCACCACCCGCGAGGGAGGATAGGGTCGCGGCCATGCTGCCCAATCTCCCCGCGAGCGTGCGTGTCTGTACGCCGGCACGCCGCGGATGGCGACATTTCGCGCACGCTCGCGAAGGTGATCGAGCGCTACAACGGGTTGAGGATGCGGTCCAGGAACTGCTTGGTGCGCTCTTCCTTCGGATCGCCGATCACCTGGTCGGGAGTGCCCTGCTCGAGGATGATGCCCTGATCGGTGAACAGCACCTGGTTGGAAACCTGCTTGGCGAACTGGATTTCGTGGGTGACGATGACCAGTGTCCAGCCCTCGACGGCCAGATCCTTGATGACCGAGAGCACCTCGCCGACCAACTCGGGGTCGAGCGCCGACGTCGGCTCGTCGAACAGCACCAGCTTCGGCTTCAGCGCCAGCGCCCTGGCGATGCCGACGCGCTGCTGTTGCCCGCCGGATAATTGATACGGGTACTGGTCCTGCTTGGCGGCCAGTCCGACCTGGTCGAGCAGCTCGACGGCTTCCTTGACGGCTTCGTCCTTCGGCCGCTTCTGCACGATCACGGGTCCCTCGATGACGTTCTGCAGCACCGTCTTGTGCGGAAATAGATTGTGCCCCTGGAACACGAAGCCGCTTCGCGATTGAAACTTGCGCACCTCGGGTTTGGGTGTCGGCGTGGCGAAGTCGATCTCGACGTCGTCTACCCGGATCACGCCGGCATCGGCCCTGTCGAGCGCGTTGAGCGTGCGCAACAGTGTGGTCTTGCCCGAACCCGACGGCCCGATGATGGCGGTCGCCGTGCCCCGTTGGACGGTAAACGAGACACCCTTGAGCACCTTGTTGTCGCCGAACGCCTTCTCGACGCCCTTTGCGGTGACTCGGTATTCGATCTCGTCGCCTGCTTGGTCTGTCATCTCGCCACGTACCTTTCCAGTCGGCGTTCCAGGCGACTTTGGCCGAACGAGAGGGCCAGGCAAATCACCCAGTAGTACACGGCGGCCGTGCCGTAGAGCGCGAAGAACTCGAACGACTTCGCCGCAGCTACCTGCGCGGTGCGCAGTAGTTCGGTCACCAAGATGGTCGACGCCAATGAGGTGTCCTTCACCAGCGAGATCAACGTGTTGGACAGCGGAGGAACGGCCACGCGGGTGGCCTGCGGCAGGATGATGCGGCGCAGCGCCCCGACATAGTTGAAGCCGATGGTCTCGGCGGCCTCCCATTGGCCCTTCGGCACGCTCTGAATCGCCGACCGGATGATCTCGGCGGCGTAGCCACCGACGTTCAGGCTGAACGCGATCACGGCGGCGGGGAACGGTTCGAGCCGCACGCCGAACTCAGGTAGCGCGTAGAAGATGATGAACAACTGCACCAGCAACGGCGTGCCGCGGATGATCGAGATGTAGAACCGGGCGATGTTGGAGACCACCGCGTTCTTCGACAGTCGGGCCAGGGCCACCCCGAGTGCGATCACCAAACCGACGATGAAACTGATGATCGTCAACGGGATGGTGACCGTGACCGCGGCCTTGGCCATCGGCCACAGGTTCTTGACGATCAGCCTCCAGCCCGTGAGCGACTGCTCCGGCTGTTGTCCCTGTGTCCCTTGCCCCTCCGGGGCCCCGGAGATGTTCGCCTTCAGGTACTTGTTGGAGATCGTCGCCAGTGTGCCGTCCGCGCTCAGCTCCTTGAGCGCCTTGTTCAGTTCGGGTAACAACCCGCTGTCCTTTCGGGCGGCGAACGCGTTCTCGACCTTGCCGTCCGTCTTCGCGGCGATCTTGACCGTCTTGTCACCGGTGGTGGAGAGGTACTCGTTGGCCGCAATGCTGTCGTTGACGACGGCGTCGACCCGGCCCTGGTTCAGCAGCTTGATGGCTTGGGCGAAACCTTCGACGGCCTCGACGCGGGCACCGTTGTCGCGGGCAACTTGCGCCCAGTTGCTCGTGGCGGTGGCGCCGACAACCTTGCCCTTGAGGTCGGCCGCTGACTTGACGGAGTCGTCATCGGCACGGGTCACGATGACGCCTTCGCCGACTGCGTACGGGTCTGACAGGTCGTACAGCTTCTTGCGCTCTTCGTTGATGGTGACCTGGTTGGCGACGATGTCGAACCGGTTCGCTCCGAGGGCAGCGAACATCGAATCCCATGGTGTTTCCACGAATTCGGCCTTCACGCCCAGTTTGTCGGCGACGGCGCGTGCGACGTCGACGTCGTATCCGACGAGTTCTCCACTGTCGTCGTGATAGCTGAAGGGCGCGTACGTACCCTCGGTACCGACGCGCAGCACACCGGCGGACTGCAATCGGTCCGTCTTGTTCGAATCGGCCGCCCCGCAAGCTGCGGCGGCGAGCACCGTCGCCACCAGAATCACCGCGAGCAACGCTCGACGAAGGTAATTGGTCACCGCGGGAACCTAGCAAGTACCTGTCGATCTCCCTAGCGTTCTGCTCATCCCGGCTGATAAGTCCACGCGGTTCGGGGCAATCGCGCTGCATCGAACTCGGCGAGCATGCCTTCGACGGTCGTCGCGGTGAAACCGAGCGACGCTGCGATCAAGGACAATGCCCGGTCCACTCCGAGTTCGGCGAGCGTCACTGCACCGTCGCGCTTTGCCAGCCGCTTGCGATCGACGTTGAGCACCAGCGGTACGTGCGCATAGCTGGGCGTTGGGTAGCCAAGCAGTGACCCGAGATACGCCTGGCGCGGCGTTGACGACAGCAGGTCGTCGCCCCGTACCACCTGGTCGACGTCCTGCGCGGAGTCGTCGACGACGACGGCGAGGTTGTAGGCAGGAACTCCGTCGCCGCGCCGCAGCACGAAGTCGTCGACGACACCGGTGTATTCGCCGTGCAGCACGTCGAGCACGGTGAATTCGGCGACCTCGGAACGCAACCGGAGGGCAGGCGGACGCTCGGCCTCGCGACGGGCGGCGGCGCGCTGGCCGTCCGTGAGCTCGCGACAGGTGCCCGGGTACGCGCCTTGCGGGGCGTGCGGTGCGCGAGGTGCCGCAAGGATGTCGCGTCGGCTGCAGAAGCATTCGAACGTCAGCCCGCGTTCGGTCAGTTCTTCGATCACCGCGCGGTAGCGGTCCTCGTGCGCGGTCTGGTACTTGGGTGGCTCATCCCAGGTGAGGCCGAGCGCGGCCAGGTCGGCGACGTGGCGCCGCGCGACGCCGGCGAATGTGCGATCGTCGAGATCCTCCACCCGCAGCAGGAAGCGGCGCTCGGTCGAGCGGGCGAACATCCACGCCAGCAGCGCCGTGCGTAGGTTACCGATGTGCAGGTCGGCCGACGGGCTCGGCGCGAATCGGCCCGCACCCCCCGTCGTCATGGCGGCATTCTAAGCGGCCCAAGGGATTGCGGACCCCGCCGCTTAGCTGTCGGGGACGCCTGCCTGCAGCTTGGCCATCACCTGCTCGAGGTTGAAGCTGGCCGACTTCTGCCGCTGCGGGAACTCGACCAACGTCTTCAGCTGCTCGGCGACGTAGGCCTGTGCCGGGGTGAAGACCCAGATCCGGTCGATCATCCAGTCGAAGTACGTGTTCGACGTGATGTCGGCCCGTTCGTACGGGTCGGTCCGGAGATTGAACAACTTCGGTGCGCGCAATTCGACGTACGGCTCGAGTCGACGCGGTCGACGCCGCCTTCTGGACGCCCACCGCCCGGATGGTAGTCGTGATTTTTGCCCGACGTCAGTTATGGCGGTCCGAACACTAGGCCACGGCCTCCACCCGTGAACGCGCTTGCTCGACGCAGTCCGCCCACTGTCTGCCGGGCGCATGCACTGCGCTCCTGCCCGGGCACGCGCTGGAGATCACCAAGTCGGGCCGCAGGGGAGCCAGTGCGCGGAGGCTTTCTGCAAGCGCCGGGGCCGCGCTGATGGATGGAAGGAATCCGGCCACCCACGTACCGTCGCCGGCCAGCATGATCGTGTCGCCGGTGAACAGGTAGGTCTGGCCGTTCACGCCCGGCACCGCGTAGCAGGTGCTGCCGGGGGAGTGACCCGGTGTCGGAATGACCTCGATGCCGTTGGCGTCGACGTGCCTGCTGCCCAGCGGAACGTCGATGTGTGCGTGCTGGCCGATCTCGACCAGTTCCTGCGCCGGTGCGTGCAGCCGGGCCCCGAAGCGTTCGGCGACGCGCGCCAACATCGGCCCGGCTTCGTCACCGTGCGAAAGGTATTGGTGGCCAACGCCGCCCAAGCGCTCAACCTCGTCGAAGTCGGCGTCGGTCTGGCTACCGTAGAACAGCACGTTGCCGTCCGGCCCGCCGGTCCACAGGTAGGCGTGGGTGGTGACGCCTGGGTACGGAGTGTCCTTGCGACCCTCCCAGAGGTCGGCGCGGATCGGTCGCATGGGTTCCTCCTCGATTGATCTGAACCCATGGTTGAACATCAACCATACTTGAGGTCAAGTGGTTGTTGAGCGCGTCAGCTCGCCGTGGCGGCGACGTCCTGGCTTTGCAGCGTCACCGTCGCGGCGTCCGCGGGTGACTGGACGCTGATCCCACGCCCCCGGGCGGTGACGGCCAACCGCGTGCGGTCACCTCGGAACAGGTCGCGGGAGAACTCGCACGGCGCCCCGTGCTGGTCATAGGCGATGCGGGTGATGAGCAGCAGCGCCGATCGCTGCTTGATGCCGAGCAGGGTGGACTCCTCCGGCGTTGCGTTGACCGCCTCGATGCGTTCATCCGCCCGGGAAGTGACGAGACCGTAATGCGTTTCCAGGATTTCGTAGATCGATCCGCCGAGCTCGCGTTCGAGCAGACCCGGAAACGCCTCGGCGGGAAACTGCGCCAACTCCAGCGAGATGGGCGAGCCGTCGGCGAGTCGCACGCGCTGGATCTCGATGACGAAGTCCTCGGGTCCGATCCGCAGGGCCTGCTGGGTGGTGCGATCCGGGACGGTGATCTTCGTCGAGAGCACCCGGGTGCCTGCGATGTACCCCTGGTTGGCGAGGAACGCCGGTACGCCCACGACGTCGGACAGGCTCCGTTGCACCTGACCGTGGCTGATGAAGATGCCGCCTGCCCGCCCGATCACCCGGTCGACCAGGCCCGCCTCCTCCAGCGCCGCCAGCACCTGGCGCAGGCTGGACCTGCTGGTGCCGTACCGCTCGGCAAGCTCGCGTTCGCTGCCGAGTTTGGCGCCAGGAACTCCGGCATTGAGCTCGGCGACGATCCGCCGCCGCAGTTCCTCGGCTGGCTTCGGCACCGAGCCACCCCCTCGTGAATTGGTAGACCCAATTCTAGTGGACGGCTGCCTACTGCTCGGCGAGCGCCGCTGCGGACTCGGGCAGGATCTGCCCGCCATCGACTACCAGGGCCTGACCGGTGATGTAGGCGGCCTCGTCGGTGGCGAAGAACAGTGCGGCATTGCCGATGTCCGCGACGCTGCCGAGCCGTCCGGCCGGTATGGAGGCGGCCATTTGGTCCATGTACTCCTGGCCCATTTCGACGAGCCCCTCGGTGAGGATGTTGCCGGGCAGCACCGCGTTGATGGTGATGTTCTTGGGGGCCAACTCAATTGCTGCGGTCCGGATGAATCCGAGTTGGGCGGCCTTGCTTGCGCCGTAATGCGACCACCCGGGATAACCGGTGATCGGGCCCGTGATCGACGACGTGATCACGACCCGGCCGTGACCGCTGGCTGTCAACTCCTGAAGTGCCGCCTGCACGATGTACACCGTGCCCTTGAAATTGACGCCGATCACCTGCTCGATGTCCTCGGGGGTCATGTCTTCGAGCCGGGCCGACGGGAAGATGCCTGCGTTGGCACACACGATGTCGAGCGCGCCGTGCCGCTCCACCGCGGTGGCGACGACACGACGGCAGTCGTCGGGGCTCGTCACGTCGGCGGCCACCCCACTGACCGTCCCCGGTTGACCCGCGAGTTCGGCGACGGCGGCGTCGATGTCGCGCTGAGTGCGTGCGGTGATGACGACATTGACGCCTGCTGCCGCGAACGTCTCGGCGATGCCCCGGCCGATGCCCTTGCTTCCGCCGGTGACGACGGCCGAGCGGCCCTGCAGTGAGTTGAACATGTCTGATTCGCCTTTCGTGGTGGGGGTCAGGCCAGCCGGCGGCCGTCGAAGGTCAGATAGCGTTCCGCCAGCTCGCAGCTGCCCTTGGCGTAAGTGATGGACATCGCCTGCGATTCCTTGGAGTGGCTGTGGGAACCCATCCACGCCAGCAGCAACAGTCTGCGCAGCAACACGAACGAGGGCAGCATGGCCTCGTCGCGCACGGGCAGTGGCCGACGCGAGCGGTAGCCGGTGGCCCACGCGTCCTGCCATTCGGGCACGGCGGGATCGTCCTCGAAGAACGACACCGCGGTGCCGAAATCGTAGAAATACCAACCGAAGCCGCAGTCGTCGAAGTCGATGACGGTGATGTCGTCCCCGTCGACCAGGAGGTTGGCCAGGCGCAGGTCGGCGTGGATGAGGCCGAAGACGTCCGACCCGTGGCCGTATTCGGCCAGCCGTCGGTGCAGGAGTTGCCCGGCCCGGTCCAGCACGCCGGATTCGGTCTCGCCGACACCGATGGCGTCCTGCCAGCGGCCCCACCGCGGTTGGTCGCCCAGGCTGTGGTGCCAGTCCCAGGCGAACCGACCGAAGCCCGGCGGGCGGGTCCACGCCTTCGAGTGGTCGTGAAGGGCGGCGGTGATGCGGCCGAGCGTATGGAAGTCCTCGAAGGTCAGCGTCTTCTCGTCGGGTTCGGTGCCCGCGACCAAGTCGAAATGCACGACATGGCGCGCGGTTCCGTCCTGATCGACGGTCACGACGCGGCGCCCGTCGCGCGCGGGAAGCACGGTGGGCACGGTGACGTCGCCGTCGTGCCGCAGGGCGTCGAGCCAGTCGAGTTCGGACGCGATCTCGTGCGGTTGGTGGTAGCCCTTGCGGTGCACCCGCAGGATCGACTGCGTGCCGGTGCCCGCGTCGTCCACCAGGTAGGTGGCGTTCTCGGAGAGATTGAGCAGGCGCAGGGTCGAATCGGGGGCCAGCTCGTACTCCGCGAGCGCCCGCTCGGCGACGTCGACGTCATCTGCGACGAAGGCTCCGGAATCGCTCACGGGGACAGCCTGCCCATTGCGCCGGTCATCCGCACGTCGACCCCGGTCAGCTCGCCGCCGCCGCGGCGGCCTTGCTCACCGCGACGTCCAGCCGGTCCAGCACTTCGTCACATAGCTCGCGACTCAGCAGGAGGCCCGGTTTGAACTGCAGGACACGGGGATCCAGTGTCGAGAAGATGGCCCACACCCCGTTTTCGTACAGCTCGCGCATTACGAACTTGGCGCCCTCGGGGTGGTCGAATTCCAGGCCGATCACCACGCCGTTCTGCCGGATGCCGACGAACCAGTCCGGGTTGTCGGCCTGAATGCGGGCCAGCCCGTTGGCGAAGACGTCGGTGAGCGTGTGCACGCCCGTCCTGACCTCGGGGCGACTGGTGATCTCCAACGTCTTGATGGCGGCGACGCAACCGAGTTCGGCGCCTCCGAAGGTCGACATGTGCGCGAAGCCGTCCTCGTCGAGCCACTGCGCCGCCCTGTCACCGAGCATCGCCGCGGCGATCGGATACATGCCGCCGGAAAGCCCCTTGCCGGTCACCATGATGTCCGGCTCGATGCCGTGTTTGGTGATGCCCCACAGCTCGCCGGTGCGCATCAGGCCCGTCTGGACCTCGTCGGCGATGTAGAGCGCATCGTGGCGCACGGTCAGTTCCTTGACCGCTTCGAGGTAACCCGTTGGGGGAAGCGGAAATCCGTATGTCGCGGGGATGGTCTCCATGAGGACTGCCGCGACGTCCCCGCCGGACAGCGCATGGTCCATCGCCTCGACGTCGCCGAACGGTACCTGCACGAACTCGTCGGGCCGATCGGAGAGGAACAGCTTGGAGAACCTGTCGTCGCCAGCGGCGACGGCCAGCCCGGTGTGTCCGTGGTAGGCCTTGATGATCGAGACGATCTTGCGGCGCTTGGTGGCGTGCCTGGCGCTCTTGAGCGCGATGTCGATCGCCTCGCCGCCGCCAGATCCGAAGGCCACCTTGGTGATCGACGCAGGTGCCGAGTCGACCAACCGCTGCGCCAACGCCGAGCGGGCGACCGATGGGAAGTGGTGGTTGCCCATGTCGAAGTACTGCATACCGTCGATGAGCGCAGCCATGATCTCGGGATTGCGGTGCCCGAGGTTGTAGGTGCCACCGTTGAGATGCATGTCGATCAGCCGGCGGCCACTCATGTCCCACAGGAAGTAGCCGTCCCTGCGGTCGATGACGAGGTCGACGCCTGCGTCGGTCCAGAACTGCGTCTTGTCGGGGTTCCAGTACTTCTTCGCCTGCTCGAGCACCTGGGCCTTGGACTCGAACGAGAACGTGCCGTAGTCGTACAAGTGGCTCCCTGGGTGGGTCAGTTCTGGCCGCGAGGCACCACCGTAAAAGGGTGGACCATTTGTGTCAATGGTACTGAATGGGTCTTGCCATTGCCGATTGGTGGTGCCAATATTCGTAGCGGCCGCGGTGTGTCCCACACCACATGCGTCCGATGTGCGTCCCACGCACGTGAGTTCTGCTCACCGTCAGGAAGGTTCGCCGGTAGATGACCGATCAAGCGGTATCGCCACCAGATAGTTCGAACCCAGACAGTCCGAACAAGGACGTTCAGCGGCTCAAGCGCAACGCCATCGGCACCTTGGCCGTCATCTTCATGGCGGTGGCCACTGCGGCACCCATCACCGCAATGGTCGGCAACGTCCCCATCGCCGTCGGATTCGGCAACGGCTCCCACGCGCCCGCCGGCTACATCGTCGCCACCGTGGTCCTCGGCCTGTTCGCCGTCGGCTACTCCACGATGGCCAAGCACATCACCGCCACCGGTGCGTTCTACGGCTACATCTCCCACGGCCTCGGCCGGATCGTCGGCATGGCCAGCGGACTGCTGATCACCATGGCCTACGTGGTGTTCGAAGGCTCCCTGATCGGCATCTTCTCGTTCTTCTTCCAGAACCTGCTGAAGTCGCAGTTCGACGTCACCATTCCGTGGATCGTCCCCGCGCTGCTGATGCTGGTGCTCAACTGCCTCCTGACGTACTTCGACGTCAACCTCGCGGCCAAGGTGCTCGGCATCTTTCTGGTGACCGAGATCGTCATGCTGTCGCTCGGCGGACTCGCCGTGCTGTTCCATGGCGGCGGACCGGATGGCTTCGCCGTCGCCGAGACGCTCAATCCCATCGGCGCGTTCACGCCGGCGGCCATCGCAGGGGCTAGCGCAGGCCTCGGCCTGTTCTTCGCGTTCTGGTCATGGGTGGGCTTCGAGTCCACCGCGATGTACGGCGAGGAGTCGCGCGAGCCCAAGAAGATCATTCCGCGGGCGACGATGATCAGCGTGCTCGGCGTCGGCATCTTCTACGTGTTCATCTCGTGGATGGCCATCGCCGGAACTGGGCCCCAGAAGTCGATCGACCTCGCACAGTCGGCCGATACCGCCTCGGAGATCTTCTTCGGCCCGGTGCGTGGTTACTACGGCGAGTGGGCGATCACGCTCTTCAACGTGCTGCTGGTCACCGGATCGTTCGCCTGCGGGATGGCGTTCCACAACTGCGCATCGCGGTACCTGTACGCCATGGGGCGCGAGGGCCTGTCGAGCGGCCTCCAGAAGACCATCGGCGCAACGCATCCCACGCACGGCTCACCCCACATCGCGTCCTTCGTGCAGACTGGGATCACCCTGGTGATCATCCTGGCGTTCCTGGCCGCAGGCATGGATCCCTACGTGCACATGTACACGCTGCTGGCGATTCTCGGCACGATGGCCATCCTGATCGTGCAGTCGTTGTGCGCGTTCTCGGTCATCGCCTACTTCCACTTCCACAAGAATCACCAGGGCAGCGCGCACTGGTTCAAGACGTTCCTTGCGCCACTGCTCGGCGGCATCGGCATGCTGTACGTCGTCTACCTGCTCTGGGTGCACAAGGACGCGGCCGCAGGCACGGCATCCGGCACGCTGCTGTTCAAGCTCACCCCGTGGATCGTGGTGGGACTGTTCGTGTTCGGCGCGGTGATGGCGACCTACTTCAAGTTCAGAGACCCCCGCCGCTACGACCTGATTGGGCGAATCGTCTACGAGGACAACGTAGTCCGAGACTAGGGCGCCCACTCCCCGCAGCGGTGAGAGGATGGGGCCGGCGACCCGGACACCACCGGGTCGTCGGCTCCAGCACGAGGAGGAACGGGCCGATGGACCCCGAGAGCTTGGCCTACGGACGCGTCGAGGATCTCGACCAGGGCCGGATGCGGATCCTCGACGCGAAACCGGTGAACCTCGACGGATTCAGCGTCGCCAACCCGGAACTCGGACTGGTCGCGATGCACAGTCCTTACGACCCCGAACCGTCACTGGTGGTGCGGGACGGCGTCGTCCTGGAACTCGACGGGAAGATCGCCGAGCACTTCGACGTGATCGACGAGTTCATTGCTCGCTACGGGCTGGATCTCGAGATCGCCGAAGAGGCCATGGCGCTCGACGATGAGGTGCTGGCCCGCATGGCCATCGACGTCAACGTACCGAGGGCGGAGGTGGTCCGTCTGATCGGCGGCGTCACGCCCGCCAAACTGGCCCGCGTCGTCGCGGTGATGACGCCCGTCGAGATGCAGATGGCGATGTCCAGGCTGCGGGCCAGGCGGACGCCGAGCAATCAGGCGCACGTCACCAATCAACTCGACGATCCACTTCTGATCGCAGCCGATGCGGCCAGTGCCGTCGCATACGGATTCCGCGAAGTCGAGACGACGGTGCCCGTGCTAGGGGACGCCCCGTCCAACGCTGTCGCGCTGCTGATCGGCAGTCAGGTGGGCACCCCCGGAGCCATGGCTCAATGCTCGATCGAAGAAGCCCTGGAGCTTCGACTCGGCCTGCGTGGGCTCACCAGTTACGCCGAGACCATCTCCCTCTACGGGACCGAGCAGGTCTTCGTCGATGGCGACGACACCCCGTTCAGCAAGGCGATCCTCACCTCCGCCTACGCCTCCCGCGGGCTCAAGATGCGGGTGACCAGTGGCGGCGGCGCCGAGGTACTGATGGGGGCGGCCGAGAAGTGCTCGATCCTGTACCTGGAATCGCGCTGCGTCTCGCTCGCACGTGCGTTGGGGAGCCAAGGCGTGCAGAACGGCGGGATCGACGGCGTCGGCGTGGTGGCCTCGGTGCCCGAGGGCATGAAGGAACTGCTCGCCGAGAACCTGATGGTGATGATGCGCGATCTCGAATCCTGCGCGGGCAACGACAACCTGATCTCCGAATCCGACATCCGCCGCAGCGCGCACACGCTGCCCGTGCTGCTCGCGGGCGCCGACTTCATCTTCTCGGGTTTCGGATCGATCCCGCGCTACGACAACGCATTTGCGCTGTCCAACTTCAACTCCGACGACATGGACGACTTCCTGGTGCTGCAACGGGATTGGGGTGTCGACGGGGGGCTGCGGACGGTCTCGCCTGCGCACCTCGCGCGGGTTCGGCGTCGAGCCGCCACCGCCGTGCAGGCGGTGTACCGGGACCTCGGGCTGGCCGACTTCGACGACGATCGGATCGATGCCGTGGTGGTGGCCAACGGATCCCGCGACCTTTCGCCGGGTGATCCGAAGGCCGTGGCGGAGGCGGCCGCCGCGATCGAAGCCAAGCAGTTGACGGTCTTCGACGTGATCGCCTCCCTGAAGCGGACGGGCTACGACGAGGAAGCGGACGCCATCATGCGGCTCACCCGCGAACGTCTGCGTGGTGACCAATTGCAGACCTCGGCGATCTTCGACGAGGAGTTCCGCGTGCTGTCCAAGCTCACCGACCCGAATGATTACGCGGGTCCCGGTACTGGATACGCGCTGACCGAGCAACGGCGCGCCGAGATCGACGACATTCGGCAGGCGCGGACGATCGAGCAGTTGACGGCCGACCAGGCCGACCACCGTGATCACGTCACGTTCTCCGACGTCGAGCCCGCCCGCCAGGGCAGCGATCCGCGGGAAGTCTGCATCGGGCTCTCGCCCGCGCTCGGTCGAACGGTGTGGCTTTCGTTGTGTGGGATGGAGATTGGCGAGGTCCTTCGGCAGCTCACGGCGGGACTCGAGGAGGAGGGCTGCGTGCCGCGCCTGGTGCGAGTTCGCTCCACCATCGACGTCGGACTCATCGGGCTGACCGCGGCCCGGCTGTCCGGGTCCGGCATCGGAATCGGGTTGCAGGGCAAGGGGACCGCCCTGATACACCGACGGGATCTGGCGCCGTTGGCGAATCTCGAACTGTTCAGCGTGGCCCCGCTGCTGACTGCCAAGATGTACCGCGAGTTGGGCAAGAACGCGGCCAGGCATGCCAAGGGGATGGCGCCCGTGCCGATCTTGACCGGAGGCACCGACGAGTCGATATCGGCTCGCTACCAAGCGCGCGCCGTCGCACTCGTCGCGCTCGAGCGGGCGTGCTGCGAACCCGGCGAGCCCCCGATGACGGTGCAGGTGGAGCGGTGATGAGCGCTTGCGCGAAGAACAGAGGGCGGTGATGAGCGCTTGCGCGAAGAACAGACGGCTATGACCGCCGACGAGAGGTTCACGGTCCAAGCCGCCGTCGACGGCAACCTCACCCTGTCGGACCTTCGGATGGACCCGGCGGCGCTGGCACACCAGGCGGCCGTCGCCAAAGCGGGTGGAAACCCGCAGCTGGCCGAAAACTTCCTGCGCGCCGCCGAACTCGCCACAATCGACGACGAAGAAGTGATGAATTTGTACGAAGCACTGCGACCGCACCGTTCGACGGCCGAGGAGTTGGAGGCGTTGCTGGTCTCGTTGCGGGCACGCGGTGCGGCCCGTTGCGCGGAGCTGGTGCGCCAGGCCGGCGTCGTCTATGCAAGGCGAGGTCTGTTGCGGTGACCCTCGTTGCGGGCATCGACGTCGGCAACCACACCACCGAGATCGTCCTGGCGCGCGTCGGTGCCGGGACCGTCGAACAGGTTGCCCACGGGCAGGGCCCCACCCGCGGGCGCAAGGGTTCTCGTGACTCACTCGAGGGTGCCGCGGCGCTGCTGCACAAGCTGGAGGTCGGTGCCGATGTGGTGGCCGAGGTACTGCTACTTGCCGCGCTCCGGCCGGTGGACACCGCCACCGCGCCAATTCCGCCGCCGTCGTCACCCCGGTCACCCGTGCTGAGCCTGCGCAACGTCGATGCCAGCACGCCTGCGGGGACGGGTCTCGGGGTGGGTCGGCACGTGCCGCTGAACGATCTGACGGGCACCGTACCCGACGGTCCCACAATCGTTTCCGTCGATGCGACCACTGACTTCGAAGTGGCGGCCCGAGACATCTCCGCGGCAGTGGATCGCGGGTGGCAGGTGGTCGGCGTGATCGCCGCGCAGGACGATGCCGTGCTGATCCGCAACCGCATCTCCATCGACGTGCCAGTGGTCGACGAGGTCGACGTCGACGGCGTCGCACCGGGCGCGTTGGTCGCCGTGGAGGTCGTCGCCGAAGGCCGGGCCTACCGTGCGATGGCCGACCCCATAGCGCTCTGCGTCGCACTGGAACTTGGATACGAGCACATTCAGCACGTCGCCGAGTTCACCCGCGAACTGGCGGATTCCCCCGCCATCGCCGTGACCCGCAGGACCGGACCGCCCGATCCGCCAGCGGTCGACGACGACTACGTGGACTGCACCATCGACGGTCACGTGGTGCGGTACACGCCGGCCCAGGCGCACAGCGTGCTCAGGCGCGAAGCGCCGGGCAACGTGGTTGCCGTTCGCCTGCAGTCGATTCCGACCGCCGAGCACGGCATCGCGGTCGACGACGCCTTCTTCACCGACCTGTCCTCGATCGACAACGGAGCCTGGTTGCGGCGCGGCGTCGCCGACACGCGCGGCACCGTCGTCGCCCTGCTGGCCGCCGACGTCGTCGCTGACGCAGCGGAGACCCTCCAGGACCTGACGGGACGCCCGACTCGCACCATCGCAGGAGAACCGGACGCCGCAGCCGTCGGTGCACGGACGACGCCGGGGCTTCCTCCGGACTCGGTGGTGTGCGACATCGGCGGGGGCACAATCGATTTGATCGGGCTAGGTCGCGCCGTGACGGCAGCAGGCGCCGGCGAGGCGATCACCACGGCAGTCGCTCGGGTGCTCGGCATCCCGCGTGCGCTCGCGGAACGCGTCAAGCGAACGCCTGCCCTGCGGGTCGAGGGCCCGCACGTCGCTCACGAGGAGGACGGCCGCCGGCTGTTCCTCGACAGCCCGGCGCCGGCCGATGCGATCGGTCGGCTCTGTACGCGTGGAAGCGCAGGGCTGGTGCCGTTCTCCAACAAGCTGGCCGCCGAGGAATGGCGCAGTCTTCGACTTGCGATCAAGCAGGAGACGGTGGCCGCGAACATCGTCCGCTGCATGCGGGCCTTCGAAACCGCTCCGTCCGCGGTCGTACTGGCCGGGGGAGGGGCGCTCGACGACGAATTGCTGCGCACCGTCGGAGAAGCCCTGCGCCCGACGTCCGTGGTGGTGGGACGGGCCAACATCGATGGCATGCACGGTCCGCGGTTCGCGGTGGCGTCCGGGCTGATTCACCTTTACGCAGGTGCACCGAGTCCGGGCACGATGTCGCCGAGTCGGTAGGTCACTGGCTGTTCCAGTTGGGCGTAGGTACAAGAACGAGGCTCGCGGTCGGGCCGCCAGCGGTTGAACTGGGCCGTGTGTCGGAAGCGTTCGCCTTCCATGTGGTCGTAGCGCACCTCGACGACCAACTCGGGTCGCAAGGGAACGAACGACAGATCCTTGCCCGCGTTCCAGCGTGAGCCCTCGTTGCGCCGCGGCGTGCGCTCGCCAGTCATCTGGGCCGCCCAGTTCCACGGGTGCTCGTCGAAAGTTGTGACCAGTGCTTGCAACTCGGTGAGCAGCTGTCGGCGTTTGGCCATCGGGAAGGCCCCGATGACGCCGACGGACGCGAGCGTGCCGTCGTCCTTGTAGAGCCCGAGCAGCAGCGAGCCGATCGCGTCCTCGCCCGACTTGTGCAGCCGATAGCCCGCAACGACGCAGTCGGCGGTGCGCTGGTGCTTGATCTTGAACATGACGCGTTTGTCCGGTTGGTACGTGACCGTCAGCGGTTTGGCGATCACCCCGTCCAGCCCGGCGCCTTCGAACTCGGAGAACCAGCGCTGCGCGGTGGCCTGATCGGTGGTGGCAGGTGTGACGTGGAATGACGGACCGGAGCCCGCGAGTGCTTCGACTAGCGCGGCGCGGCGTTCGGCGAAGGGCCGCCCGGTCAGGTCGGCGTCGTCGAGCGCGAGCAGGTCGAACGCGATGAAGGAGGCAGGCGTCTGCTCGGCGAGCATCCGCACTCGGGAGTCCGCGGGATGGATGCGTTGTTGCAGAGCTTCGAATTCGAGGCCGTGATCGCCTGCGATGACGATCTCGCCGTCGATGACGCAACGCTCGGGCAACTCCGCGGTGGCCGCCGCGACGAGTTCCGGGAAGTACCGCGTCATCGGCCGCTCGTTGCGGCTACCGAACTCGACGTCGTCGCCGTCGCGGAAGCATATCGATCGGAAGCCGTCCCACTTGGGTTCATAGGAAGCGTCCGGCGGCATCGAGGTGACCGACTTGGCCAGCATCGGCGAGATGGGCGGCATCACGGGCAGCTTCATTGGTTCATTGTTGTCCGTCGACCTCGGGCGGCCCCCGTCTCGCACTCGTGCGGCAAGTAGTACTTGCTGGGGCCGGTCGCTCCGTTTGGCCGAGCGCCTTCGGACTCCGTGCCAGGCCTCCCAATCATGGGTTCTTTACTGAAGGTCGTGTCCGGGTGGGGCGCGGAGGCCGTCGAGGCTGCGATGAAGGTCGGCGTTGGTGGCGTGCGCTTCGGCGAGCTGATCTTCAAGAATGATGATGCGGCACGCCGCGTCGAGTGCGGTGCCCTGGTCGACGAGTTCACGGACCCTGGCGGCGATGCGCAGTTGGTAGCGGGAGTAGCGGCGATGACCGCCTTCGGAGCGCTGCGGTGTGAGTAGTTGCGCCTCGTCGAGGCTTCGCAAGAACGCTGGGGTGGTGCCGAGAATTTGGGCCGCGTTTCCCATGCTGTAGGCAGGGTAATCCTCGTCGTCGAACTTGTCGTTCGGACCGCTGGTGTCGGTTGAACCGTTATTCGCTTTGACTACAACGCCTTTCGAGAAACTACGAGATTCACCGAACATGCCCGACGGCTGCCGGTGAGTGGGACTTTCGGTTTGGCGAACCGCCGAGAGTGCCATTGACGGAGGGCTGGCGAACCCCGGCTACAGAATCGCGCCGGGGTCGCCAGCCCTCAGGACAATATTTTCATTTATCGACATGGCTTTGACACTGCAGTACCGACCCGATGTTCGACATCGCGGGCGATACGAATGAATGACTCCCTTCGGTCACCTTGACGGCCACTTGCTCTTGCGGGTACTGCCACTTCTCAACTGTTCGAGCATCTTCGTCTGCCAGATGCTCGGATTGCCGGACCGCTGTCGGATCCCAACATCACGGGTAGTTCGTCTCCTCCCGTGCCATCGCCTCTGTTCTGTCTACGAGATTCAATCTAACCGCAGCGGAGGCAAATGTCTACACCAGCAGCTAGAGATTTTCTTCCGGCGTTGTTTTACGATCCCGATATGGCCACCACTGAGCCCGGTACCGTCGGGACCGACGTTTTTCCTCCGCCACATCGATGCCGAATCCGATTCGGTAAGCATTGGGGTGGCATTGCCGAAGCGCCGATCCGCCACTAGCCAAGCGCACTGCCGCGGTCAGTGGCCTGGTCGGTGCTGCCAAGCTTGACATCGGTGCAGTCGTCACCGCCGGGCACTGCAACGGTCCCCGCGAGTCCAGCCGCCCTCGATTCACGCTCCCAAAAGCTCGTTCACTCACTTGCAGAGAAGCATATCCTGTGATATAAGAAATCTGTGCTGGTGAGCACACATTATCTAACGTCTGACATGAGATAGGAGAGTTGGAGGTGGCGACCATGCTGATGCGCCCTGACCCGTTTCGTGACCTCGATCGCTTCGCCCAGCAGGTGTTGGGGACCGCAGCGCGTCCTGCGGTGATGCCGATGGACGCTTGGCGCGAAGGTGAGGAGTTTGTCGTCGAATTCGATCTGCCGGGGATCAACGAGGACTCGTTGGACCTCGACATCGAGCGCAACGTGGTGACGGTGCGTGCGGAGCGTCCCGACGTCGATCCCGCCCGGGAGATGTTGGCCACGGAGCGTCCTCGCGGAGTGTTCAGTCGGCAATTGGTGCTGGGAGAGAACCTCGACACCAACAAGATCGACGCGTCCTACGACGGCGGGGTGCTGCGGCTACGGATTCCAGTGGCCGAGCGGGCAAAGCCCCGCAAGATCGCGATCGGCCGCACCAATGGTCACAGTGTCATCGACGCCTGACCGGCGGGTGAACGGCGAGAACGGGTGGCCGATGATGACGGTGATGACGCGCGACGACTCGGTGGCGACGCGTGGGCTGGCCGGTCGTGCGATGTACGAGTCCCCTCGTGGCGCGCACGCGTCCACCGTTCGCGCCGTCCAACGCAGCCCTCCGCCCAGGAACTAATCCCAGCCGCGTTCTGAAAGGCAGGTGATGTCAATCCATCAGAAATGGACCGAGCGGCCCGACCCCCGACTCAAACCAGCGTGCACGCCTCACCTCGGTGAGGCCACGCCAATGCCCAAGCGGGCGAATCTGCGGGGGCGGGCCGTTCGGCGCACGACTGCTACGTCGGATCCGGCCCCTGAGCGCGGGACGACAGGCAGCCAGTAGCGCCGCCGCCTGCACCAGTCACGCGGTGCGATTGCTACGGGAAAGGGCCTAGCGGTAAGGGCTTTGGTACATGCCGACGACGAGCGGTCACGCCGGCTGGCCGACCTCGGGGCGCAGGTCGTCGTGGCCGATCTGCATCGGCATCCCGGTCCGGTACGAGCCGATCGAGATCGACGCGTTCGCGGACGCGCTCTTGGCGCAGGGTCGCAGTCCCTTCCTCGTCCAGCACCTGTCCAACGTGGCGCAGGACTACCGCGACGGGTCTTCTCGGGCACGAACAACCTCGTCGAGGTAATCAGCGGGACGCCGGCAACCACCGTCGAGCAGTTCACTGCGGTAAATCGTGCGGTGTTCGAGCGTGACCATTGAGACCCGCGGATCGCTACACTGATGCCGTGAGTTCAGGATATGTACTCGACGGCACCGGACCTCGGGTGTGCCCGATTGCCGATGCGCTGCAGCTCGTCGGGGACAGGTGGGCCCTTCTTGCGCTGCGCGAGCTCAGTTTTGGGGTCACCAAGTTCAACGACATCTGCGTCAACACCGGCGCACCCCGGGCCAGCCTCACGGCGCGGCTTCGCGGGCTCGAAGAGTCGGGGCTGATCGAACGACGCCGCTACAGCGAGCATCCGCCGCGCGATGACTACGTGCTAACCGCGGCCGGCACAGACCTCGCCCCCGTGCTTCGCGAGTTGCGGGTCTGGGGGGAGCGGCACGCCGCCCCCTCGAAGTCCATGATGCGATGACATTGTCGGGATACCCGGGTCTACGTGAGTATGGAAAGCGTGGACTTATCCGTGCAGCCGCCCGTCGACCCGATGCTGGCCAAGGCCGCGACCAAGGTGCCGGACGACCCCGGCGTCTGGTCATACGAGCCCAAGTGGGACGGGTTCCGGGCCCTGGTGTTCCGCGACGGCGACGAACTGATGCTGCAGTCGCGCAGCGGCAAGGATTTGGGGCGCTACTTTCCGGAGCTGCTCGACGCACTGCGTGACGAACTCTCGCCGCGCTGTGTACTCGACGGCGAGGTCGTCGTGCCGCGGGAGCTCGACGGACGGATCCGGCTGGACTGGGAGTCGTTGAGCCAGCGCATTCACCCCGCCGAGAGTCGGGTGCGGATGCTGGCCGAGCAGACGCCTGCGCACTTCATCGGATTCGACGCGCTGGCCACCGCAGACCGCTCGCTGCTCGACGAGCCGTTCCGGGTGCGCCGCGAGGCGTTGTCGGAATCGGTCAACGAGAAGCACTGGTGCCACGTCACCCGCACCACCGAAGACGCCGAGTCGGGCGTGCACTGGCTGACCACGTTCGAGGGCGCCGGGCTGGACGGCGTCATAGCCAAGCGGCTCGACGGACGTTATCTGCCCGGCAAGCGGGAGATGATCAAGGTCAAGCACGCCCGCGACGCCGACTGCGTGGCGATCGGCTACCGCATCCACAAGAGCGGCGAGGGCGTCGGCTCGATTCTGCTCGGGTTGTACCGCGACGACGGCGAGCTCCAGATGGTCGGTGGCGCAGCATCGTTCAGCGTCAAGGATCGGATCAAGCTGCTCGCCGAGCTCGAACCCTTGCGCGAGGGCGACCAGGTCAACGACGGCGAGCCCAGTCGGTGGAACTCCGCAGCCGACAAGCGCTGGATACCGGTGCGGCCCGAGCGGGTCGCCGAGGTGGCTTACGACCAGATGGAGGGCAACACCGTCCACGGCCAACGCTTCCGGCACGCGGTGAAGTTCGTGCGTTGGCGTCCGGACCGGGACCCGACGAGTTGTACCTTCGCGCAGTTGGACACCCCGCTGAACTACGACCTGTTCGACGTATTGGAGTCGTGAAATGGCCACTCCCGCAGAAGAACTCGACGTCGATGGCATCGCCGTCCGATTGACCAGCCCCGACAAGGTCTACTTTCCCAAGCTGGGCTACACCAAACGCAACGTGGTCGACTACTACCTAGCTGTCGCGTCGGGCCCGATGTTGGCGGCTCTGAAGGACCGGCCCACCCATCTGCAGCGCGTCCCCGACGGCATCGATGGTGAGGAGATCTACCAGAAGCGCGTTCCGCAAAAGCATCCCGACTATCTCGAGACGTGCACGGTGACGTTCCCATCGGGCCGCACCGCGGACGCGCTGAAGGTGACGCACCCGTCAGCGATCATATGGGCGGCGCAGATGGGCACCATCACGATGCATCCGTGGCAGGTCCGCTGTCCCGACACCGAACACCCCGACGAGCTCCGCATCGACCTCGACCCGCAGCCGGGCACCGACTTCCACGACGCCGCCACGATCGCCGTCGACGTGCTCAAGCCGGTACTCGACGAGCTCGGGCTGGTCGGCTATCCGAAGACCTCGGGTGGGCGCGGCGTGCACGTCTTCGTTCGCATCAAGCCGGACTGGGACTTCGTTGCGGTGCGGCGGGCCGGCATCGCGCTGGCCCGCGAAGTCGAGCGCCGCGCACCCGACGCGGTCACGACGTCGTGGTGGAAGGAGGAGCGCGGCGAGCGGATGTTCATCGACTACAACCAGAACGCACGCGACCGAACGTTCGCCTCGGCGTACTCCGTGCGACGCACGGAGATCGCCACGGTGTCCACGCCGTTGACCTGGGCTGAGTTGACCACCGCCGATCCGGACGACTACACGATCGCGACGGTGCCCGATCTGGTGGCCAAGCGTGACGATCCTTGGGCCGCAATCGATTCCGTCGCTTTCCCACTGGATTCGCTGCTGGAGTTGGTCGCGGCCGACGAGGAGCGTGGGCTCGGCGACCTGCCGTATCCGCCGAGCTATCCGAAGATGCCTGGCGAACCACCGCGGGTGCAGCCGAGCAAGAAGGTCGCGGCCAACTGGGACGAGAAGGGAAATCCGGCCTAGCGGATATCTAGAATGGTCCGCACTTGCCCGATAACCTTGCTACGTGTCGGAGACTCTGGAGTCGCTGCGCGCAGCTCATCGCTTGTTGCGCGTCGAGGGCAAGGCTGACCGCACGCCGGTTTTGTAAGGCCAGAGCATCACTTACTTCAGCCAGTGGTTAGCGAAACAGGCCATCCGGCAGACCTGTCGTATCCGCAACCCACGCGAGGGCGGGCTCAACCGAGCCCGCCATGGATTACTCGGGGATGAGGTCGTCGGTGTCGACGAACAGCAGGTTTCCGGTGTCCAACACCACCGCCCAGCGCCGCGCCGGATCGGCGAAATGGGTGCCACCGAGATCGACGGGCTGGGCGGGCATTTCACCGTAGTCCTCGACGATTTCTCCGGGGCTCTCAGCGTCCGTGCCCGGGTAGACGCGGACGCGCATGTTTACTGACAACTGCGCGTCAGTCTTGCCCTTGTCGCCCCTGGCATGTCCGAACACTGTCCACCCCTAACCCCTTGATGATCCCCACGTGCCAGTACATCACCGTTGGTCCAGGGCCGAATAGGGTTTACCACCGGGCCGTCACATTGCCAGCGATCTGGTCCGCAATCCTCAGAGCCGAGTCAGCGGGGTTCGCGCTGCACGTGTTGATGTCGACAATGACATTGTTTCTGAGCGCGAGCGCGCGTCCACAGCCCCAACCATCGGCACCGGCATTTTGTTGAGTCGCGGTGGTACTCAGTGTGCCGTTTGCCGTAGAGATCTGCCCGACGGACCACTGCGACTCGCTCTGGGTGTGGGTGTACTGGTGGCAGGTCGGCCACTGCTGAGTGGAGGCATCGAAGAAGGCACCGGCTGCTTCCGGGGTAGGAAATATCACCACGGCCTGCTTGAGATACTGCGTGAAGTGATCGCCGTCGTTGAAGCTCTGATCGCGCTCGGCCTTGAACCCGCTGTTCGCATAGACCTGGGCCTCCGCCGCGCCGTCGATGGCCAGGCACTCCGGCGGGGTCATGGTGGCGCTGTTGTTGGACATCGCGGTCTGGGTAGTTGTGACCGTCATTCCGGTCGCCCCCATCGCGACGTTCACCTGTTCGGGGCTGAGCAGTAACCCGGCCAGATCACGCTCGACGAGAGGACGCGGAATCATCTTCCGGGTGCTCGACGTCGACGTCGACGCGGCGTTGGGTTTCGTGCTGCCGCACCCGGCGATCAGAACGCAGATAACTGCAGCAAGTGCGACCGTTGGTTGGCGCATGTGGTTTTCCCCGTTTCCAGCCATACCGACCCGGGTGACGCGACACCCTCCACAGCGCGGCACCTGAAGAAACGTGCAGTAATGCCGCGACGTCCACGTCACGTTGAACGGTGTTTCCCAATAACGATCGGTTAATCGAGCACCGCTCATGGGCGGGAATCCCGTGTCGTTATAAAACTTTCACGAATAGATGCAGGACGGCGACATGCGCAGTCCGGCTACTCATGTTGTCCCTCGTTTACGGGCGAGTTCTCGCCCGATAACTTTTTGCATGGCAGAGGGTCGCGACCTGCATAGTCGCAGGTGAGCATGGCCAGGGAGTGGTCCGCATCCCGAAGATGCCTGGCGAGCCACCTCGGGTTCAGCCGAGCAAGAAGGTCGCGGCGCACTGGGACGATGAGGGCAATCCGGTCGCCTAAGCTAGCCAGCGCTCGCCAGATGAGCTGTTCATTGAATTGAGTGTTGAACCGTGCCGCGGACGACGATCGTGCGTCTCCTCGTCAGACGAGCCCGAATGCACGGGCGATGAACCAGGCGGGGATCACGATAAGGATGGTGAGCGGCGCTGAGATGCAGCCGATGAGCATGCCGCGCCCGACTTGAGCAACTGTCCCACGTCCTCGCGTCAGGCCATATGCAAGGAGCGCGTCGACGATGAGTACCGGCAGCAAGATGAACGGCAGCATGTACCAGGCCAGCATTAAGACCGCGGTGAGGAACTCCAGCAGAAGGATGTTGACGAAGGCCGCCGCGAAGCCGGCCCGGCCGTGACGACCTTCGGCGGCATACTGCTTCTCGGCGGAGCGGCTGAGCTGATTCTCAGAGGAGCCAGCAGGCATACGGGATTGCTCCGATCAGGACGACGGCGGCCGACGCGGCAGTACTGAGGCCGATGCCCCGCGCCATTGACGAATCTCGGCGGAACAGTGCCGCGGCGACACCGACCGAGATGACCACCGCGATGCCGGTCGCGACGAGCATTTCGGCGCGTGGGGCGTCGACGGTGTTGCTAACGAGCGGCCACCGCCGCAGAAGCCATGTCGCCACGAGCAACACACCGAGGACGAATTGAATGACGACGGGCGATGATCGCGTTGCTACGGACCAGACCCGGTCGTCTAGAGGTCGGGAGTCGACGGTTGGGGGCACTGCTTCTCCGTTCACGTCGGTACGCCCTGGGTGGACCGGGGTGGGACTGCTGACCCTCTTGCTACCAGACGCCAAATCCGGCCTAGTCGGGTCAGCTCGGCCGCGTCGACTCGTGCGTCGGCGCGTCGATGCCGGGCACGGGTCCGACGAGCTCCTTGATGCTGGCCACCAGCGCATCGGGTGTGGACAGCTCGTAGTCCTGGCCGTTGATGCGCACCGTGGGGGTGTGCTCGACGTTGGTCGCGTCCGCCATGCCCGCCACCATGCCGGTATAGGTGCCGTCGTTGATGCAATCGGCGGCGGCGTCACCGGCGCCGGCCTGGCGTGCCATGTCGATCAGCGCGGCGTTGTCGGGAAAGCTCGCTGCAGTCTCGGGCGGCTGGTGGGTGTATAGCGCGGCATGGAAGC
>JAOPVI010000059.1 GCA_025966225.1 Mycobacterium sp. | reverse complement strand
CTCGAACGCGAGGACAAGCCGTCGTGGCGCGATCTGCGCAAGCCAGGGGGCAGCTTCTTCGGGCTCTACGGCATCGTGTGGGTCGGCCTCGGATTGTCCGTCTTCCAGCAGTTCGTCGGCATCAAAGTTATCTTCTACTACTCCAACGTGCTGTGGCTGGCGGTGGGATTCAGCGAGGACCAGTCGGCCGTCTACACCGTCATCACTTCGGTGATCAAAGTGGCGACCACCCTGATCGCCATTGCCCTGATCGACAAGATCGGGCGGAAGCCGCTGCTGCTCATAGGTTCGTCGGGCATGGCGGTGACCCTCATCACCATGTCGGTCATCTTCGCGGGTGCGGAACTGAAGCCGAACAAGGCCGGCGAATTGATACCAACGCTCGACGGGGCATCCGGTGTCATCGCGTTGATCGCGGCCAACCTCTTCGTCGTCGCGTTCGGCATGTCCTGGGGGCCGGTGGTCTGGGTGCTGCTCGGCGAGATGTTCCCGAACCGCATCAGGGCCGCCGCGCTCGGACTGGCGGCCGCAGGCCAGTGGGCGGCGAACTGGGCGATCACCGTGTCGTTCCCCGGTATGCGGGACCACCTGGGCCTGGCATACGCCTTCTACGGCCTGTGCGCCGTGCTGTCCGGGATCTTCGTTTGGCGTTGGGTGCAGGAGACCAAGGGCGTATCGCTCGAGGACATGCACGGCCAGGTGGTCGCCAACCCCAAACCAGTGACGTCGACGGGCTAGGACGGACGGTGGTGACGAAACCGCCGTGACTTCGCCGCGGTGGGCGTGGAACAATCGCGTGCCGTGAAGACCTTCGACGCGTTGTTCGCCGAACTCAGCGAGCGTGCGCGCACCCGTCCAGCAGATAGCGGCACTGTCGCGGCGCTCGACGGCGGCGTGCACGGGTTGGGCAAGAAGATCCTCGAAGAGGCCGGTGAGGTCTGGCTGGCCGCCGAACACGAGAGCGACGACGCGCTCGCAGGCGAGCTCAGCCAGTTGCTCTACTGGACGCAGGTGCTGATGATCGCCCGCGGGCTGTCCCTCGACGACGTATACGCAAAGCTATGAACGACTCTCTTCGCGCAAGCGGCTCATCGGCGAACGGCATGCTGCGGGTGGCCGTCCCGAACAAGGGCGCGCTCAGCGAGTCCGCCGCGGAGATCCTGTCGGAGGCGGGCTATCGGCGTCGCCGGGATCCCAAGGATCTGACCGTCGTCGATCCCGCCAACAACGTGGAGTTCTTCTTCCTGCGGCCCAAGGACATCGCGATCTACGTCGGTTCGGGTGAGATGGACTTCGGCATCACCGGACGGGATCTGGCAGCGGAGTCCGATGCGCCCGTGCAGGAACGCCTGGCGCTCGGCTTCGGCTCGTCGACCTTCCGCTACGCCGCTCCGTCGGGCCACGATTGGGCGATCGACGGCCTCGCAGGCAAGCGGATCGCCACCGCATACCCGAATCTGGTCCGAAAGGATCTGGCCGCCAGAGGCATTGAGGCCACGGTGATCCGGCTTGACGGCGCGGTGGAGATCTCGGTGCAACTCGGTCTGGCCGACGTCATCGCCGACATCGTCGGGACAGGCCGCACGCTCGGCCTGCACGGCCTGGTCGCCTTCGGCGAACCGCTGTGTGACTCGGAGGCCATCCTCATCGAGCGCGCCGATCCCGATCCCGGTACCGCAGCGGCTCGCGACCAACTCGCCGGTCGCGTGCAGGGCGTCGTGTTCGGTCAGCAGTACCTGATGCTCGACTACGACTGCCCGCGCACGGTGCTCGAAGAAGCCACCGCCGTCACGCCAGGACTTGAGTCACCGACCATCGCACCGTTGGCCGATCCGGCGTGGGTCGCGGTCCGTGCGCTGGTGCCGCGCCGCGACGTCAACGACATCATGGACCAGTTGGCTGCCATCGGCGCGAAGGCAATCCTGGCCTCCGACATCAGGTTCTGCCGCTTCTGAACTGCTCGGGTGCTAGGTTTCCAGTCACTACCGGACCGGTCGAGGGGTCGCCATGCCGCAAGTTCTCCTGCTCCTTCTGCTCGCTTTGCTCATCGGCGTCGTCGCCGGTCTTCGCGCGCTGACCCCGCCGGCCGTCGTGGCCTGGGGTGCGGCGCTGGGCTGGCTGCCGCTCGAAGGCACCTGGGCTCACTGGGTCGGGCATCCCATCACCGTCACGGTGCTGAGCATCTTGTTGGTGGTGGAACTGGTCACGGACCAGCTGCCGTCGACACCGCCTCGAACCGTCACCCCGCAGTTCGCCGTCCGGATTCTGACCGGGGCGTTCGCAGGTGCGGTGGTCGGCGCAGGTTTTCATCACACGTTCAGTTCGCTCGGCGCAGGCATCATCGGCGCCGTGCTCGGAACGCTCGGCGGGTACCAGGCCCGCAAGCGGCTGGTCGCCGCCAACGGTGGCCACGACCTCCCCGTCGCGCTGTCTGAGGACGCGATCGCCGTGCTAGGTGGGTTTGCCGTCGTAGCGCTGGTCTCGGTCATCTAAATGGCAGGCGAGTCAACCAGATTCGATGCGATCATCGTCGGCGCGGGTCAGGCCGGGCCACCGCTTGCCGGACGGCTGACGGAAGCCGGTCAGACCGTCGCGGTCATCGAGCGCAAGCTCGTCGGCGGAACCTGCGTCAACTACGGCTGCATCCCCACCAAGACCTTGGTCGCCAGTGCCCACGCCGCACACGTGGCGCGCCGCGGCGCCGAATTCGGTATCGGCACCGGCGATGTCACGGTGGACATGGCGAAGGTCAAGGCCCGCAAGGACGAGGTCATGCTCGACGACCGGCACGGCGTCGAGTCCTGGCTCGAGGGGATGGCGGGTTGCACGCTGATCCGCGGCCACGCGCGCTTCGACGGCCCGCACACCGTCCGGGTCGACGATCAACTCCTCGCGGCTGACAAGATCTTCCTGAACGTCGGCGGTCGCGCCGTCGTCCCCGACATCCCCGGGCTTTCCGACGTCGACTTCCTCACCAACGTCGGCATCCTCGACCTCGCAACGCTTCCCGAGCATCTGGTGATCGTCGGCGGTAGCTACATCGCGCTCGAGTTCGCCCAGATGTACCGGCGTTTCGGGGCCAGGGTGAGCGTCGTCGAGAAGGGCCCGCGGCTGACCGCCAGGGAGGACGAGGACGTCTCCGCTGCCGTCAAGGAGATCCTCGAAGCGGAGGGCATCGAGATCCACCTCGGGGCGACCGCGATGCGGATAATCAAGCGGGACAACGGCTTCGAGTTGTATCCCCGTGATGACGCCGATCCCATCGTCGGGTCCCAGCTGTTGGTTGCGACGGGCCGAGCGCCGAACACCGACGACCTCGGACTGGACGCCGCGGGCGTGGCGACCGACCGGCGTGGCTTCGTCGCGGTCGACGATCAGTTACGCACGAACGTCCCGCACATCTGGGCGATGGGTGACTGCAACGGCAAGGGCGCCTTCACTCACACGTCCTACAACGACTTCGAAATCGTCGCGGCCAACCTGCTGGATGACGACCCACGCCGCGTCAGCGACCGCGTGACCACCTACGCGCTCTACATCGACCCGCCGTTGGGCAGGGCCGGGCTGACTGTTGCCGAGGTTCGTGCGTCCGGCCGAAAGGCGTTGGTGGGCAAGCGGCCCATGACGAAGGTCGGGCGAGCGGTCGAGAAGGGGGAGACCCAGGGCTTCATGAAGGTCGTGGTCGACGCCGAGACCGAGGAGATCCTCGGGGCGGCCGTCCTCGGCGTGGGCGGCGACGAGGTCGTTCAGGACATTCTCGACGTGATGACTGCCAAGCTTCCCTACACGGCCATCTCGCGCACCATGCACATCCACCCGACGGTCAGCGAGTTGGTGCCGACGATGCTGCAGGAATTGCAGCCGCTGGATTAGGTTGTGCGACAGTGCGTCCAGCGAGCAGCTCGCCGGTGACGGTCGCTACTCGACGCCCAAGATGTTCGCACGTCCGAACATCGGATGGATGGACCTGGTCCGGATTCGCGTCGACATCGGTCTGCGCGCCCGCGCCGAGCCAGAAACCCAAGCGGTTGAGGTCGTCGACGCTGCCGTCCGAACTGTTCCAGCCCGCGCCGAGTCCGAGGTTCACCCAATGCATGTGGTGCTGTGCGGCGAACACGGCCAACGACATCAGGGCGGTCAACTTGTCGCCGCTCTTGGCGCCGGAGTTGGTGAAACCCGCGGCGACCTTGTCCCTCCACGCTCCGTTGAGGCAGCGCCTTCCGGTCTGCTCGGCGAAGGCTTGGAAGCCTGCCGGCACGTTGCCCATGTAGGTGGCGCTGCCGAAGATGATCCCGTCTGCGCCGTCGAGCAGGTCCCAGTGCGACTCGGCGATGGCGTCGACGGCGATCGACGAGACGTCGGCCCCGACTGCCCGAGCACCCATGGCCACCGCGTCGGCCATGGTGGCCGTGTGTCCGAACCCCGAGTGATAGGCGATGACGATTCTCATGAGCCTTCCCTTCCAGTGCCGCTCGGAGAGGTTCCGGCGATCGCTTCGACACGTTGTGCCCAGTTGGGCATGGGCTCGCCTGCAAGGAGGGCCTCGAGGCGGTCGAGAAACGCGTGTGTTCCCGACCGGAATCCCGTCGCGTTGGGCACACTGAGCCCACGGTGACTGAACCGCAGCAGCGTGCCCGCTCCGTCTGGCTGCAGTTCGTACCGCACCACTCCGGGTTCGACGATCGGTTGATTCCATTCGTGCTCGAACACGCGAGGCGGATCCCAGACCAGGATCCGGCCGGTCATCCTCTTCTGATCGGGCGGCAACGGCGGCCCCGAGGCCACGGTCGTGATGGTGCCGCCCGTCCGCGGTTCGATGGAGGTCTTGCCCATCCACCTGTCTCGGTGGGCCGGGTCGGTGATGGCCGCCCACACCCGTTCGACGGGGAACGGCAGCTTGCGCTCGAAGTGGAGCACGGCCTGGTCGCCGTCGATGGTGAGTCTTCCGTTCCGGTCGGTCATGTCGGCTCCTCGAAGGTCGAGCTCATGTGTTGTTCCAATGCGTCCAGATGGTTCGCCCAGAAGTGGCGATATCGACTGATCCAGTCGTCCATCGCGACTAGGCCGTCGGCGCGGAGCGCGTAGATCCGACGCTGCGCGTCGGGGCGGACCTCGACGAGGCCGACCTCGCGCAGCACCCGAAGATGTCGTGAGACCGTCGGCTGCGTCAGCCCGGGCAGTGTGGCGACTAGCTCGCCTGCAGTGCGTTCACCATCCCGCAAGGTGTCGAGCAGCGTGCGCCTACTGGGTTCCGCGAGCGCCTCGAAGACGTCCATGCCCGAATATTACAAAAGATCTATATAGACGGCAATGGATATACAGAAGATGGGCTTCAGCGGCGCATGACCAGCAGGGTCTGCGCGGATGTTCCGACGAAGCCATGCCGGTCGAACAGCTCGGCGGTGGTGACCCCGATGCCGTCGGGTCCGATCGAGGCCCTGGTCCGCAGCCCGAAGTCGGTGCCGGAGGGAAGGCGGTGAAGGTGCACGGTGGTGTCGGTGTTCATGAACACGAAATCGGCTGGGTCCAGTGCGGCGCCAGCGCCATTGGCCGAGTCGACAACCATGGCGAGACGCTGGACGTCGGTGACGGGCTCGGTGTCCACCAGCGGGACACGTGGACTGAGCCAGACCTCGGCCGCCGCGCCATCCGCGGTGGCCTGCTTGCGCCACGTCACGGTCTCGAGGTACCCGGGGGCGCCCAGCCACGCGTGCGGATTCGGCACCGCTTCGTCCTCGACCATTGGGGGGTGGCGGTCGGTCGCGACGTCGTGGGTATCGCTGGTGGCCAGCAACCAGGCCGTGACGCGGGCGACCGGACGCGCGTCTCCGAACGGCAGCAGTTCGGCGCACACCAGCGAGATTCGTGCACCGGGTCGCGCGGTCCACGCCCGAACCTTCAGCGGCGCAACGGGTATCGCGCCCAGGATGTCGAGTGTCAGCCGGCCGATGCGCAGCGGGGTTTCGGCCGCGAGTTCCTCGATGACCTTGGTCATCAACGCCAGTGGCGGTGAACCGTGCTGGATCTCGGGGTCCCAGTTGCTGCGGGTGCCGTCAGTCGCTTCGAAGACCTGCAAGGGACCGTCGGCGGGCAGCCGACGGTAGAGGCAGTCGGTCACGCTGCCGACTCCGCAGACTGCGCCGACACCGCCTGCGCCGACGACTCCGGCCATCCGGGATACGGCGGCGGCGTGCCCCCGAACACGGGGCAATGCTCGTGATGGGCACACCAATCGCACAGTCGCGAGGGCTTGGGGCGGAAATCGCCTGTCGCACCGGCCGATTGGATGGCGCGCCAGATGGCCATCAGCGTCTTCTCGAAGCGCTCGAGTTCGTCGAGCTCCGGGGTGTAGTCCAGCACCTGACCGTCGGCCAGGTAGAGCAGGCGCAGGCGCGCAGGCAGCACGTTGCGCGATCGCAACAGGGCCACCGCATAGAACTTCATCTGGAACATCGCCTTGGCCTCGGCAAGTTCGCGGGTCGCCGACGGTGCCTTGCCCGTCTTGTAGTCGACGACCCTGAGTTCGCCGGACGGGGCGACATCGATCCGGTCGACGAATCCGCGCAGCAGCGTGCCGTCGGACAGCTCGACCTCCACCCGCTGTTCGCATGACTCGGGGTCGAACCGGGTCGGGTCCTCCAGCCGGTAGTACCCGGTGAGCAGCGCCCTGGCCTCGTCGAGCAGTTGCGCTCGTAGTGCGGGCTCGAACTCGTCGGCCAGCTCCGGTTGCTCGGCGACGACGCGGTCCCACGCCGGATCCACCAGAGTCACCGCGGTGTCCGCGCTGCGGCTGGCGGCAGGCAACGCATAGAGCTGTTCCAGTGCGCCGTGGACGACCGAGCCGCGGACCTGTGCGGTCGACGACGGTTCGGGCAGGCGGTCGATGGCCCGGAACCGGTACAGCAGTGGGCACTGTTTGAAGTCGCTGGCCCGCGACGGTGACAACGCGGGTCGCCGCGGGGGCGCAACCGGGTCGTCACTCATGCGCTGGTCCTTCCTGCCCTCCGGAACCATTTCCCGAGTCGCTTCGCTCCTGCCCTCCGATCAGCCTATGGTCCGCGTCCGACAACCCCGCGCACCCGGATCGGCGCGTCTGCTGGCAGGCTGACGTCCGTGCCAGTTACCGGTCCCTTCGTCGTCGGCGATCGTGTGCAGCTGACCGATCCCAAGGGGAAGCACCACACCATCGTCCTGGCGGTCGGTGACGAATACCACACCCATCGCGGCGCGATCGCCCACGACGACGTGATCGGGCAGCCGGAGGGCTGCGTCGTCAAGGCGGCCAACGGCGATCCGTTCCTGGTGTTGCGCCCGCTGCTGATGGACTACGTGCTGTCGATGCCGCGCGGCGCACAGGTCATCTACCCGAAGGATGCCGCGCAGATCATCCACGAGGGCGACATGTTCCCTGGAGCCAACGTGCTCGAGGCGGGCGCAGGCTCGGGAGCCCTGACGTGTTCGCTGCTGCGCGCGGTCGGACCCACCGGCACGGTGACGTCCTACGAGGTGCGCGACGATCACGCCGAACACGCGGTGCGCAACGTCGTGACGTTCTTCGGTGAGCACCCTCCGAACTGGACGCTGCGCATCGCCAACCTGATGGATTACGACGGCGCTCAGGTCGACAGGGCCGTGCTCGACATGCTGGCGCCGTGGGAGGTGCTCGACGCCGTCTCGAACGCGCTGGTGCCTGGCGGCGTGCTGATGATCTACGTCGCGACGGTGACGCAGCTGTCACGCACGGTCGAGGCGCTGCGCGAACAGCAGTGCTGGACCGAACCGCGGTCCTGGGAGTCCTTGCAGCGCGGCTGGGACGTCGTCGGGCTGGCCGTGCGACCGCAGCACTCGATGCGGGGCCACACCGCGTTCCTGATCAGCGCCCGCAAGCTCGCTCCAGGCACCGTGACGCCCCCGCCTGCGCGGCGCAAGCGCTTCTGAGCCCTGCGCTCAACCGGTCGGCGTCGGAGCGGTCGAGCTGCTGCCCAACTGCAACAGTTGATCGACCGTCCGCCGCGTGAGCTGCCAGGTGTCCCGCGTCGGGCTGAATTCCATGGGATAGGTGAACGTCTTGGCCGGATCGTCGGCCGTGCCGATGGTCACGGTGGCCGACACGTTGCCCGGTGTGCTCGCCCAGGACAGGTCGGTGGCCTGGATGGTCAACGACTTGAAGCCGCCGTCCTTGAGGGCTTGCCCGAAATTCCCGAGCGCCGCCACGTCGTCGGGAGTGGAGTACTGCACCAGGCCGAGCTTCTGCTCAGCGGGAATCGAAGTGTCGGCGAGCCGGAACAGCACGCCGGTCAGCGCGTCCGGCGCCGGAAGGGGCGCCGACGTCGGCGGGAGCACACCAGTGGTGCTCGGCAGCGCGTGCTGGCTCGGCGGCGGTGCGTGAGCGTCATCGGAACTGCACCCCGAAAGCCCGAATGCCGCCACCAAGGTGACGGCACTCAGGGTTAGGGCTTCGGTGCGGCGCACCGGACCAAATTAGCTCGACGAACTCAGCAGAGCCAAGGCGGAATCCTTCGAGATCTGCCAGCCGGTCGGGCTCGGGCCGTTGACGAAGGTCACGGGCTGCGTATTGCTGACGCCGTTGTTGGCGGTCGCGGTGACGTTCGCAGTTGCGACTGGCCCGTTCTCATCGATGTCGACGATGTTGAAGGTCAGCGGGAACAGGCCCTTGGCCTGGGCCTTGCTGTACGCCCGATCGGCGGCGATGGTCTCGATTCGGCCGAGGCCACCCTCGACGTAGGTGCCCTTGGGTCCGGAGAACGAGCCACCCGCGGCGAGGCCGTTGAGGGTCTGCACGAGCGGGCCCGCCAGGTTCGGTGCCGAATCAAGCGGCAGGGGCGCGCCGAACACGACTGGCTGGATTGCGGGAGCGGTCGGCGACGCACTCGATGCAATCGAAGTCACACCGCCCGCTGCTGCGGCTACCACAGCGACTGCTGCCACGCCGGTAACGAGGGTTTTCAGTGTCACGACTGTCCTTTCGATGGGGCTAACTCAGGTGACAGGTTAACAAGTGTTGCTGGTGTGTCGAATTCCTACACCGCACACGAAGGCTGAATCGCCGGTAGCTTTGAAGTTGTTACTGCACCAACTTTCGGTGCTTGGAGGGAGCGCAACATGAGTGAGCCAGAGCGTCCTGAATCCTTCGGAACTCCCATGTCCAGCGACGATGCTGCCGAACTAGAACAACTCCGCCGCGAAGCCGCGGCCCTTCGCGAGCAATTGGAGCAGGCTGTCGGCCCCGACAGCGGTCTGCGCAGCGCCCGCGACGTCCATCAACTCGAAGCCAGGATCGACTCGCTCGCCGCGCGCAACGCCAAGCTGATGGACACGCTCAAGGAAGCTCGCCAGCAGTTGCTCGCCCTTCGCGAGGAGGTCGACCGGCTCGGCCAACCGCCAAGCGGCTACGGCGTGCTGCTCGCGACCCACGAGGACGACACGGTCGACGTGTTCACCTCGGGCCGCAAAATGCGGCTGACCTGCTCGCCGAACATCGAAGTCAAGGAGCTCAAGCAGGGCCAGACCGTGCGGCTCAACGAGGCGTTGACCTTGGTGGAGGCCGGCACGTTCGAATCGGTCGGCGAGATCAGCACGCTGCGCGAGCTCCTCTCCGACGGACATCGTGCGCTCGTCGTTGGGCACGCCGACGAGGAGCGCATCGTGTGGCTGGCCGAACCATTGGTCGCCCAAGAGTTCATTGACGACGAGGTGGCCGACGCGCTCGACGACGACCGACGGCCCCGCAAGCTGCGGCCAGGCGACTCGCTACTGGTCGACACCAAGGCGGGCTACGCGTTCGAGCGCATCCCCAAGGCCGAGGTCGAGGATCTCGTGCTGGAAGAGGTTCCGGACGTCAGCTACGAGGACATCGGTGGGCTCACCCGTCAGATCGAGCAGATCCGTGACGCCGTGGAACTGCCCTTCCTGCACAAGGAGCTCTACCGGGAGTACTCGTTGCGGCCGCCCAAGGGCGTGCTGCTGTACGGCCCGCCAGGATGCGGCAAGACGCTCATCGCCAAGGCCGTCGCCAACTCGTTGGCCAAGAAGATGGCCGAGGTCCGAGGCGAAGACACCCGCGAGGCCAAGTCTTACTTCCTCAACATCAAGGGTCCCGAGCTGCTCAACAAGTTCGTCGGCGAAACCGAGCGGCACATCCGCTTGATCTTCCAGCGGGCCAGGGAGAAGGCGTCCGAGGGCACCCCGGTCATCGTGTTCTTCGACGAGATGGACTCGATCTTCCGTACCCGCGGCACCGGCGTCAGCTCTGACGTGGAGACAACGGTTGTCCCACAGCTGCTTTCGGAGATCGACGGCGTCGAGGGGCTGGAGAACGTCATCGTCATCGGCGCTTCCAACCGTGAGGACATGATCGATCCGGCGATCCTGCGGCCAGGTCGGCTGGACGTCAAGATCAAGATCGAACGCCCCGATGCCGAATCGGCTCAGGACATCTTCAGCAAGTACCTCGTCGAGAAATTGCCGTTGCACGCCGACGATTTGGGTGAGTTCGGCGGCGACCGTGCGCTGTGCGTCAAGACGATGATCGAGAAGGTCGTCGACCGCATGTACGCCGAAATCGACGACAACCGGTTCCTGGAGGTCACCTACGCCAACGGGGACAAGGAAGTGATGTACTTCAAGGACTTCAACTCCGGCGCGATGATCCAGAACGTCGTCGACAGGTCGAAGAAGTACGCGATCAAGTCGGTGCTCGAGTCGGGCCAACACGGCCTTCGCATCCAGCACCTGCTGGACTCGATCGTCGACGAGTTCGCCGAGAACGAGGACCTGCCCAACACCACGAATCCCGATGACTGGGCCCGCATCTCGGGCAAGAAGGGTGAGCGGATCGTCTACATCCGCACGCTCGTCACCGGTAAGTCGTCCAGTGCTTCGCGGGCCATCGACACCGAATCGAATCTGGGGCAGTACCTCTAGCGAGTGCCGAGCGAAGTCAGGTTTTGGGCGTCGGGCTGACCGGATTGTTGCGATAGCGGTTGCGCGCCAACAGAGTCAGTTTCAGGTCGTCGATCAACGGATCGAGGAATCGCGACCGATACTCGCCATCGCCGACCGCCCTGGCGCTGATGTACATGAATGTCAGCGCCGCGAGAAGCAGCGTGACGTGGATCAGGCTTTGTGGAACCGGGAGGTTCATGCCGAGCAGGTTGCCGTCACTCGAGCCGTTGCGGGTCCATGCCGCCAACACCTCGGGGCTCAACACGATCAGCCCCAGCAGGAAGAAGAGCGACCCGGTTACCACGGCCACCATCAGGATCTGAGCGAGCTGGGTCGCCGCGAGCACGAACACCACGTTGAACCACTCACCTCTCGTCAGCGGGTCGGGCTCATCCGGTTCGGACATATCCGCGAACGGGGTCCCCGCCAGTCGTGCCGCATGCCGGGCGGACGCGGTCGCCTTCTCGAGTAGCGGTCTGGCCTTCTCAAAGGTGCCGGATATGACGAACACCGCAGCGATGACGACCAATAGGGCGATGGCGAGCCAGAGCCGCGTCTGGCTGATGATCGCGGCCATGACCCAGACGTAGGTGTTGAAGAAGACCAAGACCGACAGCAGCACCACCGGCAGCGCACGGATGAGCAGCGCCCCCGCCGCGGCGAACTGTGACAGCGTCAGCCGGGCCGCCCAACCGATGATGGAGCCGACGCCGGAGCCGGTTAGTGCCAGGGTCAGTCCAACTGCCGCAGCAGTCACCAGTAGCGCGAGCGCACCGCCTGAGATCGTCTCGGCGAGCGCGCAGAATGCGACGGCAATCGTCGAAGTGATGGTCTGCGCGCGATTGGTCACCATCCGGGCGACCATCCAGCCCGCGACGGCAGCAAGCGGTAGGCAGAAGGCGAGGATGCCGAGCACGACCCACTCGACAGTGCTCGGTTCACCGTCGATGTCGACGTTTGTATGGCCGGTCAGCAAGAAGATGGCCAGCATGCAGCCTGCGACGACGGCGAAGCCGGTCAGCGTCGGCGCCGACCGGGACCACACCGCCCTCAGCCGTGCGCGTTGCGTCACGACGGACGGCAGGCCGCGGTCGAGAAACCAGCGTTCGGCGGCGCGCCGGGCAGCGAGGGCGGATGTCATCGCTTCTCGAACGCTCCACCGGTGCGCAGGCCGAAGGCCCGCCAAACGAGTAGGCCGCTGTGAACGCCGCGTGCGATCGAGATCATCGAGATGAGTGTCGCAGTAAAGACGGTCATGCTGTCCATGCCGAGCATCTGCGTGATGCCCATCAGGCCGAGGGAACCAGGGACCAGCAGCCATTAGCCGGGCAGGATGAGTGAAATCGGAGCGGGCGTCCCCGGCCGTCGGGACACCGCCAGGGGGGCGATCGTGAGCACCAGACCACCGCCGAACCCGCTGGCGTAGCTGCCGAACCGCCTTCGCGATCCTGCTCGGCGCCCACGCATGAGTTGACCCACTCCGGGACCGGGCCGCAAGCAGCTTCGGTGAGCGCGGCTAGGCTTGCCCCCATGCAGCGGATCATCGGAACCGAGGTTGAATATGGCATCTCATCGCCGTCCGATCCGACCGCGAATCCGATCCTGACGTCGACGCAAGCGGTGCTGGCCTATGCGGCCGCCGCGGGCATCCAGCGCGCCAAGCGGACGCGGTGGGACTACGAGGTGGAGTCGCCGCTGCGCGACGCGCGTGGCTTCGATCTGAGCCGGTCCGCAGGGCCGCCACCGATCGTGGACGCCGACGAGGTCGGCGCGGCCAACATGATCCTGACCAACGGCGCCCGGCTATACGTGGATCACGCCCATCCGGAGTACGCGGCGCCAGAGGTGACCGATCCGCTTGACGCCGTGATCTGGGACAAGGCCGGCGAACGGGTCATGGAGGCCGCGGCCCGCCACGTCGCGAGCGTGCCTGGGGCAGCCAAGTTGCAGCTCTACAAGAACAACGTCGATGGCAAGGGCGCGTCCTACGGGTCGCACGAGAACTACCTGATGTCGCGGCAGACGCCGTTCTCCGCCATCATCGCGGGCCTGACGCCGTTCCTGGTGTCGCGGCAGGTGGTCACCGGCTCGGGGCGCGTGGGAATCGGCCCGTCGGGCGACGAGCCGGGCTTCCAGCTGACCCAGCGCGCGGATTACATCGAGGTCGAGGTCGGCCTCGAGACCACACTCAAGCGCGGCATCATCAACACCCGCGACGAACCGCACGCCGACGCGGACAAGTACCGGCGCCTGCACGTCATCATCGGCGACGCCAACCTTGCGGAGACGTCGACCTACCTCAAGGTGGGTACCACGGCCCTCGTGCTCGACCTGATCGAAGAGGGCTTCGACCTTGCGGACCTGGCCTTGGCCAGACCTGTGCATGCGGTGCACGTCGTCAGTAGAGACCCCTCGCTGCGGGCGACGGTGGCGCTGGCCGACGGACGTGAGCTGACGGCCCTTGCGCTGCAACGCGTCTACCTTGACCGGGTGGCCAAGTTGGTTGACAGCCGGGATCCGGATCCGAGCGCATCCAAGGTCGTCGAAACGTGGGCAGAAGTGCTCGATCTGCTCGAGCGCGACCCCATGGAGTGCGCGGAAATCCTCGACTGGCCCGCCAAGTTACGCCTGCTCGAAGGCTTCCGTCAGCGCGAGAACCTCGGGTGGTCGGCGCCGCGACTGCATCTCGTCGACCTCCAGTACTCCGACGTCCGATTGGACAAGGGGCTCTACAACCGATTGGTGGCCCGCGGGTCGATGAAGCGGCTCGTCACCGAGCAGCAGGTCATCGACGCCGTGGACAACCCGCCGACGGACACCAGGGCCTACTTCCGTGGGGAGTGCCTGCGTAGGTTCGGTGCCGACATCGCCGCGGCCAGTTGGGACTCCGTGATCTTCGACCTGGGCGGCGACTCACTGGTGCGCATTCCCACCCTCGAGCCGCTGCGTGGAAGCAAGGCGCACGTCGGCGCGTTGCTCGATTCGGTGAACAGCGCCGCCGAACTGGTCGAACAGCTGACCAACTGACGTGTCTCCCGGCCGCTTCGCGGTTCGCGAGGGGCGTGCTATCCCGAGAAATCCGGACGTTGACCGGTAGTGTGGAGTGACAGGCGGAGCACGTGAGTCCGCTGATGAGATGCAGGAGGCACCGATGGCCCAAGAGCAGACCAAGCGTGGCGGTGGCGGCGGAGATGACGACGACGACACCGGCAGCACGGCCGCGGGCCAGGAGCGTCGCGAGAAGCTAACCGAGGACACCGACGATCTACTGGACGAGATCGACGACGTGCTCGAGGAGAATGCCGAAGACTTCGTCCGGGCGTACGTCCAAAAGGGCGGACAGTGACCTGGCCGCATCGCGATCAGCTGTCCTTTGCCCAACCCCTCTCCACAGCGTTCGGATCCCCCGGTCCAGTGGATTCGTCCTCCTTCTCTGACTTTCTGCGCAGGCAGGCGGCGCATTTGCTGCCGGGCGGAAGCGGGGAACCGATGAGTTCCAGCGCTGGGTCTTCTTTGCCGCACGGCACTACGATCGTCGCGCTGAAGTTCCCGGGGGGAGTGCTGATCGCGGGTGACCGACGGGCGACCCAGGGCAACATGATCGCAGGCCGCGACGTGCAGAAGGTTCACCTGGCCGACGACTACACGGCGACCGGCATCGCCGGCACGGCGGCCATCGCCGTCGAGTTCGCGCGGTTGTACGCGGTCGAACTCGAGCACTACGAGAAGCTCGAGGGCGTGCCACTCACCTTCGCGGGCAAAGTCAACCGGTTGGCGATCATGGTGCGCGGAAATCTGGGGGCTGCTCTCCAGGGCTTCGTGGCGTTGCCACTCCTGGTGGGGTACGACCTGGACGACGCCGATCCGCAGGCCGCGGGCCGGATCGTGTCGTACGACGCCGCAGGCGGGTGGAATCTCGAGGAAGAGGGCTACCAGTCGGTCGGCTCGGGCTCGATCTTCGCGAAGTCGTCCATCAAGAAGCTGTATTCGCGTGTCACGGACGCCGAGTCCGCCCTGCGGGTTGCCGTCGAGGCGCTCTATGACGCCGCCGATGACGACTCGGCGACCGGTGGGCCGGACCTGGTACGCGGCATCTACCCGACGGCCGTCATCATCGAAGCCGACGGGGCCGTCGAGATCCCGGAGGCGCGCATCGCAGGCGTCGCCCGTGAGGTCATCGGAAACCGTTCACGCGCAGACACGTTCGGCCCGGATGCAGACGATCAGGCTGGGAAGGCGTAGCTATGAGCTTTCCCTACTTCATCTCGCCCGAACAGGCGATGCGGGAGCGGTCCGAGCTTGCGCGCAAGGGCATCTCCCGCGGCCGCAGTGTGGTCGCGTTGGCGTACTCCGGCGGTGTGCTCTTCGTCGCAGAGAACCCGTCGCGCTCGCTGCAGAAGGTGAGCGAGATCTACGACCGGGTTGGCTTCGCGGCCGTCGGCCGGTTCAACGAATTCGACAATCTGCGCCGTGGCGGCATTCAGTGGGCCGACACCCGCGGGTATGCCTACGACAGGCGTGACGTGACGGGTCGGCAGCTGGCCAACGTGTACGCGCAGACGCTCGGCACCATCTTCACCGAGCAGGCCAAGCCCTACGAGGTCGAGCTCTGCGTTGCCGAGGTGGCGCACTACGGCGAAACCAAGCCGCCCGAGCTCTATCGGATCACCTATGACGGCTCCATCGCCGACGAGCCTCACTTCGTCGTGATGGGCGGCACGACCGAACCGATCTCGAACGCGCTCAACGATTCGTATACCGAGAACGCCAGCCTCAGTGAGGCGGCGAAGGTCGCGGTCGACGCGTTGAGGGCGGGCGCAGGCGGTGCCGGCAACGGAACCGAGGCTCGAACGCTGGGACCGTCGACGCTCGAGATCGCGATCCTGGACACCAATCGGCCGCGCCGAGCCTTCCGTCGCATTGCCGGCTCGGCGCTGGAAGCGCTTTTGCCGGTGGAAGATTCGGCTTAGCGGGTCAGCTACTCGGGTTGGTCCTCGGACTTACCGGTGACGACCTCTTTGACTTTTTCGACCGAGTGCGTGGCGATGTCCATCGAGCTCGCGACGATGCCCTCGACGCCGCCGGAGACGTCGCCCTTCAGGATGTGGCCGGCGCTTTCGACGATGTCTGCGGACCGCTCGACGGCATTGGTCGCGATGTCCTTGACCGCCTCGACGGCGTCCTTGGGGTCGAAGCCCATGAGACTCTCCTATTCGTTGAATTTGGCCCAACACTAGTGGCATTCAGCGCGGCCGGGGCAGGGCGCTTCCGTCGCGGAGGTGGAGTTCCATGGTGTTGCGCAGGTCGACGACGAAGGTTTCGAACTGCCGCAGCACTTCGGGGGAGTAGTTCGCCATCATGTCGTCCAAGCGCTCGGCCAAAGGTCCGAAGTACTCCGAAGCGAGCTCGCCGACGTGTTCGGTGGTGTGCAAGGTGATCACGCGTCGATCTGAGTGTTCGCGGGTGCGCCCCACGTGATGCGCCTGCTCTAGTCGGTTGATGAGCGCTGTCGTTGCGCCGGAGGACAAGGAGATTCGCTCGCTGAGCCTCGCGGGTGAAAGCGGGTCGCCGCGTTCCTCCGCAGCGGATATCTCCAGCAGTGCGACGGCGTCGGTGTAGTGCAGGTCCAACCAAGCTGCGAAGCGGCGGCTGAACTCGGTGAAGGTGGCGCCGTACCCCCGGAGTTCCTCCATGAGCCGTGCGCGTTGGGCCGCGACGTCGTCAGGCGTCGACTCCGCCATTGGCTGTCCTTCCTCGATGTTTGCCGCGTGTTTGACGATCTACGGTAGCGGATATACCTTCACAATCGAAATACTTCACGGTAAAGGTAAATATTCAATGCACAGCTCCGCCAGGCGGTGGCTCGGGTTGGTCGCGATCGCGCTCGGGGTCGCGTTGATCGTGGTCGACACGACCATCGTCAACGTGATCGTCCCGTCGATCGTGCGCGATCTCGGCGTCACATCCGTACAGGCGCAGTGGATCCAGGAGTCCTACGCGATCGTCTTCGCCGCGCTGTTGCTGGTGGTCGGCCGGGTGGCCGACATCTGGGGAGCCCGGCGCGTCTTCCTCACCGGGGTGGTGCTCTTCGGCGCGACGAGCCTTTTGGCTGGGCTGGCACCCAACGGCGAAATGCTGGTGCTCGCACGCTTCCTCCAGGGCGCTGGGGCGGCCTTGATCCTGCCCACCTCGCTCGCGTTGTTGAATGCCTCGTTCACGGGGAAGGCGCGCGGGCAGGCCTTCGCAGTGTGGGGGTCGACCATCGGGGCGGCGACCGCACTCGGCCCGCTACTCGGTGGCTGGTTATCCGAACACGCCACCTGGCGTTGGGCTTTCGGCATCAACATCCCGCTCGTGGTCGTCATCTGCGTAGGAGCGTCGGCGTTCATCTCGCGCTCTCCGCGCACCACTGGTCGAGTGGACGTCATCGGGGCGGTGTTGTCGATCGCCGGGCTTGGGCTATTGGCGTTCGGACTCATCGAGGGGCGCACCTACGGCTGGATCCGGACCATCGAACCGTTCAAGCTCTTCGGCCTCAATTGGACTAGCGATCCGTCCCCGGTGCTGATCGCGTTGATTCTGGCGGCGATCGCGCTGATCGCCTTCACCGTGCGTCAGGTCGCGTTGAGCCGCGCAAGCGAGCCCGGGCAGCCGACAACGGCGCTCGTGGATGTCAGGCTGTTCTCGATCGGCTCGTTCCGCAACGGCAATATCGCCACCCTGATCATCGGGCTCGGCGAGTTCGGCATCGTAGCCGTGCTGCCGCTGTGGCTGCAGTTCGCACTCGGTTACAGCCCCGTCGAGGCAGGGCTGGCCCTAGTGCCCGTGGCCGTTGGCAGCTTCGTGGCCAGCGGCGCAAGTTTCGGGCTCGCCGTGAAGATGTCGCCACTCGGGCTGGTCCGGCTCGGGCTGGCGCTAGAAGCCGTCGGGCTAGCGGCGCTGGGCTTCATCGCGCGTGCCGACAGCCCGTGGTGGGAGCTCGCGTTGGCGCTTTTCTTCTACGGAATCGGAGTGGGTTTCGCGACGGCCCAGGTCACCAATGTGGTGCTGGCCGACGTGCCGGAGCCGAGCGCCGGACAAGGTTCCGGTGTACAGAGCGTGTTCCGTCAGCTTGGGTCTGCGCTCGGAATCGCGGTGTTGACGACGACGTTCTTCAGCGTGCTTGGATCCCGCCTCAGTAGTGACCTCGCGACGTCGGGGGTGCCCGCCGGCCAGGCCGACCAGTTGACCCGCGCCGTGGTCGGCAGCGCGGGCGCGGCGATCGACGGGCTGGCCGCTCAACCGCAGACGGCCGCGGTCGCCGATGCTGCGCGGGCCGCCATGGCACATGGCATCTCCCTCGGTAGCTACCTGGCCGCGGCGTTCCTGTTGGCCGGACTCGTTGCAACACTGCTCATTTCGGCAGCTCGGCCCGACCCCGATGCCGCGCCCGAAGTCGCCGAGCAGCAAGCGGTCGGTCGACACCGCAGGGATTGACCGGTCATCTGAGCTAGATGTGACCGGGCATACCGCCCATACCCGCTGATGGCAGCTCCACTGGAGGGGGCGATATTGGCATCTCGATGGGCGGCGGTGGAGCCTCGATCGGCGGAGGGGCTGGCGGAAGGAACGGGCTTCCCATACACGCCGCATCGGCAGGGTTGGTCATACATGAAGGATCTAGCGGTCCAGTCGGCGGTCCCGGAGGTGGGGAAGGAGCAGGCGGCCCCTGCCAATATGGACCGCCCTCACAGATGGCGTCTAACGGCATCTGCGCGCAGAGGGGATCATCCGGGCCGGTGGGGGCGTCGGAGCCAAATTGGCCGAGCGAAGCAGCGAGCGGGCCGGCAAAGTTAAGTGTTGCGTTCGCGGAAGCTGCTACGCCCGTCTGAGTTAGCCCCATGATTGCAACGGCCACAGCTGTCGTCGTCATCGCGCCGCGGACGCGTGACGCCAATTCCCAACTCATCGATCGCTCCTCGACGTTTGCCGGTACGGACGCATCACCGGATATCGTCGCAGACTCGTTGCCGGTAGGGCTGCAAAACCGGTATTGCAGACGTGTATTCAGCGCCGGCAAATGACGTTGCGGGAGTTAAGGGCAACGGGAGCGTCGGGTCAGAATGGTGGCGGGTTGTCGTCGATGACGGCTTGGTTGCGTTGGCGTTCGCGTTGGATGCGGGCGGCCTGTTCGCTGGCGCGGGTACGTTTGCGGAGGGGCATGGCCAGCCCACGGCCGGACCAACCGGCAGTCGAGGTCGTCGGCGCAATCGTTGGAGCGGGTGTGGTGGTGGCCCAGTGTGGGAAGAGCACGCGGCTGCCCGGTGGTGTTCGGTAGCGGTGTCCGGTCGGTGTAGTCCACAGGATGGTGCCGTCGGGTAGTTGTTGGTCGGTCCAGCCGTGGGATCCAGTCCAGAAGGTCTTGAGCAAGTGATGTTTTCGGCATAGGCATTTGAGGTTGCCGGGGTGGGTAGGCCCGCGGCCCCAGGGAATGGTGTGGTCCAGATCGCAGTATTCGGCGGGCCGGTCGCAGCCGTGGAAGCAGCACGTCAGGTCGCGGGAGCGTACGAAGCGGGCCAGCGCTGCGGAGGGCCGGTAGCCGGACTCGGCCCCCAGGGTGGCGGGGTCGGCCACGGTGCGCGTGAGTGCACCCATGCGGGCCAGTTCCGCCAGCAGTGGGGCGGGGATGCAGGGCCCGCCGGTGATGACCGCGGTCCGCGGGCACGACGGTGAGGTGGCGTCAGGGGTGGCGGCGGTGCCGGCGGGCGCCGGGCCGGTCCCCATCGGGTCGGCGGGTCCGCCCGGTCCGGTGGGATCACCGGGGCGCTGGTCGGTGAGCACGTGGATGACGATGGCCTCAGCGCGCGCGTCGGCACTGGTGTTGGGACAGTCGGGATGCTCGCAACGGCACGGCAGGGTGCCCCCGCCGGCCATCAGGATGCCCATCGCGTCGGAGCGCCGTTCCCCCAGGGTGCGGGGATCCTCACGGCACACCGCATTCGCCATGGCCTCGAGGCGACGTTTGAGAAGTTCGCCGTCGGTGACCAGCAGCCGGCCCCACAATGAGGTGGTGCCGGAGGTGTCGTCCTGCTTGCCCAAGCCGATGTCGCGGCCGCGGGCGGCGGCCCGGTAGGACAGCACCGCAGCCGGATCGTGGCGGTCGATCACCGCGTCGACGGTGCGCTCCAGTTTGGCCGACGAGAGCCGGCCCCAGTTGGTGATGGCCGCGGCCACCTCGGCATCGACGGCGCCCAGCACGGTCGGGTCGTCGATCAGGTGGGTGCGCCAACACACCAGCGTGGCCAGCGGTGCGGTGATCGCCCCGGCGGCCAGCAGCGCCCCCACCTTCGGCAACCGGTGCCGCAGCGCCAGCGCCTGGTGCATGAGAGTGCTGGCGGCGCGGTGGCTGATTATCTGAGCGGCGCCGATTTCGGCGGCTGCACTGTCCCAGCCGTCGCAGGCCCAGTACTCGCGCTCCATCGCAAGTTCGGAACTGCAACGCCGCTCGGTCAGCTCCGCGATCGCCGCGAAGCGCCGGGCCGCGGCGGCGGCCTCCGCTCGGGCGGCGTCGGTGATTTCATCGACCAGTGCGGCGTCAGTGGCCCCGCTGACCTCGCTCACCCGTTCATCGCACATGCATTCGATTATCCAGAGCCGCGCCGACCCGACGCCAGCCAGCAAGCCCCCACCTGTGGATCAAACCCGGACTGTGCACCACCCGACGCGGACCGTCGAAAATGTCAGAGCCGCATGCTAATTGAGGCGGGCAGTGCACTGCGTTTGGCCCAGAACACCGTTTGGGTGAGCTTGACAAACGCCCAGAAGGTGCCGCTGAGACACGCCGTCAGCACCAGGAAGATGGCGATGGAACGCCACGGCGAAACCGCCGCAGACGTCGGATTACGCCGCCTCCGGCGCGGTAGTCACGGCCAACAGTCACGGACACGGTCACGGGTGTCAATACGCAGTGACGGGTCAACCCGTAAGCTCGAAGACGTGCAGCGGCGAATCATGGGCATCGAGACCGAATTCGGCGTGACGTGCACTTTTCACGGCCACCGCCGGCTCAGCCCGGACGAGGTGGCCAGGTATCTGTTCCGCCGGGTCGTTTCCTGGGGCCGCAGTTCCAACGTCTTCCTTCGCAATGGCGCGCGGCTCTATCTCGACGTCGGTTCGCACCCCGAGTACGCAACCGCCGAGTGCGACAGCCTGATTCAGTTGGTCACTCATGACCGCGCGGGCGAACGCGTCCTCGAGGACCTGCTGATCGACGCGGAGCAGCGGCTGGCCGACGAGGGCATCGGCGGCGACATCTACCTGTTCAAGAACAACACCGACTCCGCGGGCAACTCTTACGGCTGCCACGAGAACTACCTCATCGTGCGGGCAGGCGAGTTCTCCCGGATCTCCGACGTACTGCTGCCGTTCCTGGTGACACGCCAGCTGATCTGCGGTGCGGGCAAGGTGCTTCAGACGCCGAAGGCGGCCACGTTCTGCCTGAGCCAGCGCGCCGAACACATCTGGGAGGGCGTGTCGAGCGCCACCACGCGCAGTAGGCCGATCATCAACACGCGCGACGAGCCACACGCCGACGCCGAGAAGTACCGCAGGCTGCACGTCATCGTCGGCGACTCGAACATGTGCGAGTCCACCACCATGCTCAAGGTGGGCACCGCCGCGCTGGTGCTCGAGATGATCGAGGCGGGCGTCCCCTTCCGCGACTTCTCACTGGACAACCCGATCCGCGCCATCCGCGAGGTCAGCCACGATCTCACCGGTCGCCGACCCGTGCGGCTCGCAGGTGGCAGACAGGCCAGCGCCCTCGACATCCAGCGCGAGTACTACAGCCGCGCCGTCGAGCACCTGCAGACCCGCGAACCCAACGCGCAGATCGAGCAGGTCGTCGACCTGTGGGGTCGCCAGCTCGACGCCGTGGAGGCCCAGGACTTCGCGAAGGTCGACACCGAGATCGACTGGGTCATCAAGCGCAAGCTGTTCCAGCGCTACCAGGACCGCTACAGCATGGAATTGGCCGATCCGAAGATCGCGCAGCTCGATCTCGCCTATCACGACATCAAGCGCGGCCGCGGGGTGTTCGATCTGTTGCAGCGCAAGGGTTTGGCCGCCCGCATCACCACCGACGAGGAAATCGAGGCCGCCGTCAACGAGCCGCCTCAGACCACCAGGGCCAAGCTGCGCGGAGAGTTCATCAGCGCCGCGCAGGCCGCTGGCCGCGACTTCACCGTCGACTGGGTGCACCTCAAGCTCAACGACCAGGCCCAGCGCACCGTGCTGTGCAAGGACCCGTTCCGATCCGTCGACGAACGCGTCAAGCGACTCATCGCAAGCATGTGATCGCAACCCCGCCCGGTCCAATAGGCTGAGCCGGTGGGGATATCCAAAGTCGAACGGTTGATGAACCTTGTCATCGCCCTCCTGTCCACTCGCGGCTATCTGACCGCCGAGCGAATCAGGGCGACGGTGTCCGGGTATGCCGACAGCCCGAGCGACGAGGCCTTCTCGCGGATGTTCGAGCGCGACAAGAACGAACTGCGCGACCTCGGCATCCCGCTCGAGACCGGCAAGGCGTCGTCCTTCGACACCACCGAGGGCTACCGCATCAACAGAGCTGCATACGCGTTACCCCCCGTGGAACTGACGGCCGAGGAGGCCGCCGCAGTCGCCGTGGCCACCCAATTGTGGGAGTCACCCGAATTGGTCACCGCCACCCAGAGTGCGCTGCTCAAGCTGCGGGCCGCAGGTGTGGACGTCGACGCACCGGAGTCCGGCGCGACGATCACCACCGCGTCGCTGCCTGGTCTGCGCGGATCCGAGGAGGTATTGGGCGTCCTGTTGGCCGCCATCGACGCCGGGCAGGCGGTGACGTTCCCACACCGACCATCCCGCAGCGAGCCGTTCAGGGACCGCACCGTCGAGCCGTGGGGCGTCGTGACCTACCGCGGGCGCTGGTATCTCGTCGGCCACGATCGTGACCGCGATGCGACGCGCACCTTCCGGTTGTCCCGCATGGGGGCGGAGGTCAAGGCAGTTGGTCCGCGCGACGCGGTGACGCGGCCGACTGACGTGAACTTGCGGGACATCGTGCACCGGGCGGTAGCCGAGTGGCCGGCTGGTCCGCAGGCGCGGGTGTGGGTGGCCGAGGGCCGCGCGACCTCGTTGCGACGTCAGGCGACGGGGACGGCGCCACACACCTTGAGAGGACGCACGGGCGACGAGTTGACCATGGATGTGGGGATGGCCGCCCGGCTGGCCCGTGAGATCGCGAGCCTCGGTGCCGATGCGGTGGCACTGGAGCCTCAGTCGCTTCGCGATGACGTGCTCGAGCGGCTGCGAGCGCATGCGGGAGTCGCGAGCAGCGGAGCGGGACGCGCATGAGTAACGTCTCGACTCGCCTGGTGCGGCTGCTGAACATGGTGCCCTACTTCCAGGCCAACCCGAGGATCACCCGCGCCGAGGCGGCGGCCGCGCTCGGCGTCACCGAGAAGCAACTCCACACGGATCTGAATCAGCTGTGGCTGTGTGGGCTACCCGGTTACGGCCCAGGCGATCTCATCGACTTCGACTTCGAGGGCGACACCGTCGAGGTCACGTTCGCCGCGGGGATGGACCATCCGCTTCGACTGACTTCCCCGGAAGCGACGGGCATCCTGGTGGCACTGCGGGCACTGCTGGACGTGCCTGGCATGGTCGATCCGGAGGCCGCACGAAGCGCGATTGCGAAGATCGAATCGGCGGCGGGCGAGGTGAGCGGTTCGGTCGCCGCGGAGGACCCCACTCCGGTTCAGAGTCAGGCCACCGCGGTGCGGGCGGCCGTGAGGGACGGCCGGGCGCTGGCCATCGAGTACTACTCGGCGTCCCACGACACGCTGTCGAGCCGGATCGTCGACCCGATTCGGGTCGTGCTCGTCGCCGATCGCACCTATCTCGAGGCATGGTGCCGATCGGCGGAGGACGTGAGGCTGTTCCGGTTCGATCGCATCTTCGACGCGAAGGTGCTCGACGAGCCGTCGCGGCCTCCCGAACCCGCCGTGCGGGCCGGCCCCGACACTTCGCTCTTCGACGCCGACCCCGCGTTACCTGCGGCGACCCTGCTCGTCGACCGGTCGGCGGCCTGGATGTTCGACTACTACCCGCTTCGTGTGGTGCGTGAGTTGCCGGACGGCGCGTGTGAAGCGGCGATGACGTACGCGTCCGACGATTGGATGGCGAGGTTCGTGCTCGGCTTCGGTTCGGCCGTTCGAGTACTGGAACCGCAGTCGCTCGCCGATCGGGTTCGCGAATCGGCTGCGAAGGCGCTCGCCGCCTACGAGGGGGCGAGCGAAGCGACGGGACAAGTTGACGTCAGTGGCGAGTAGACTCGGCCAGGACTTCTGGAGGTGACCCAAATTGGGTGGTCTACAACCTTGGCACTGGTTGATTGTCATCGCTGCGTTCATCCTGCTCTTCGGTGCGAAGAAGCTCCCTGACGCGGCGCGCTCGCTAGGTAAGTCGATGCGCATCTTCAAGTCCGAGATCAAGGAGATGCAGTCCGACGGCAAGCCGGAGGATGCGGCGCTGCCTGCCACTCCGGTCGCGTCGGAACGCGTCGAGCCGGCTGCGCCCGCTCCTGCTTCCGAGCAGACCACGGACACCCGTCCGGCCTGAGCCTAAGTCGGACGGCGACCGCGACGTAACGTCGCGGCCTCGTCGTCGGTAGGTTTCTGTCTCCATATACGCGCGTGCAAACCCCACGAATCCTCGGCAAGCTCGACCCTCGTCGTCGACGCTCGCAGGCCAATCCCGACGGCACGATGTCGTTGGTCGACCACCTGCACGAGTTGCGCAGTCGGCTACTCATCGCGGTGGTGGCGGTCCTCTTGACCACGGTGATCGGATTCTTCTGGTACAGCCACGGAGCTTTCGGCCTCCGCAGCCTCGGGGACTGGTTGCGGGAACCGTACTGTGATCTGCCCTCGTCCGCGCGGGCGTCGATCGCCCCGGACGGACAGTGCCGGCTGCTTGCCACGGGACCCTTCGACCAGTTCATGTTGCGGCTGAAGGTCGCCCTCACGGCGGGCCTCGTGTTGGCCTGCCCGGTGTGGCTGTATCAAATGTGGGCGTTCATCACGCCAGGGCTCTACAAGAAGGAACGCCGGTTCGCGTCGGTGTTCGTCGCCTTCGGCGCGTTGCTGTTCATGACGGGCGCGGTGTTGGCCTACGTCGTGCTGTCCAAGGCGTTGAAGTTCCTGCTCACGGTCGGCAGCGACGTACAGATCACGGCGCTGTCCGGCGATCAGTACTTCGGATTCCTGATCAACCTTCTGTTGGTGTTCGGCATCAGCTTCGAGTTTCCGCTGTTGATCATCATGCTCAACATGGTCGGGATGGTGACGTACGAGAAGCTGAGGAAGTGGCGTCGGGGGCTGATCTTCGGCCTGTTCGTGTTCTCCGCGTTCGCGACGCCGGGGTCCGACCCGTTCTCGATGCTCGCGCTGGCTTGTGCACTGTCGCTGCTGCTCGAGTTCGCCATTCAGATCGCGCGCATTCACGACAGGCGCAAAGCGCGGCGAGCAGCGCACGAGGACGTGCCGGACGACGTGGCCTCGCCACTCGGCGACGTCGAACCAGTCGAACCGCCGAGTGCCGTGCCCACTCCGTCTCGGCTGGGCATCGATGACCAAGCCACCTGAGCTGACAGCCGAGCTACCACCGGAGTTGCGGGGCTTCATCGCCGAGTTGCCCTTCACCCTCGACGATTTCCAACTGCGGGCCTGCCGGGCCCTCGCGCAGGGGCACGGTGTGCTGGTGTGCGCCCCGACGGGTGCCGGAAAGACGGTGGTGGGTGAGTTCGCGGTGCACCTGGCGCTGGCCGCGGGCCGAAAGTGCTTCTACACCACCCCCATCAAGGCGCTGAGCAACCAGAAGCACAACGATCTGGTGCAGCGGTACGGCGCCGAGCGCATCGGACTGCTCACCGGGGATCAGGCCATCAACAGCAATGCGCCGATCGTCGTCATGACCACCGAGGTGCTGCGAAACATGCTATACGCGAATTCTCCTGCACTGCAGGGTCTTTCACATGTAGTCATGGACGAGGTGCACTTCCTCGCCGACCGGATGCGCGGCGCGGTGTGGGAGGAGGTGATCCTGCACCTACCCGAGGAGGTGCGGCTCGTCAGCCTTTCGGCCACCGTGAGCAACGCCGAGGAGTTCGGCGGCTGGATCCAGACGGTGCGCGGTGACACCACCGTCGTCGTCGACGAGCACCGGCCCGTTCCGTTGTGGCAGCACATGATGGTGGGCAAGCGGCTGTTCGACCTCTTCGAAGGCGACCGGGCGGCGGCAGGCTCGCCGCTGGTCGATCACGAGCTGGTCCGCCACATCGCGCACCGGCGGGAAGCCGACCGGATGGCCGACTGGCAGCCACGCGGACGCGGACGAGCGGGCCACCGAGACCGTGGGGGAGGGCGTCCCTCGCTCCACCGTCCACCGTCGCGGCCCGATGTGATCGGTGCGCTCGATCGCGAAGGTTTACTTCCGGCAATCACATTCGTGTTCTCGCGGGCGGGCTGCGATGCCGCGGTCAAACAGTGTCTACGATCGCCGCTGCGGCTCACCACCGATGCCGACCGGGTGCGGATCGCTGAGGTGATCGATCGTCGCTGTGCGGATCTCGACGACGGCGACCTGGTGGTGATCGGCTACCACGAATGGCGCGAAGGTCTGCTGCGCGGGTTGGCCGCTCATCACGCCGGCCTGCTGCCGGTGTTCCGCCACACCGTCGAAGAGCTCTTCACCGCAGGCCTCGTGAAGGCGGTGTTCGCCACGGAGACGCTGGCTTTGGGAATCAACATGCCGGCCCGCACCGTGGTGTTGGAGCGGCTGGTCAAGTTCAACGGCGAACAGCATGCCTCGCTGACCCCCGGCGAGTACACGCAGTTGACCGGCCGCGCAGGCCGCCGCGGCATCGACGTCGAAGGCCATGCCGTCGTGCTGTGGCATCCCGACGTCGAACCGGCAGACGTCGCGGGACTTGCGTCCACCCGCACGTTCCCGCTGAGAAGTTCCTTCGCGCCGTCGTACAACATGACCATCAACCTCGTGCAGCAGATGGGACCCGAGCAGGCCCACCAACTTCTGGAGCGGTCGTTCGCGCAGTTCCAGGCCGACCGCTCCGTCGTCGGCCTCGTCCGCGGCGTGGAACGCGGACAACGGATGCTCAAGGACCTCGCAGCGGAGTTCGGCGGCGCCGACGCACCGATTCTCGAGTACGCGCGACTTCGGGCCGAGATCTCGACGCGGGAACGTGCGCAGGCGCGCGCGTCGCGGCTAGATCGTCGAAAGTCCACCGACGACGCACTGTCGGCCCTTCGTCGAGGTGACATCATCATGATCGGACACGGCCGCCGCGTCGGGCTCGCGGTGGTGCTCGAACCGGATGCCGACGGGGACAACCCGCGACCCCTCGTGCTCACGGAACATCGCTGGGCAGGCCGGATTTCGTCGGCCGACTACTCGGGGGCGTCGGCGCGGCTCGGGTCGATGTCGCTGCCCAAGCGCGTCGAGCACCGCCAGCCAAGAGTTCGCCGCGACGTCGCGTCGGCGCTGCTGTCCGCGGCGGCCGGCCTTGACGTGCCCTCGGCCAAGCGCAAGCGCGGCGCGACGGCGGAGCCGGACGTCGACCCTGAATTGTCGCGGCTTCGGGAACGGATGCGTACCCATCCCACGCATCGGAGCCCCGATCGGGAGACCCAGGTCAGGGCCGCCGAACGCTACCTACGCATCGAGCACGACAACGCCGAGCTTGCGCAGAAGATCGCAGCGGCGACCAACTCGCTCGCGCGCACCTTCGACCGCATCGTGACGCTGCTGAAGGGTCGCGGCTTCATCGAGGACGTCGGCGGTGAACCGAAGGTCACCGAGCACGGCAAGCTACTGGCACGCATCTACAGCGAAAGCGATCTGCTCGTGGCCGAGTGCCTCCGCGACGGAGCGTGGGAGGGCTTGGACTCCGCAGGGTTGGCCGCCGTCGTGTCATCAGTGGTGTTCGAATCGAGGGGCGACACGCCGGGTGCGCCCCCCGGCCTCGAGGTGGCGACGCAGCCGGTCCGTCGGGCTCTGGTGCGCACTCGGCGGTTGTGGGCGGACATCCACGCCGACGAGCAGCGCCATCGCGTATCGGCCAGCCGCGAACCCGACGTCGGCTTCGTCGCGGCCATCCACAGCTGGGCCACGAACGGTGACTTGTCTTCGGCGCTTGCCGCATCCGACACGGCGGGATCCGGATCGCCGCTCTCCGCCGGGGATTTCGTGCGGTGGTGCAGACAGGTATTGGACCTGCTCGATCAGGTTCGCATTGCCGCTCCGACCTCTGAGTCGAGGACGACGGCGAAACGTGCGATAGCCGACATTCGGCGCGGCGTCGTGGCAGTTGATGCAGGGTAGTGTGTTGCCAACGCTTCTGATCACACCGAGGAGAGACGATGAGCGGACCGCAAGGACCTGATCCGACGCAGCCGTGGCCAGGGTCGCAGCCGCCGAGTGATCCGGCCGCGTGGCAGCAACCTCCCGCTCCCGATCAGCCCACCGAAGCACCCGCCTGGGATCAGGCTTCCGCCTACCCGCAGCAGCAGTATCCCGGTTACCAGCAGCCGGGTCAGCCCGGTTACGCGCCGCCCACGCAGGCGTATCCGGCCGCCGACCAGTATGGCCAGCAGCCCACCGCATACGGACCCGGTTCGTACCCGCAGAGCAATCAACCCACCCAGTACGGCCAGCCAGGTCAGTACGGGCAACCACCGCAGTACGGCCAGCCTGCCGACCCCAACGCGTACGGGCAGCAGTACTCGCCATACCCGGCCAGTGGTGCCGGTTCCGCCAAGGGCAGCAAGAAGTCACTGCTCATCGCCATCGGAGCCATCGTTGCCCTGTTGCTGATCGCCTTGGGCGTGACGGGCTTCTGGAAGCCTGGCTTCTTCATGACCACGGAGTTGGACGTCAATGCCGCGCAGACCGGGGTTGAGCAGATCCTCAGCGACGAGGCGAACGGGTACGGGGCCAAGAACGTTTCGGACGTCAAGTGCAACGACGGTAAGAACCCCAAGGTGGAGAAGGGTGCCAACTTCAACTGCGACGTCAGCATCGACGGCACCAAGCGCACGGTGACGGTGACGTTCCAGGACAGCAACGGCACCTACGAAGTCGGCCGACCCAAGTAAGACCCCAAATAGGGCCCCATAGTTAGGACTAGGCCGGTAGGTCGTCGAGCGCCTTCTGCAGGCGCGCGATCGACGACGTGACACCGAACTCCCCTGCCAGCGCGGCGACCTTCCGCGGATGGTTTGCCGTTAGCGGAAGGGCGTCCGAATCGGTCGACAAGGTGACGGGGGCGTCTCCGGCCACCCGGACCACCTTCTCGGCAACGGCTAGGTAATCTCCGGCCGCCAGCAGTTTCTTGCGTTGTGCACCCGGCATCTTCGACGACGAGTCGTGCGCCGCGGCAAGAATCTCCTCGAGTGATCCGTATTGCCCCAGGAGCGTGGCTGCCGTCTTCTCGCCTATTCCAGGCACGCCAGGCAATCCGTCGGACGGGTCGCCGCGCAGCAGGGCCAACTCGGCGTAGGCCAGCCCTGCGCGGTCGACGGGGACGCCGTACTGCGCTGCGACTTCGGCCGGGCCGTAGAGCGTAGCCCTCGCCAGCCCGCGGCCGATGTAGAACACCCGCACCGGGACATGCTCGTCGCCGACCAGTTGCAACAGATCGCGGTCCCCGCTGACCACCACGACCGGGTCGCGACGTTCCTGCGTGGCGAGGGTGCCAAGGACGTCGTCGGCCTCGAATCCGGGCGCGCCTCCGGTGGCGATTCCGAAGGCGTCCAACATCGACATGATCATGTCGACCTGCGGACTCAGCTCGTCTGGCACCTCTTCGACGTCCGGTTCGCCCGCTGCGCCCTCTTGCTCGACGCGGTGCGCCTTGTACGACGGGATCAGGTCGACGCGCCACTGCGGCCGCCAGTCGAGGTCGAGACACACCACCAGCCGGGCGGGGCGCTCCCGACTGATCAGCGTGGCGACGGTGTCCAGGAATCCGCGTAGCGCATTGACGGGCCGACCGTCCGGGGACGTGATCGACGAAGGGACGCCGAAGTAGGAGCGGAACCACATGCTGGCCCCGTCGAGCAACAACACGGGTGCGGTGTCCTTCGGCATTCGTCCTCCGTCTCGTCCCGACTACTCCCGCTAGCCTATTGCGATGGACGTTGGCAGCTCGAAGGGCCGTTTCGACACCGGTGTGTATGCCCAGCGACTGGAGGCCGCGCGGGACGCCGCCGAGCGCGCCGGGTTGGCGGGACTGGTGATCACCCCGGGTTACGACCTGCGCTACCTGGTCGGATCGCGGGCGCAGACCTTCGAGCGGCTGACCGCGCTGGTGCTGCCGACGAACGGCGCGCCCACCGTCGTCGTTCCGCGGCTCGAGCTGGCGTCACTGCGGGAGTCCGCGGTCACCGAACTCGGTCTGGCCGTGCGGGACTGGGTGGACGGCGACGACCCATACCGGTTGGTCGCCGATGCGCTCGGCGGCGGACACGTCGCCACCGCGGTGACCGATTCCATGACCGCACTGCACCTGTTGCCGCTGGCCGACGTGCTCGGCGTGGTGCCCGTGCTGGCTACCGGCGTGCTGCGCAGGCTGCGAATGATCAAGGACGCCGCGGAGATCGACGCGCTGCGCAGGGCCGGGGCGGCCATCGACCGCGTGCATGCCCGGGTGCCGGAGTTCCTGGTGCCGGGCCGCACAGAGGCCGACGTGGCCGCCGACATCGCGCAGGCCATCGTCGCCGAGGGCCACTCAGAGGTGGCGTTCATCATCGTCGGGTCCGGACCCAACGGCGCCGATCCGCACCACGAGTGCTCCGACCGTGAGCTTCAGCGAGGCGACGTCGTCGTCGTCGACATCGGTGGGCCCTACGAACCCGGCTATAACTCGGACTCGACGCGTACCTACAGCATCGGCGAGCCCGAACCCGAAGTGGCACAGCAGTATTCGGTGTTGCAGCGGGCGCAGAAGGCAGCCGTCGATGCCGTCCGGCCCGGAGTCACCGCGGAACAGATCGACGCTGCGGCGCGCGACGTGCTCGCCGAGCAGGGGCTCGCGGAGGTGTTCGTCCACCGCACCGGACACGGCATCGGACTTTCGGTGCACGAAGAGCCATACATCGTGGCGGGCAACGATCTTCCCTTGGTGGAGGGGATGGCATTCAGCGTCGAGCCGGGGATCTACTTTCCCGGCCAGTGGGGGGCGCGCATCGAGGACATCGTGATCGTCACCGCAGACGGGGCGATGCCCGTCAACAACCGTCCACACGACCTGATCGTGGTGGCCGGCTAGGAACGGGTGCTAACGGCCACCTTGAGGCCGTCGGCCGCTGGTGTCCTTCGCGGTGTGATCGAGCAGCTCTGATGAGCCGAGCACGCGTTCCACGCGGACCTCGATGACTACCCGACGCGGGTTGATGCGGGGGGTGCGATAGCGCTGGGCGTAGCGAAGCTCGGCGTCTCTGACGGCCTCGGGGTCGGCGCTGACCGTTGACGTGCCCTCGAGTGACAGCCAGCGGGCACCGTCCACCTGGCTGAGCACGGCAACGCCACGCTCCGCGGCGTTCACCGCCTTCTGCGAACCGCCGGTGGTGATGACCCTGGCGAGGTGCGTCATGGGATCGAAGGTGAAGCCGACCGCGACGACATGCGGCGAATTGTCCACCCGAAGCGTGGTCAACATGGCGAGGTGACGTTCGGTCAGGAACGCCAGCGCGTCGTTGGTGAGCCGCGTAGTTGCCTTCGCCATCGGCTCCCAAACTAGCGCAGGACATAATCACAGCCATGAAAGACACGGCGGACACGCGAATAGTCGTGATATTCGGCGGGCGAAGCGAGCTCGGCATCGAGGTGGCGACGCGGTTGGCTCCCGGTTGCAGGGTCGTGCTGGCCGCGCGGCGGGCCGACCAACTGTCCGAACAGGTGGCCTCCGTCGAGATGGCAGGCGCCGCGGCCGTCCACGTGTGCGAGTTCGATGGCGACGACCTGGCGTCGCACGGTCCCCTCGTCGAATCGATCGTCGCCGCGCACGGACCCATCGGGGTGGCTGTGGTCGCCTTCGGGATCCTCGGCGACCAGGCCCGCGCGGAGGTCGACGCCACGCATGCGGCCGCGATCGTGCACACCGACTTCACCGCTCAGGTCAGCCTGCTGACCGTGCTGGCCGCGACCATGCGCGCGGCGGGCCGCGGCTCGATCGTGGCCTTCTCGTCGGTGGCCGGGGCGCGCGTCCGGCGGGCGAACTACGTCTACGGGTCGGCCAAGGCTGGGCTCGACGGTTTCGTCGCCGGTCTGACCGACGCCCTGCACGGTAGCGGCGTGCAACTGCTGTTGGTCAGGCCCGGCTTCGTGATCGGACGCATGACTGAGGGCATGCCACCCGCGCCACTGGCGAGCACACCCCAACAGGTCGCCGACGCTGCGGTGCGCGCGCTGCGAAAGGGCCGCCACGCGGTGTGGGTGCCGGGGTCGCTCGGGTTGCTGGTGTTCGTGTTCCGGTGCTTGCCGCGGCCGGTGTGGCGAAGGTTGCGGCGATGAGCGCTTGCGCGAAGAGCAGAGGGCGGCGATGAGCGCTTGCGCGAAGAGCAGAGGACTGAGGTGATCGTCGTCGTCGGCATCGGCGCCGATGGGATGGCCGGACTGGCGCCCGCATCCCGCGTCGAACTAGGCAGGGCAACAGTCGTTTACGGTTCCCAACGGCAGCTCGACCTGCTCGACGAGACCGTGTCCGCCGTCAGGCGGGCATGGCCGTCACCCATGTTGGCTGCCCTACACACGCTGCTCGAGGACGTCGTCGGCGACGTGCACGTGGTCGCCAGCGGTGACCCGCTCCTGCACGGAGTCGGCAGCGTTTTGATCCGCCTGTACGGGCCGGACCTGGTTGCGGTGCTGCCCCACGTTTCGTCGGTGACACTGGCGTGTTCGCGGGTCGGCTGGACGGTGCAGGACACCGAGCTCATCAGCCTCGTCAATGCCGAACCGCACACCGCGGTGCGCCGGGGCGGTCAGGCCGTGGTGCTGTCTCGCGACGCGACGAGTCCGGCCGTGCTCGCCCGGCTGCTGACCGGTACCGGGCGCGGCGACTCCGAGCTCACCGTGCTCGAACAACTCGGTGGCCCTCGGGAACTGCGCCGGTCGGCGACCGCACGCGAGTGGGCGAGCCGACCGCCTGGCGACGTGGATCCGCTCAACGTCATGGCCGTGCGCTACCTGCCCGACGAACGAATTCTGACGGTGCTCCGTGATGACGAGCTCGCGCATGACGGACAGCTGACGAAGCAGTCGATACGGGCGGTGACCCTTGCCGCCTTGGCGCCGCGACCGGGTGAGCTGCTCTGGGACGTCGGCGCAGGCTCCGGCAGCATCGCCGTCGAGTGGTGTCGGAGCGGACTGGGTTGTCGGGCCGTGGCATTCGAACGCGACGAGACGCGCCGCGCGCGCATCTTGGCCAATGCGAATGCGTTCGGCGCTCCACTCGCAGTACGCGGTGAAGCACCCGCTTCGTTCGACGGCGAAGCGGACCCCGCCGCGGTGTTCATCGGCGGTGGGCTGACCCGGGCCGGCCTACTCGACGCGTGCATGGAGCGCCTGCCCGTCGGCGGCCGGTTGGTCGTCAACACCGTGACGGTCGAGTCCGAAGCTACACTGGTGCAGCGGTATTCGGAGTTGGGTGGAGAATTGCGCAGGTTCCAGCACTATCGCGGTGAGCCGGTCGGCTCGTTCACCGGTTGGCGGCCGGCGATGCCGGTGACGCAGTGGTCGGTGACCAAGTCGTGACGGTCTACTTCATCGGTGCGGGCCCAGGTGCGGCAGACCTGATCACCGTGCGCGGGCAGCGGTTGTTGAGCCGGTGCCCGGTCTGCCTCTACGCGGGTTCGCTCATGCCCGACGACCTGTTGGCACTGTGTCCGGCTGACGCCAAGGTGATCGACACGGGCCCGCTGACCCTCGACCAGATCGTCACCGAGCTCGTCGACGCCAACACGGCTGGCCTGGACGTGGCACGCCTGCATTCCGGTGACCCGTCGATCTACAGCGCGCTGGCCGAGCAGTGTCGCAGGCTGGACTCCCTCGGCGTGGATTACCAGATCGTGCCAGGGGTGCCGGCATTCGCAGCCGCCGCCGCGGTACTTGGCCGGGAGTTGACGGTGCCGGGCGTGGCGCAGACCGTGACGTTGACCCGCGTGGCCACGCTGTCCACGGCCATGCCGCAGGGGGAGGACCTTCGCACGTTGTCGGCGTCCGGCGGCACGATGGTGCTGCACCTCGCCGCGGCCCAGGTGGATGCGTTGGTGCCAGAGCTGCTGGCCGGAGGGTATCGGACCGAAACTCCCTGCGCAGTAGTGGCATTCGCCAGCTGGCCGCAGGAACAGGTGCTCAAGTGCACGCTCGGCGAACTGGCCGAGCAGATGCATGCGGCCGAAATCAGCCGAACGGCCGTGATCGTCGTCGGCGACGTGCTGGCCGCTGAGGGCTTCACCGACAGCTACCTGTACTCGGCTGGCCGCCGACGCGGAAGTCGGCACTAGTGCGGCTGCTCCTGCTTGGTGGCACGGCAGAGGCGCGGGCGCTGGCCGCCCGCCTCCACCCCGACGTCGACGTGATCAGTTCGTTGGCGGGTCGTGTGCCCGACCCCGCGCTGCCCGTCGGGGAGGTTCGCATCGGAGGGTTCGGAGGCGTCGAGGGGATGGCGAAGTGGCTGCGCGACGAGCACATCGACGCCGTCGTCGACGCCACCCATCCGTTCGCGGCGACGATCACCGCCAACGCAGCGCTGGCCTGTCGGCAGCTCGGGCTGCCCGGCGTGGTGCTGGCCCGCCCGCCCTGGCCGCCTGGACGCGCGACCATCGTCGGATCGGACGTCGAAGCGGCTGGAGTCGTTGCGGGAAAGGGTTATTCGCGCATTTTCCTGACGACCGGACGGTCCGGCACCACGGCCTTCGTCGACGTCGACGCATGGTTCTTGATCAGGGCGGTGACCGCACCGGACCCGGACACGCTGCCTGCCAGGCATGATCTGCTGCTGTCCCGCGGGCCGTACCGGTACGAGGACGAAGTGCGCCTGATGAGCGAGCATCGCATCGACGCGTTGGTGACGAAGAACAGCGGCGGTGACATGACGCGGGCGAAACTGGAGGCCGCCGACGAGCTCGGGGTGATCGTCGTGATGGTGGATCGACCGGCCCTCCCGGCAGGCGTGCCGACGGTCTCGACCGTCGAGGACGCCGCGAACTGGGTCAGAGCGCGCTGACGAGCTCCAAGCTGCCCAGTTCGCGAATGGCCTGGCAGCCGCGCTGAAGCATGATCCGCATCATCTCGTCACCGCGCTCGGTGTTGCTGGCGAACGCGCAGCCAAGCGTCGTGATCAGCGGCGCCTGCACCATCCCGAGTTGATAGTCGCGCCAACAGGTGTCACGGTCGTAGTCGGTGACGCCGTAGCTCAGCAGTTCGTCGTGATAGGCGGCCACCAGTTGTTCGTCGAGGTTGGCCCGAACGTCGGGCAGCAGGCTCGTCGCGGTGAAGTACGCCAGGTCGCGCCCCGGCAGCCCTGCGCCGAGCGTCTGCCAATCCACGACGGTGACCCGGGTGCGGTCGGGGTCGAACAGCAAGTTGTCGAGCCGGTAGTCGCCGTGCATCAGCGAAAACCGCCCGGGTTCGGCCAGCAGCCACGGCGTCACCAATGCCATTGATTGCGTGGCCGTTTGGTGATCCTGCGCGGTCATGTCGGCACCGAGCCGGTCGAGGGTGAGCTGCGTGGCCATGACCGCCACGTCGCCGAGGCCCTTCGCGGCGTCGGCGTTCGGCATGGACATCGCGAGCCCAGGGAAGTTCGCGAACTTGGGGTCGCACCACGTCGGCGCGTGCAGGCCGGCAATCGCGCGCGCGGCGAGTTCGGCCTCGACGGCATCGCAGCCGCCGATCTGATCGCCCTGCACCGCGGGCGCCATGTCGGCGAGCAGAAGGACGAAATCGCCGCCGTCCTCGGAGATGTCGCAGTAGTAGCTCTTGGGAATGGGGACCTGCACGACGTCGGCCACTTGGGTGTAGAAGGCATGCTCGGCGCGGTAGCCGAGCGCGACCCGTTCGCGCACGGTCTCGTCCTTGGACGGCAGCTTGACCGCGAAGGTGCCGGGCAATTGGGTGTCGATCGCGTAGGTCACCGTCAGCCGGTACGTGGCACCTGTCTGACCGGTCCCGATCGGCTCGGTGACGACGGTGCGCACCTCCGTGTCGAGAACTGAACCGAGCCACGGCGGTGTCAGGTCCGATGGGCTACGCGGGATCGACACGGCCATCCCAGAACCCGAAGTCATGTCGCGCGACACTAATCGGACGTCTGACAGCTGTCAACGAACCTCGACAGCAGTCAGCGCGGGTGCGTCAAGCCGGGTACCGCCGCAGCGTGAAGACGCGGTCGCCGGAATCGGTGCGGTGCCATTGGGTCTGCGAGGACCCCACGATGAGTAGGCAACGCATGTCGACGTCGGCGGGATCGAGGTCGGCGAGGCGTACCACCCGAACGCTCTCGCGCGGCCCCGAGACGTCCCGGCCAATGACCACCGGAGTGCCGGGGTCGCGGTGCTCCAACAACAGGTCCCGCATCGCGCCGACCTGCCAGGTCCGGGATTTGGAGGCCGGGTTGTAGATCGCCAGCACCAGATCCGCGGCGGCGGCCGCCTCGAGCCGCGTCGCTATCACGTCCCACGGCTTGAGCCGGTCCGAAAGGGAGATCACCGCATAGTCGTGTCCAAGTGGTGCCCCGACCCTGCTGGCGACGGCCTGCGCGGCGGTCATCGCGGGGATCACTCGGACCGTGACGTCCGGCCAGTCCACGGCTTCCTCGAGCACGGCCGTCGCCATGGCGAAGACGCCGGGATCGCCCGAGGACACCACGGCGACGGAGCGTCCCTCGTTGGCAAGCTTGCACGCGAGCCGCGCCCTGGCCGGCTCGTCGGTGTTGTCGCTGGGGTGGCGCGTCTGCGCGTCGTGGGTCAGCACGCGGTCCAGATAAGGGCCGTAGCCGATCAGGTCGGTAGCGCCGGCCAACTCGCGGCGAGCCTGAGGAGTCATCCAATCGACGTCTCCTGGTCCGAGTCCGACGACCGCGACGCTCGCGACGGGCCCGGAGGGTGGGCTGGTGGGGATGGTCATGGAGCGGCTCGTCATGCCAGGCACCATGGCCAGGGAGAAGTAGGGCACCGCGGCGGGGTCGACCTCCCCGGCGGGCAGCACGCGTTGCTCCGGGGTGCTGGCGCGTTCCACGTAGAACGCGGCGTCCAACCGGCCGGAAGCCGAAAGGGCCGCTCGCACAGCCGGATACGATCGCCCCAGCTTCATGATTACCGCGGCGTCGGTATCGGCGAGTCTGCGGCTCAATTCGGCCGCCGGCAGCGTGCCCGGCAGGATCGTCAGCACTTCGTCGCCCTGTACCAGCGGTGTCCCCGTGGCGGCCGAGGCAGCGCTCACGGACGTCACGCCCGGCACGATGACGGCGTCGAACTCCTTGGTGAGCCGGGTGTGCATGTGCATGTATGAGCTGTAGAACAGCGGGTCGCCCTCGGCGAGCAGCGCGACGTCGCGGCCTGCCTCGAGGTGGGTGGCGATTCGGGCGGCGGCTTCGGCGTAGAAGTCCTCCATCGCACCGGCATAGCCACCGGGATGCTCGGTGACCTCAGTGGTCACCGGGTAGACGAGGTGCTCCTCGGTCTGTCCGGGCCGCAGATACGACGCCGCGATGGTGCGCGCGATGCTGCGGCCGTGCCTGGCGCTGTGATACGCCACCACGTCGGCCTCGCCGATCACGCGCGCGGCCTTGATCGTCAGTAGTTCGGGGTCGCCGGGCCCGAGCCCCACACCGAACAGCGTCCCTCTGGCCTTCATTCGCGGTCGCTCGCGATGGCGTTGACGGCGGCCGCGGCCATCGCGCTGCCGCCGCGCCTGCCCGTCACGACGAGGTACGCCATGCCGCGAGGCCGGGCGATCAACTCCTGTTTGGACTGCGCGGATCCGACGAAACCCACCGGTCCGCCGAGCACCGATGCGGGTACCGGAGCACCTTCGTCGATGAGTTCGAGCAGCCGGAAGAGTGCCGTGGGGGCGTTGCCGATCGCCACGACTGCGCCCGCCAGCCGGTCGGCCCACAGGTCCACCCCGGCGGCCGACCTGGTACTGCCGATGCGGGCGGCCAGGTCGGCGGCCCTTTCGTCGGCGACGAGCGAAATCACCTCGTTGTCTGCGGGCAACCGGGAGCGCGTGATTCCTGCGGCCACCATCGAGGAGTCACAGAGCACGGGCGCGCCCGCGGCGAGCGCGGCATGGGTGCGCGTGACGACGTCGTCGGTGTAGGCGACGTGCTCGGTGACGTCGACTTGCCCACACGTGTGGATCAGCCGCACGACCACCCGGGATACGTCAGCGGGAAGCCCCGTTAGGTCGGCTTCCGCGCGGATCCTCGCGAACGACTGCCGGTAGATCTCGGCGGCGTCGCGGGTGTAGTCGAGCACCCGCTCACCCTATGTGGCTGAATCACGGCTCGGCCGTGGCGGGTGACGTAGCTGGTAGCCGTCCGGGGTGGCCACCAGGACTTCGCCCACCGATGGGCTTCCGCAGGCCCGGCTGCAACCCACGAAATGGCGGTGGAAGCCCACCGATTCCTGCGCTGCCTCGGCCGCATCGTGGCGCACGTCGGCAACCGACTGCGCACATCCCGGGCTGCCGGTGCACGCGCTGACTTCGAGCCACGGGGAGTCCGCGTCGAACACCAGGCCGAGCGGCGCGAGCAACCGGAGCGCGACGTCGGCCACCCCCTCGTCGAGGTCGCATACGAGCACCGAACGCCACGGCGTGACCACCAGCGGGGCGTCGATGGCCGCGAGGTATTGGGCGGCCCGGGCCTGCAGCACCCCGAGTGGCACGGCCGCGCCGAGCGCGACCAAACCGTCGTCCTGTTCGATCCAGCCAACCGGCGGCCGCGTCTCCGGCGACCAAGTGGTGCCCGGCTCGGCCGTGCTGGCCAACCCGGCGGTCAAAGTGCTCGTATCAGTGAGTTCATGGGTGCGCCAGGACTTTCCGCGCACCTTCTGAAATGTGCTCGCTACGGAAAGCAGCGTTCCGACCACGTCGGCTTCGGACATCCGCACGCCGCTGTCGACGCCCGCGACCAAGAGTGCGGCGCGTTCGCCGTCGAGGAAGTGAGCTCCGACATCGGCGCCAAGTCCGGACACGTCTCCACGACCGTCGTCGAGGCTGAACCAGAACCGGCCCGGGAGCTCGGCGAGCGCGGGGTCGGCCTGGATCGCCGCGTCGAGCGTGGCGACCAACGTCCGGACGTCGACGAGGCCACCTCGGCGCCCGGTGAGCGGCGACGCGACGATGTTGCGCACGCGTTCGTGTGTCGGCGACGGCAGCAAACCAGCCTTGGCCACGGCTTCGGCGAGGTGATCGGGGTCGCTCACCGCGCGCAGTTGGATGTTGCCGCGCGATGTGAGTTCCATTGCGGAGGAGCCGAACTGCATTGCCCCCAGCGCGAGGGCCTCCAGTTGCGTCGGCGTGATCATGCCGCCGGGCAGTCGTACCCGTGCCAGGGCACCGTCTGCCGCCTGGTGCACGTGCAGCGCACCGGGGCAGGCGTCGTCGTCGCGGACCCTCGTCATGTCGACTTCGAGCATATGAGTAGTACGCGGCGCGCGATTCGAGTAGTCGACTACGCACTATTCGGCGGCAGCGTCAAATTACGTTCGCTTCATGCAGTCGGACTGGGGGTCCGGCAGCCAGAAGCAAGGAGAGTCCCATGTCTGTACTGACCGTAGGCTCACACGCCCTGCCCGCTCTGCAAACCAAGGGCGCCCACTGGTGGAGCGCGATCGTGCGGTACTTCACTGCCGACGCCGCCGTCGTCAGCGCCGACACCGGCGGGCTGTACATCCCGAAGCGTGTCCCACCGAAGAACTACGAGTACCTGGAGAATTCCGCGATGCGGCGGGCGATGGAGCGACTTTGACGGTCGCTAGCGGTGTCAGCGCCGGTCAACCCGGCGCTGGCACCGCCGCCAGATGCCGGGGCGCGACGACGTCGGAATAGTGCGACGCGTCACCGGCGAGCGCTCGACTGGCCACCCCGTGGACGTCGACGGGGACGTCGCCCGCGAGCGTGACGCGGCTCAGCCGCCGATGCTGGTCGTCGAAGTCGGCGACCCCGTAGTGCTGCGTGGCCCGGTTGTCCCAGATCGCAACATCGCCCGGCGCCCAGTTCCACCGAATCGTGTTCTCCAACTTGGTGATGCGCGCTTGCAGAAGCTGTAGCAGGGTGGACGACTCGACCGTCCCGAAGCCGACGAACTTTCGGACGAAGTGCCCGAGCAGGAGCACCCGACGTCCCGTTTCGGGATGGACCCGTACGACCGGGTGTTCGGTCTCGTAGTGCTCGGAGACGAACTCGTCCCGGTACTGGCGCTCGGTGTCGGCGACCTGGGCGTCACGGTCCTCGTAATCGCGCACGTAGTCGTAGTCGTTGGTATGCAACGCCCGCAGATTCTCGACGAGCGCGACGAGCGCGGGTGGAAGCTGCTCGTACGCCGCCTCGGTCGAGGCCCACACCGTCGATCCGCCGTACTCCGGCAAGGTGATGGCCCGCAGCAGCGAGGCCTTGGGCGGCCGGTCGACGAAGGTGACGTCGGTGTGCCAGGAGTTGGCCTTGTCGTAGCGCGAGTCGATCGGCAGGACGTCGGTGCCCCGCGACAGCACCGTGGGATGGGCGAGCGTCGGGGTGCCCAGCAGGCGTGCGAACTTCAGCTGCCCGTCGTCGTCGAGGTGGTGCTGCCCGCGGAAGAAGATCACCTTGTGCGCCAACAGCGCATCGTTGAGCTCGTCGACGGTCGACGCGTCGAGGTGGCCGCCGAGGCGCACGCCGTCGACCCTTGCGCCGATGTTCGCGCCGAGCTTGACGAGGATGGGGGAGTCAGTCATCCCTTGATCTAGGCAGGAATCCGTACCGGGAACCAGCGTTTCGCTGGCCGGGATTCGAACTCGGCGTAGCGTCGACGGGAAGTCAGGGGGTGGCTTATGGAACGTGGTAAGCCCAAAGTGGCGATCATCGGGGCCGGGATGTCCGGACTCTGCATGGCGATCAAGTTGCAGGACGCAGGCATCGACACGTTCACGATCTTCGAGAAGGCCGACGAGGTCGGCGGGACGTGGCGCGACAACACATATCCCGGACTGACGTGCGACGTCCCTTCGCGCTACTACTCGTATTCGTTTCGGCCCAATCCGGACTGGTCACACCTGCTTCCCCCAGGTCCGGAGATCCAGGAGTACTTCGGTAGGGTCGCGACCGAGCGGGGGGTGCGGGCGCGCATCAGATTCGGCACCGACGTCACGGCTGCGGTGTACCGGGATGGACGGTGGTGGCTGACCACCGGCGAAGGCGAAGAAGAAGAGCCGTTCGACGTGCTCGTCACGGCCACCGGCGTGCTGCGAGTGCCACGCTACCCGGACATCGCCGGACTCGACTCATTCGCGGGACCAACCTTTCACTCATCGCGCTGGGACCATTCGGTGTCATTGCCCGACAAGCGAATCGGCGTCATAGGCACCGGATCCACCGGCGTGCAGATCACCGCTGCCCTCGGCGGCAACGTGAAGCAGCTCAAGGTCTTTCAGCGAACGGCGCAATGGGTGTTGCCCTTTCCCAACCCGCGCTACAAGGCCGCGACGAAGGCCGCATTGCGGCGCTTCCCTTCGCTCAACGCACTGGGGTACGGGTTTTGGGGCCGCTTCTTCCGGTCCGTCCCTGGGCGGGCGCCGATCCGACCGGGTTGGCAACGCAACATGCTGCAGGCGTCGTGCCGTTGGAACCTACGGCTGTCGGTCCGGGATCCGGAGCTGCGGCAGAAGCTCACTCCAGCGCACCAGCCGATGTGCAAACGCCTGATCATGGCGTCGACCTACTACGCCGCCGTGAAGAAGGCCGCCGTGGATATCGTCACCGACCCCATCGAGCGGGTCGAACCGCGCGGAGTCGTCACGGCTGACGGGACGCTTCACGAGCTCGATCTTCTCGTGCTCGCAACCGGCTTCGATGCGCGCGCATACGTCCGTCCGATGGCCATCGTGGGGGAGCACGGGCGCACCCTCGACGAAGCCTGGGAGGACGGTCCCAGCGCGTATCGATCGGTGGCCGTACCCGGGTTTCCGAACATGTTCATGATGATGGGACCGCATTCGCCGATCGGAAATCAGTCGCTGGTCCCCGTCGCCGAGTCGCAGGCCGACTTCGCGCTGTGGTGGATCAGGCGGATCGCCGACGGCAGCATCACCGCCGCGGCGCCGACCGAGGCGGCGAGCAAGGACTACAACGAGGACATGAAAGCATCTATGCCGCAAACTGTTTGGGTAACGGGATGTTCGAGTTGGTATTTGGGCAAGGACGGGCTGCCCGAACTGTTCCCGTGGGCGCCAGAGCGGCATCAGGAGTTGCTCAAGTCTCCTGACCTGGGGGACTTCGACATTCGGTCTGCTTGAGCGTGAGCTAGGTCACCATTCACTTAGGTGTGTTCCGTGCCACACGAAACGCACCATACCGGTACCACCGGTACTAGTTTCCTTGAGAACCGCAGTTCGCCAGCAACATTCGGGGGCAGACCTGTGGTTGACGATAGGAGACAACAATGTTCGGACTCATCGTGTTCGCAGCAGTGGTAGTTGGGCTCGTTGCAATGCTGGGGGCGCCTTACCCGCAGACGTGGCACGGCCGCTGGGGCAACTCCGACCGCTGATCGCATGCTGCACCGACCTCACCATCCCCGAGGCCGGTGCGGTACTAATGGTGAGTGAACCAGTCTTCGTCCGCGTCGCCGACCGTTTTGCTCTTGTCGACGTCGGACACCGACTTGATCACCGCCCGCGCCAGCGGGGCGACCTACCGTTGGGCAAACCCTTCCCGGCTCGTCGACGAGGAACTTGACGCGCTGCTGGACGGCGCCGACGTGGCGATCGTGCGAATGCTCGGCGGCTACCGCACCTGGCAGGACGGCATCGACCGCATCGCGGCCAGCGGAGTCCCCACGTTGGTGCTCAGCGGCGAGCAGGCGCCCGACGCCGAGCTGATGAGCCATTCGACCGTCCCTGCGGGGGTCGCGCTCGAGGCGCACGTCTATCTCGCTCAGGGCGGTGTAGAGAACCTTCGCCAACTCCACGCGTTCCTCGGCGACACCTTGTTGATGACGGGCGTCGGCTTCGCCCCACCGGTGACCATGCCGACCTGGGGCCAGTTGGATCGGCCCAGTGCGACACCGAGCAGCGGGCCCCGAATCGCGGTGCTCTACTACCGTGCCCAGCAGCTCGCGGGCAACATCGAATACGTCGAAGCGCTGTGTGCCGCCATCGAACATGCCGGCGGGGTGCCGATGCCGGTGTACTGCGCGTCGTTGCGGACGGCGGAGCCCGAACTACTCGCACTGCTGGGTACCGCGGACGCGTTGGTGACGACGGTGCTCGCGGCCGGTGGCGCCGTACCGGCGGAGGTGGGCGCTGGAGGCACTGACGACCAGTGGAGCGTCGCACATCTGGCGGCGCTCGACGTCCCGATTCTGCAAGGGCTGTGCCTCACTAGCTCGCGTGGTAAATGGATGGGCAACGACGACGGAATGTCTCCGCTCGACGTCGCGACCCAGGTCGCCGTCCCCGAGTTCGACGGCCGCATCGTCACGGTCCCGTTCTCGTTCAAGGAGATCGACGACGAGGGGCTGATCGCCTACGTGCCCGACCCCGAGCGCTGTGCCCGGGTCGCCGGGCTGGCCGTGAGGCACGCCAGGCTCCGCCGCATCGCCCCCGCCGAAAAACGCGTGGCCTTGGTGTTCTCCGCGTATCCGACCAAGCATGCCCGCATCGGCAACGCCGTCGGGTTGGACACCCCCGCGAGCGCAGTCGCGCTACTGCGCGCCATGCGCGAGGCGGGCTACGACATCGGCGACGTGCCCGGCGTCGACGCCGAAGATGGCGATGCATTGGTGCACGCGCTGATCGAACGCGGCGGGCAGGACCCCGCGTGGCTGAGCGAGGGCCACCTGGTAGGCAACCCGATCCGGTTGTCCGCCAAGGAGTACCGGGAGTGGTTCGCGACGCTACCCGCCGTACTCACCGAAGCCATGGTCGAACACTGGGGCCCGCCGCCGGGTGAGTTGTTCGTCGATCGCAGCCACGACCCAGACGGCGAAATCGTCATTGCGGCAATGCGATCGGGCAACGTCGTGCTCCTCGTGCAGCCGCCGCGCGGGTTCGGCGAGCACCCCGTCGCGATCTACCACGATCCGGATCTGCCGCCCAGTCACCACTATCTCGCGGCGTACCGCTGGCTGGACAAGGGTTTTGGCGCCGACGCCATCGTTCACCTCGGGAAGCACGGCAACCTCGAGTGGCTCCCCGGCAAGACCCTTGGCATGTCGGCCGCCTGCGGATCCGATGCCGCCCTGGGCGACCTGCCGTTGATCTACCCGTTCCTTGTCAACGATCCTGGCGAGGGCACGCAGGCCAAGCGCAGGGCTCACGCCGTACTCGTCGACCATCTCATCCCGCCGATGGCCCGCGCCGAGACCTACGGCGACATCGCGCGCCTCGAACAACTGCTCGACGAACACTCGGCCATCGCTGCCCTCGATCCCGGCAAGCTGCCCGCAATCCGGCAGCAGATCTGGACGCTGATGCGGGCCGCCAAGATGGACCACGATCTGGGGTTGGAGGACCGGCCGGACGAGGACGTGTTCGACGACATGCTGCTGCACGTCGACGGCTGGCTGTGCGAGATCAAGGACGTCCAGATCCGCGACGGCCTGCACATCCTGGGCCAGGCGCCGGAGGGGTCCGTCGAACTCGACCTCGTGCTCGCCATTCTGCGCGCCCGCCAGTTGTTCGGCGGTGAGCAGTCGGTGCCCGGGCTGCGTCAGGCGCTCGGGCTGGCCGAGGATGGCACGGACAAGCGGGGCGCCGTCGACGTCGCCGAGGAGCAGGCGCGCGGCCTGGTCGCCGCGCTGCAGGAAACGGGCTGGGACTCAGGCGCCGTCGACGAGATCACGGACGACGTCGACGTCGCCGCCGTGCTTCGCTTCGCCGCCGACGAGGTCGTGCCGCGGTTGCGTCAGACCGACTGCGAGATCAGTCAGATTCTGCGCGCCCTCGACGGCCGTTTCATCGCCGCCGGGCCATCGGGCTCGCCGCTGCGCGGCCTGGTCAACGTGCTGCCGACGGGACGCAACTTCTACTCCGTCGACCCCAAGGCGGTGCCGTCCCGGCTGGCCTGGGAAACCGGTGTCGCCCTTGCGGATTCGCTGCTCGAGCGCTACCGGACCGACCATGGCGTGTGGCCGCAGTCCGTCGGGCTCTCGGTCTGGGGCACGTCGGCCATGCGCACCTCGGGCGACGACATCGCTGAAGTCCTTGCACTGCTGGGGGTTCGGCCGGTGTGGGATGACGCGTCGCGCCGCGTCGTGGACCTCGAGTCCATTTCGCTCGCCGAGTTGGGCCGGCCCCGCATCGACGTCACCGTGCGGATCTCGGGCTTCTTCCGAGACGCGTTCCCTCACGTCGTCGCGATGCTCGACGATGCTGTCCGGCTGGTCGCGGGTCTCGACGAGCCCGACGAAGACAACTACGTGCGCGCGCACACTCGCACCGACCTCGCCGAGCACGGTGACGAACGCCGCGCCACCACGCGAATCTTCGGCTCCAAACCCGGCACCTACGGGGCCGGCCTGCTGCAGCTGATCGACAGTCGAAACTGGCGCGACGACGCCGACCTCGCGCAGGTGTATACCGCGTGGGGTGGGTTCGCGTACGGCCGCGGGCTCGACGGCGCCCCGGCTGCCGACGACATGAGCAGGCAGTACCGCCGCATCGCGGTCGCCGCCAAGAACACCGACACCCGCGAGCACGACATCGCGGACTCCGACGACTACTTCCAGTACCACGGCGGCATGGTGGCCACCGTGCGCGCGCTGACGGGAAAGGAGCCGGCGGCCTACATCGGGGACAACACCCGACCGGACGCCGTGCGCACCAGGACGCTGTCGGAGGAGACCACCCGCGTCTTCCGCGCTCGGGTGGTGAACCCCCGCTGGATGGCCGCGATGCGCAGGCACGGCTACAAGGGCGCGTTCGAGATGGCCGCCACGGTCGACTACCTCTTCGGCTACGACGCCACCGCGGGGGTGATGGCCGACTGGATGTACGAGCGGCTGGCTGGTGAGTACGTACTCGACGACGAGAATCGCAAGTTCATGTCCGAGTCCAACCCGTGGGCCCTGCACGGCATGGCCGAGCGGCTGCTCGAGGCGGCAGGCCGAGGGATGTGGGCCGAGCCCGAGTCGGCCACCCTGGACGGGCTGCGACGGGTGTTGCTCGAGACCGAGGGCGAGCTCGAGGGCTAGCGCCCACTAGATTGAGGCGCATGTCTGTGACTTTTACTGACGTGGCCGGATCCGAGTACATCCTGCTGACCACGTTCACCAAGGACGGCCGACCCAAGCCGACCGCCATCTGGGCCGTCGTCGATGGCGATCGCCTGATCGCCATCACCCAGGAGCAGTCCTGGAAGGTCAAACGCATCCGCAACACTCCGCGGGTGACCATCGCGACGTGCGACCGCAGCGGCAAGCCCAAGGGCGAGCCTGTCGAGGCCACTGCGGCGGTGCTGGACAAGTCGGCCAATGGCGCCACCTATGACGCGATCGGCAAGCGATACGGCCTGATCGGCAAGACCTTCAACATCTTCTCCAAGCTGCGCGGCGGCATGCAGAAGAACGTCACGATCGAACTGAAAGCGGTGAACTGACGCGTGGCTCCGACGTTCACCGACGTCTACGGCGAGAAGTATCTGCTGCTGACGACTTTCACCATGGACGGGCGGCCCAAGCCCACCCCGGTGTGGGGCGTGCCGGACGGGGACAAGCTGTTGATCAGCACCGACGACGGCTCCTGGAAGACCAAGCGCATTAACAACACTCCTCGGGTCACCATCCAGAGGTGCGGAGTCCTCGGCGAGCCCAAGGGTGAACCCGTGGAGGCGGTGGCGCGAAATCTGCCGAAGTCCGAAACCCGCCGCGTGTTCGACATGGTGACCAGGCGCTACTGGTGGCATGCGTGGTGGTGGATCCCGCAGGCGATCTTCCGCGGCGGCATCGACAAGGTGCACGCCGCGATAGAAGTACAAGCGGTCGAGTCGTCCAGCTAGGAACCCTCGGGTCCCTTCACTCGTTGGAAGCACATGGTTAAGCGGCTCTTCGGGCTCTACGTACTGGTCGAACTGGCGGCGGTGATCGCGCTCGCGTACACCATCGGCTTCGGTTGGACCGTCCTGTTGCTGCTCGGCACCTTCGCCGTCGGGTTGGCGGTGGCGGGTTCACAGGCCACGCGTCAGCTTCAGAAACTGCGGTCCGGGCTGGCCACGCCACAGGGCGCCGCGACCGATGGCGTGCTCATCGCGCTGGGCTCGGTGCTGACCATCGTGCCCGGGTTCGTCACCTCGGTGCTCGGACTCCTCCTGCTGCTGCCGCCGACCCGGGTCGTCGCACGTCCGGCCGTCATGGCACTCGCAGCCCGAGGGCTCGGCCGCGTTCCGCTGCTGGTCACCTCGACGAGC
>JAOPVI010000054.1 GCA_025966225.1 Mycobacterium sp. | reverse complement strand
AGGTGGCCGACGTCCACTTCGCGCTGATGGATCACCTCGGCACCGATGGACTGCTGACCGCCGTGAGCCAGCTACCACGCGACGATCGCTGGCATTCCCTGGCGCGCTTGGCGATTCGCGACGACATCTACGGCTCGCTGCGCGCTTTGTGCTTCGACGTGATGGCCGTCGGAGAGCCCGACGAGACCGGCGAGCAGAAGATCGAGGAGTGGGAACTGACCAACAGTTCGCGGGTGGCGCGGGCGCGTAAGACGCTCACCGAGATCTACGAGGACGGCGAGCGTGATCTCGCGACGCTGTCAGTGGCCGCGCGGCAGATTCGCAGCATGACGAGAACGAGTGGAACGGGGTCGACGGCTTGACGGAGCGCTTCACCACGCCGGTGCCGGTGCGCTGGTCGGACATCGACATGTACCAGCACGTCAATCACGGAACGATGGTGACCATCCTGGAGGAGGCCCGCGTCCCGTTCCTCACCAAGCCGTTCGCCGACGACTTCGCCACCATCGGGTTGCTGATCGCGGAGGTCCGCGTGACCTACAAGGGTCAGCTGCGGCTTGCGGATTCGCCTCTGCAAGTGACGATCTGGGTGAAGCGGTTGCGGGCGGTCGACTTCACGCTCGGCTACGAGGTGCGTTCGGTGCTGGAGGATCCGGATTCCAAGCCGGCCGTCATCGGGGAGTCGCAGCTGGCCGCATTTCACATCGAGGATCAGCGATTGGTTCGGCTGGCGCCGCATCATCGGGAGTACCTGCAGCGTTTTCAGCGGCCGTGAGCGTCTCCGGGCATCAGGAGCGCGGGCTCTGGCTCGACGATGCCGCACACCGGGAAGACCTCATCACCTTCGTCGACCGTGCGCTGCGCCTCGACGAGTCGGCGGTGATCCGGCTGAGGGAGAGGGTCGGGGGGCACGTCGTCGCTTGGGTGCCAACCGGTTTCGACGTATTGGCCAGCCGGGTGGTCGGTGGCCGCGTCAAGCCCGCCGACCTGTACGCAGGCGCCGACGCGCTGGCCCGCGCTCTGCCCGAGATGGACCGCTCGGGTTTCGTCGAACCCGGCTTCGCGATGTCCTCGGCGTGGCGTGGGTTGCTGCCACCTGACACGGGTTTCGTGCACCTGGACGACGTGCCCGCGCGGGCGGTCCTCGACCTCGCCCAGCGGGGCATAGCGTTGGCCAAGGAGCACAGCAGCGCCCACGGCCCGCCTGCGTCGCTACTCGATCAGGAAGTCGTCGCCGTTAGTTCTGGCGGCGAGACCGTCGGGATTCCGATGCGGTGCGTGTTCGCCTTGACCGCAATGGGTTTCCTGCCGCAGTCGACCAACAAGGGCGACGCATTCGCGCCCGAGTCGGTGGCGCCCGACGAGGTGGTGCGGGTGCGGGTGGTGCCAAGCTGGTTGCGCATCGACGCGCGCTTCGGAACCGTCTACCGTCGTCGTGGGCACGCCGCGCTCACAATCCGCTAGTTCAAGCTCTCGGTGGGCGTCACCAAATGATGACGGCCAGGAATTGAGTAGCGCCCGTTCCGGGCCGAACAGCGGGCGAAGTAACGAGTCAGGACACTTGGTCACGTCGAGTGTGCGGTGAGGGCGGGATTCCGGCCAGAGTTTCGCCCTGACCGCACATTCGGTGCGTCGGTCGAGCGCTATCGCAGCCAGGCCGCCGCGTCGGGGGCAAGCTTGCCGTCGACCAAGGCGCTTGCGATCAGCAGCTCTCCGTCGGGCAGCGCGACCGCCGTCGACCCCGCGTTCAGCACGCACACCAGACCGTCGCTGCAGCGGAACGTCACGACGTCCGGGGCGCCGGCCACGAACTCGACGGCCAGATCGCTGAAATCTGCTCTGTCGTGCCGTATTTCGATGACCTGACGGTAGAACGACAACGTAGAGCCGGGATCGTCGCCCTCCGCCTCGACCGTCAACGTCGCCCAATCCTCGGGCATCGGCAGCCAGGTGTCGGCATTCTCGGAGAAGCCGAACGGCGGTGCGTCACCCGACCACGGCATCGGCACCCGGCACCCGTCGCGCCCGCGCTCCTGATGCCTCGACCGCTCCCACGTCGGGTCTTGCAGTACCTCGTCGGGCAGGTCGACGTTCGGCAGGCCGAGTTCCTCGCCGTTGTAGACGAACACGGCGCCCGGCAGCGCCAGCATCACCAGCGCCATCGCCTTGGCTCGCTCCACTCCGGGCGCACCGCCGCCATAGCGGCTGACTTCGCGCTCGACGTCGTGATTGGACAAGCACCACGTCGGCGTCGATCCCGCGAGTTCGGCTGCGGCCAGCGAGTTCTCGATGGCCGCCTGGATGTCGGCCGCGTCGAACTTGGCTCGCACCAATCGGAAGTTGAACCCGAGGTGAAGCTCGTCGGGGCGTAGATACTTGGCGAAGTCGCCATTGTCGAACACCCAGATCTCGCCGATCGTGACGGCGTCCGGATAGTCGTTGAGCACCCTGCGGATGCCGCGGTGGATCTCGTGTACGCCGTCGTGGTTGAACCGCGGGTCGTCGTCATCGAGCGTCAGCATCGGCAGGTTCGGGTTCTTCATGTCCGGCAGGCCGGGTGGTTTGGCCATGCCGTGGGCGACGTCGATGCGGAACCCGTCGACGCCCCGATCCAGCCAGAACCGCAGCGTCTTCTCCAGATCGTCGAAGACCTCGGGGTTCTCCCAGTTCAAGTCGGGCTGCTCGGCGTCGAACAGATGCAGGTACCACTGGCCTGGGTTGCCGTCCGGTTCGACGACGCGCGTCCACGCCGGGCCGCCGAACACCGATACCCAGTTGTTGGGCGGATGAAGCCCGTTGAGCCCGCTGCCGTCGCGGAAGACGTAGTGGTCGCGCTGTCTGGTGCCTGGGCCCGCCGCCAGCGCCCCCTGGAACCAGGGGTGCTGCGAGCTGGTGTGGTTGGGCACCAGGTCCATCGTGACCTTGATGCCGCGGGCATGGGCCGCCCCGACCAGCCGGTCGAGCGCCTCGATCCCGCCGAACAGTGGGTCGACGTCGCGCGGGTCGGACACGTCGTAACCGTGGTCGGCCATCGGGGACACCATGACCGGGTTCAGCCAGAGCGCGTCGATGCCCAATCGGGCCAAGTAATCGAGGTTGTCGGTCACCCCGTCGAGATCGCCGACACCGTCGGCGTTGGTATCGCGAAACGACCGCGGATAGGCCTGGTAGAAAACGGCGTTCGACCACCACGTGCGGAGTTCAGTCACGTTCGCCCATTGTGCCGCAGCGGCGCCTGAGCCGTCAGTGAGGCGGGCCGCTCAGAACGCCGAGTTGACCATCGAGTGCGCGGCCATCTCGAGATAGTCCAGGAGCGCCTGGCGGTGAGCGGCGTCGAGGGTCTTCGAGTCGATCTCGCCGACCGCGATGTGCATGCAGCGCAACCAGGCGTCGCGCTCGATTGGGCCGACCTTGAACGGCGCGTGACGCATCCGCAAGCGCGGGTGGCCCCGCTGGTCGGAGTACGTGCGGGGGCCGCCCCAGTACTGCTCGAGGAACATCCGCAGCCGCTCCTCGGCGCCGTCCAAGTCGTCGTCCGGGTATATCGGCCGCAGGATCTCGTCCTCCCGGACCTGCTCGTAGAACTTCGACACGATGGCCCGGAACGTCTCGCCACCACCGACTTCGTCGTAGAACGACCGCACACCGTCCGTCACCGTTCCATTGTCTCCCGCCGCCGATCCGGCCCGCCGGGGGGCGCCCCGAGCTGACGTCACCGGAAGTTCATCGGTCCGACCTGCGAACACAGCCAAGATTGTCGTGCAGACGCTGGCAATCCATGATGGACTGTCTCCTCGGAGGACGTATGTCGCAGCGAAGAAGGACTCGTAGCCACCGGAGTCTTGGGACAGCGACGGCCTTGACTGGCCTTGCTAGCCCCCCGACCGGTGCTGCGCACACGCTGCCACTGCACGGTGTCGACGGCCGCCAAACCAGCCACGAGGGGGGGATTTGGGGACGTCGCCGGGTGTTGCTGCTGAACTCCACCTACGAACCCCTGACGGCACTGTCGGCAAGGCGCGCGGTGGTGATGGTGCTCTGCGGCAAGGCCGACGTCGTGCACGCCGACCCGTCCGCGCCCGAGGTCTGCTCGGAGAGCCGTGCTGTGACGGTGCCCACAGTCATTCGGCTACGGTCCTACGTGCGGGTTCCGTACCGCGCCCGCATCCCCATGACGCGCGCCGCCCTGATGCATCGCGACCGGTTCCGCTGCGCCTACTGCGGGTCCAAGGCCGACACCGTCGACCACGTCGTCCCACGCAGTCGCGGCGGCGAACATTCGTGGGAGAACTGCGTTGCGGCGTGCGCGACGTGCAATCACCGCAAGGCCGATCGGCTGCTCGCCGAACTGGGTTGGACGCTGCGCTCGTTGCCGCTGCCTCCCAAGGGGCAGCACTGGCGGCTGCTGTCGTCGGTCAAGGAACTCGACCCGGCCTGGATGCGATATCTGGGTGAAGGCGCGGCCTGAGTGCGGTCTGCGATACGGTTTGCAGCGTGAGCGAAATCGCCGTTGCCCACTCCATCATGGGTGGGGTTCCGTTGTTGGTGTTGTTGGTTCTCAGCATCATGATCTTCATGCGCAAGGGTCCCCACGCCGAGAGCTACAAGCTGTCGGAGGAGTGGACGCACGCCCCGATCCTGTGGGCGGCCGACGAACCGGCTGATCATGGTCACGGAGGGCATGGTTCGCACCTGACCGTGGGAGGTGGCGCAAGTGGCAAGTGGTGAAATCGCGACCATCGGCGAGGAGAACCTGCCGGTCGGAACCGTACGCACGGCAAGTGGCCGACTCTCCGCCGTCACCGAGCCTGGCGAACTGTCGGTGCACTATCCGTTCACGACCAAGCAACTCGTCATCCTCGACGACGCGCTGAAGTACGGGTCGCGCGGCGCCAAGGCTCGCTTCGCCGTCTACCTCGGCGACCTCGGCGACGACACCGCCGCCACGGCGCGCGAGATCCTGGCCAGCGTCCCGACTCCCGACAACGCGGTGCTGTTGGCGGTCTCGCCGAACCAGCGCGCCATCGAGGTGGTCTACGGCAGCGACGTCAAGGGCCGCGGCATCGAAGAGGCCGCCCCGCTGGGCGTGTCTGCGGCGGCCGCGTCCTTCGCAGAGGGTGACCTGATGGACGGCCTCATCAGTGCCGTGCGGGTGCTGAGCGCCGGCGTTTCCCCCGCCTGACCTAGACGTGTCGGGGCGGCTGCCCACGCCCGAGGGCTGGCGTCCTCAGGTGCTCCTGATCGTGGCCGCGGTGGTCGTCGTGCCCGTGTTCTTCGGAATGACGCTGTGGTGGCTGATCGCCAGCCTGCTGAACGGCCAGTACGCCTCAACGGTCGTTGCGGTCGGCGCGCTGCTGGTGTTGTTGGGCTTCGCGCTGGCCGTAACGGTTGAGCAGCGTGGCGAACTCACCGATGGTAGGGCGCTCAAGCGCATGTGCGACGAACGGTTTCCGACCGACTGACGCCAGGAAACGACGAAGCCGGTGACCGCGAACGGGTCACCGGCTTCGAGAAGTCGCCGCGTTAGCGCTCGGCGTCGTGCCGCTGCGCGATGGCAATGAGCTCTTCACGGACCGTCGAGTCCGGGAGCGCGTTGATTCGCGCGTAGAGGCGGCGCCGGCTCATGGTGCGCGTCAGATCTGCGCGAAACTGCGCAATGGACATAGTTCTCAACTCCTACTTCGTGCCCCGGATCGTCGGGGCGTCATGTGTGCTATTCATCCTCTGGGCCGGGGATCACCCGTCCATAAGAACTCTCTAATCGTCCATGTTAATTCCGCGTTAATCAACTTTGACCTGGGTGATTACGGTCACCTCGGCCGTGCCACGCGGGTCACGTCGCCCGCCTCGGCCGGGTTGCGACCTCAGCTACCAAGTTGTTTGCCAGAGGCCCGAGGCTCAGCCTTCCAACGCCCCGGCCACGAGTTCCGCCCGGATCCGCACGTAGCGCTCCAGGAACGTGCGCTCGTCGAGGCGTTTCCGGCGCAGCCAGCCAGTCACCTCGTCGTTGCACTTGCTCGCGTTGCACGCCGCGCAGGCTGGCACCACGTTGTCGATCGTGTACCGACCGCCGCGGGAGATCGCCATGACGCAGTCGCGTTGCATCGGCACGTCGTTGGCGCCGCAGTAGGCGCAACCGGTCCAGGCCGCCTTGATGGCTGTCCACTCCGCGGTGGTGAGGTCGTTCACGACGCTGTTCACGCGGCGCTTGCGCCTGCGGGCCGCGCGCGCCCTGCGACTGTTGGTGGCTGCCACCCACAAAGCATGCGACGCGAGCGTGCGCAAAAGTGCCGCTCGCGAGCGGCGTGTCGGGTACCGACACGCACGCTCGCGGGCTGAGGGGTTAGGCGATGTCGAAGGCGCGGGCCCGCAGTGCGCGCTCGACACCTGCGCGGCCCTCGATCACCAGGCGCCGCAGTGCGGGTGGGAGCTCTCCGGCCAGGAACTCGTCCGCCGCATCCAAACCGGCCTGACTGACGTCGGACGACGGGTAGAGCCCGATGACCACCGTCTGGGCGACCTCGCTGGAGCGTCGCTCCCACACATTGGCGATGACGTCGAAGTACTTCGCGGTGAACGGGGCAAGCAGCGCAGCCTGGCCGGGCTGAACGAACCCGGTGACGATCGCGCGCGTGGTGACGTTGGCGATCGTGTCGTCCTCGATGACCTGTTGCCAGGCCGCATCCTTGACGACGGCCTGCGGCCGGGCCGCCGAGGCTGCCGCGGCGTTGCGCCTGCCTGCCGCGGTCGGATCCCGCTGCGCCTCGGCGTCGATGAACGGTGTCTCAGTGCCGTTTTCGTCGATGTCGCCTCCGGCGGCCAGCGCCGTGACGAGGCGCCACCGCAGGTCGGTGTCGACGGCGAGTCCGGGCAGCCCGAGTTCGGTCGGGTCGGTGTCGAGCAGGGCGGCCAGCACCGCGGTGTGCCGCAGCGACAGCGCCGACGTGCACAGCGCGTTGACGAAGGCCAGCTGGTGGTCGGAACCCGATTCGGCGCCGCGGGCGAGCTCGAGCAGCCGGTCGGCGAACGCGGGCCAGCCCTGCGAGCACGCCCAATCCGGTTCGGCGTATGCGTTCAGCGCGGTTTGCGCCTGCAGGAGGAGTCGTTGCGCCACACCGACTTCGGTCTCGGCGTGTACGCCGGCCTTGACGAGTTCGACGAAGTCGCGGGCCTTGAGTTCGGCGTCGCGGGTCATCTCCCATGCGGCCGACCAGGCGAGCGTGCGGGGGAGCGGCTCGGCGATGTCGGCGATGCGGGTCAGCACCGTGCTCAGCGAGTCGGGGTCGAGCCGCAGCGAGCAGTACGTCAGGTCGTCGTCGTTGACGAGGATGAACTTTCCGCGCGAAATGCCCTGTAGCGCAGGGACATCGGTGTGCTCGCCGTCGACGTCGAGTTCCTCGCGGTGGGTGCGGACCAGCTTGCCCGTGCCGTCGTCGTCGTAGATGCCGACGGCCAGTCGGTGCACCCGCGTCTCACCTGCGCCGGGAGCGGCCCCACCCTGGGTGATCGCGAACCGGGTGAATGACCCATCGCCGTCGACGTCGAAGTCGGCGCGCAAGGTGTTCAGGCCGGTGGTCTTGAGCCACTGTCGTCCCCAGTGCGACAGGTCGCGGCCCGATGACTTCTCCAGTGCGCCAAGCAGATCGCCGAACGTCGCGTTGGCGAACGCGTGGTCGCGGAAGTAGTCGCGCAATCCGGCTAGGAAGGCTTCCAGCCCGACGTAGGCGACCAACTGCTTGAGCACGCTGGCCCCCTTGGCGTAGGTGATGCCGTCGAAGTTGACTTCGGCGGTCTGTACATCGGGTGCATCAGTAGCTATGGGATGGGTCGATGGCTGCTGATCCTGCCGGTAGGCCCAGGTCTTCTCGACGTTGGCGAACGTGGTCCACGCGCCCATCCACTTGGTCGCCGACGTCTGGGACAGAACCGAGGCGTAGGTGGCAAAGGATTCGTTGAGCCACAGGTCGTCCCACCAGCGCATCGTCACGAGGTCGCCGA
>JAOPVI010000407.1 GCA_025966225.1 Mycobacterium sp. | reverse complement strand
CCTAGTTACTGATCAACCGAACGGGCGGAGCCTCAAATGAAGAACTTGGGTGCGGTCAAGACTGCGATCAAACGACGTGTCGGCTTTAGCAGCTCGGCGAATTATTGGGAGAGGCGTTACAGCCGAGGCGGCGACTCCGGTGCCGGTTCTTACAATCGCCTCGCCAACTTCAAGGCCGAGGTTCTCAACGAATTCGTCGCCTCTCACGCCGTCCAGAACGTCATCGAATTCGGCTCGGGCGACGGCGCCCAGTTAGCCTTGGCGAAGTATCCCGACTACACCGGCGTTGACGTATCGACGACCGTGCTCAACGCGACGCGGCGCAAGTTCGCGGACAACCCATCAATCCGATTCATGCACACCACTGAAGTCACACCGAACGATCGAGCCGAGCTCGCCCTATCGCTAGACGTCATCTATCACCTTGTCGAGGACGATGTGTTCGACGGCTACATGCGCCAACTGTTCGACGCAGCAACAAAACACACAATTGTGTATGCGAGCAACGAGGATAAATCGTGGCCGGATCCGCACGTGCGACACCGGAATTTCACAAACTGGGTCGAGCGCAACAAGCCGGAGTTCGCCCTGGTCGAGACAATCGCAAACGCGTACCCGTATTCGGAGGGCGATCCGACAAACACCAGTTTTGCTGACTTCTATGTCTTCTCTCGATCGGGAGCCTTCTAGCCGGACAGTGATTGGCGAACCATAATTGAGCTCAGAGATTTTCCCAGAGAACCATCTGCCCGCAGCGGATCGTGTCGATCGTGGCACTATCGGTATCGAGTTATTGATTCGAAACGCTGACGTGAGCGGTATCTGCGAGCCGGAGAGAAACTGGCGTCTGGAGGCCAGCGACGGGTCCCGCTGACTCACCCCACAATCGCGCGTCCCGGGCGGCTTGCACCGTGCCGCCGATGGATCCGTTGGATAAGGTTTGCCGGTGCAGGGGGATCGTTTCAGTTGACGTGCCTAGGCATGGCGGCGGCGAAACGGTGTTGTGCACATTCCTGCGCGGCCCGAGCGTACTGCGACAGCATGGAGTTGACCTAGTGAGAATGAGCGTGATTGGAACGGGCTACCTGGGTGCGGTTCACGCCGCATGCATGGCACATCTCGGGCACGAGGTAGTCGCGTACGACACCGACGCGTCTAAGATCGCGACGCTGTCGGCCGGTACCTCGCCGTTCTACGAGCCGGGATTCGACGAACTGCTCGGTGTCGTCCTCGGCACCGGTCGGCTTCGGTTCACTCAATCCGTGAAAGAGGCGGTGTCCGGTGCGTCGGTGCACTTCGTGTGTGTCGGGACTCCGCAGTCGTCAGGCTCTGACGCGGCCAATGTCCAGTACGTCGACAGTGCCTTTGGAACGGTTGCCGCCAACGCCGATTGCAACGGCCTGATCGTCGGAAAGTCGACCGTTCCAGTGGGTACGGCCCAGCGCCTCGCCGCTGAGCTGGCAACAACGTCGTCACCGCATCATCTCGAGATCGCATGGAATCCAGAATTCCTTCGGGAGGGAAAGGCGATCGAAGGCACCTTGCAGCCGGATCGCCTGGTATTCGGAGTCACGTCCGAATATGCGGAGAAGACCATGCAAGAGGTCTACGGATCTCTCATCGATAATGGGACACCGCACCTGACAACGGATCTTCCGACGTCGGAGCTGGTAAAGGTGGCTGCCAATGCGTTTCTCGCAACCAAGATTTCGTTCATCAACGCGATGGCCGAGGTATGCGAGATCGTCGACGCCGATGTCGTGATGCTCAGCCGCGCATTGGGCTACGACGACCGGATCGGCCCGCGCTTCCTCAATGCGGGCTTGGGCTTCGGCGGCGGGTGCTTGCCGAAGGACATCCGCGCGTTCGGCGCTAGGGCCGGCGAGCTGGGCGCCTCGGACGCCTTGAGGTTCCTGCACGAGGTCGACAAGATCAATCTTCGCCGGCGGGAGAAGGCCGTCGCAGTGGCGCGCGCAATCATCGGGGGTGACTTCCTCGGCAAGAGCATCGCCGTTCTTGGTGCCGCCTTCAAGCCCAACAGTGACGACGTACGCGATTCACCGGCACTGAATGTCGCAGCCGCCATGCATTTGAAGGGTGCCGACGTGCGCGTCCACGATCCGAAGGCAATCGCGAACGCCCAGGCACGGTTTCCGACACTCGGCTATTTCGACACCGCCGAGGAGGCGTGCCGAAATGCCGATCTGATCGTGTTGGCGACCGAATGGGACGAGTACCGCAGCATCGACCCCGTCTCGTTTCGCTCGGTGGTCAGGGCGCCCCGACTGCTCGACACTCGCAACGTGATCGACCGTGTGTACTGGACCGGCGCTGGATGGCAGGTGTCCACGCTCGGCAGGGGAGGTCTCAACGCGTGATAGGTAAGTATCGCCGCCCGTGGCACGTGTGGTTTGGCCGATGTGACCACTCGATCGATGGCGATAAGAGGAGGTTGATCCATGACCCGGCAGACGATTGAGGTCATCATTCCGGTCCGAGACATGGCCGACCATCTACCGAAGCTTCTCGGACCGTTGGTCGATCAGCTTGTCGACGGAGATCGGGTGACCATCGTCAACGACGCTTCCGCCGACGAGACCGAAACGGTGGCGTGCTCGATGGGCGCCAATGTCGTGACGCTGACGAGCAGTAAGGGTCCTTATTACGCGCGGCAGGTAGCCGCATGCAAGTCCGCTGCCGATATTCTGCTGTTCATTGACGGGCGTTGCCGACCACTTCCTGGTCTGCTCGAAGCGCATCGCGGGCTGCAGCGCCAACCGGGAGTCGCACTGTCTTGCACCAACCTTCGGACGATGTCAGGACCGACGATCGCCGCTCGAATGGCAGCCAAGATGCAGCCCTTCATGCTCCCTCGCGGCGGCGGGGCAATGAAGGCAACCATCGGCATGGTGCCACCCCGACCCGACTATTATCCGACCGCCAATCTTGGCATTGACAGGATCGCGTTTTCGAAGGTGGGCGGATTCAGGGCGATGCGTGGTGGTGGTGACCTCGACATCTGCTGGCGGATACAGGAACAGTCGTTGGGCACGATAGCCACCGATACCAGGGTGCTGATGGAATGGGAACCGCGAGCTTCGATACGGGATCTGGCCAGTCAATGGAGACGCTACGGCCACAGCAACGCATACATCCGCTGGGCGCATCGCAACGACGACGAGGTCAAAGGCGAGCACTCAGCGCCACGGCATTCACCTATTGAGGCATGGTCGACGATTCGGGCGGAATTGCGGCGGCCACCAATCGAGTTGGCGGCCACCGCCTTGGTCGGCATTGCGTTCCAATACGGCTATTTCTCAGCAAAGACGAAGCGCTCGCAGTTCGAAATGCCGGTCAATTTCGAAGTAGTGCCGGGCGCGGACGCCGAGTAGCGCGGGCGGCTCGCTGCGAGCGCCAACGAGCTCAGCCGTCGACCTTGCCGCCTTCGACCGCAGCGCGGTACCCACGCACGGCCATTGGCACGAACAGCGCTCCGATCACGACAGCCCACAGCACTGTCAGCAGCATCGGCTGCCACACGTCGCCGTCCGAGGACAGCGCCCGCATCGTCGCGGCTGCCGGCGCTATCGGCTGGTAGTTGGCTAAGGGGCGCAGCGGTGCCGGAACCTTGGCAGCTGGGACGAGCGTTGCAAAGGCCAGGCCCATGCACACCGTCTGAGTCCACGTGAGGATGATCCGACCCTGCGGTCGAAGGGCGAGGCTAATCACGATCGTCGCGAAGACAACGACGACGATGACCGGGACCAATAGATAGATCAGCAACCCGACGAAGCCACCTGCGAAGTGAAAGCCCATCGCGTATCCGGTCGCCACGACGAACGCGGATCCAGCGAAGGTGCGGATCGCCTCGGCTAGTAATGCGCCGGTCAATGGGGCCGTCCGTTGAACCGGCATGATCCACAGCCGGGTGAGCAGCCCGCTGTCCCGCTCATAGGGCACCACCAAGCCAGCTCCGACGGCGCCAGACATGGCGCCGGCCAACGTGCACACCGGGATTAGCAAATCCAACCCGCTGCTTCCAGTGATGCGGACCATCGACTTACCGACCAGCAGGCCGTAGATGACGAGCAGCAACGTGGGAAACAAGAGTGCCTGGAGCGGAACCATCGGGTACCGACGCCACTGGATGAAGAGACGTCCGGCGAAGATCCAACTCTCGGAGAGGAGCGAATGTTGGCGCTGCGAGCTCGAACTCACGTCGTTCGCCCCTGCAGTCGAACGGCGATCGGCCCGAACACGAGCAGTAACCCCAAGCACCACGCCAGGCTGGTGCCGAGATTGCCTATCGCAACGTGGCCGCTGGTGAATCCCCGAAGTGTCTCGGTGATCTGTGAGATCGGCTGGTAGCGTACGAAGGTGTGCAGCCACGACGGAAACGCGTCGACGGGTGCCAGCCCCGTCGACAGCATCACCAACAGTAACTGCGGTACCAAAAGCAGCTGGCTGGCCACCTCGGCCCGTGCGGCCGTACTACCGGTCGCGTCCGCGCCCAACGACAGTGCCAAGGTCAGAGTGAGCGCCATCACCACGAAGGCTGCGGCATACCAGCCGGACGTCAGCCGAAATCCGAAGAGGTACGCGCCAAGGATCGATCCGCCCACGGCGAACACACCGCGGATCAGGCAGTAGGTCATGCGCGCCATCAGAGGTACATAGGGCGAGATGGGCAGCGTGCGCATCCGTGAGCTAAGGCCGCTGGCCTTTTCCGAAGCCGCCCGGTCGGTGGTGGTGAGTGCACCGAACAACATCGCCTGGACAACCATCGCGGGCAGGATGTATTGCGCATAGCTCATCTGGCCAGTGGCAATGACATCACGCAGTAGGAACGTCAGGCCAACCAATCCAGAAACGGGCACCATTACGGCGAAGACGAGATCCGTCAGATTGCGCCGCACGATGCGGGTCGTCAGCAACGCAAAGGCCGTCACTTCGTTGCGACCCGGGTGGTGAGATGAAGAAATACCTCGTCGAGAGACGGTCGCCGAAGTGAGATGTCGATGAGCTCGACACCGATGTCGTCCATCCGCCTGGATACCTCGGTCAGCGTGGCAACACCCCTGGGGGCTGGCACCGCGACCGTCGTCGCTTCGGTGTCGACTTCGAGCTCGTCGAAATCAGCGAGTGCTGCTGCGATCCGTGGCAGGTCGTCCGGATTGAGCGCCGTCATCTCGCAGTAGCTGGAGCCAGTCTGGCGCTTGAGCTCGTCGG
>JAOPVI010000406.1 GCA_025966225.1 Mycobacterium sp. | reverse complement strand
ATGGAAGCGCCGGTGTCGGTGACCTCGACGCCGCGGACCAGGCCGTCGGTGGGCTGCATCGAGATGGTGCGCACCAGGTTGTCGCCGAGGTGCTGAGCGACCTCGAGGGTCAGCGTCTTGGCCATCTCCTCGTAGGTGATCTCGGCACGCAGGGCGTTGAACAACTGCGGCACGGATCCGCGCGGGAACTCGATGTCGACGACCGGGCCGGTGATGCGGACCACGCGGCCAGCTGTACCCGTCTTGGTTTCTGCGGTAGCAGTCATTTCCTCTTCGCTTCCTGAAAGGGGCTTGCTTTTCAGACTATTTCGAGTCGGCGAGGGCGTTTGCGCCGCCGACGATCTCGCTGATTTCCTGGGTGATCTGGGCTTGGCGCTCGCGGTTGGCTTCCAGCGTCAGCGCCTTGATCAAGTCGTCGGCGTTGTCCGTGGCGGACCTCATCGCGCGACGCCGTGACGCGGACTCGGACGCCGCGGCTTCCAGCAGCGCCGAGTAGACGCGGGTAGCGATGTAACGCGGAAGCAGCGCGTCGAACAGGTCTTCGGCGTTGGGCTCGAACGAGAAGAGCGTGCGCGGACCGTCATCCGGCTGCTCGTCGCCCACGTACTCGACCACCATCGGGGCTGCCCGACGGGCGACGGCCGACTGCGAGAGCATCGACTTGAACTCGGTGAACACGATATGGATTTCGTCGACGCCAAGGATGTCGTCCGCGCCTGCATCATCGCCTTCGTCGTCAGCGCCGGCCATGAACGCCGCGACGAGGGTGTCCGCGATCTCCCGCGCCTGCTCGTACGTCGGACGCTCGGAGAAGCCGGTCCACGACTCCTTCACCTCGCGCTGACGGAAGCTGTAGTAGCCCAGCGCCTTCCGGCCGACGGCATAGATCACCGGTGTCTTGCCCTCTTCACGAAGGAGCGAGAAGAGCTCCTCGGACTGACGCAGCACGTTGGCGTTGTAGGCGCCGCAGAGCCCGCGGTCCGACGACACCACGAGGACGGCCGCACGCTTGGGCGACTCCCGCTCGACGAGCAGCGGGTGATCCAGCGCGCTGGCACTCGCAAGCTCGGTGAGCATGTTGGTGATCTCTTCCGAGTAGGGCCGAGCCGCCTTGACTCGGGCCTGCGCCTTGGCGATTCGCGACGTCGCGATCAGCTCCTGGGCCTTGGTGATCTTCTTGATCGACCCGGCGGAACGGATGCGTCCGCGCAACTCGCGCAGTGTGGCTGCCATGTGGTCGCCTACCTACTTCTTCGGTGCCGGCTTGCGGACCTTGACCGATTCCTTCTCGACGTCCTCTTCGTCCATCGCCTCGGTCTCGGCTTCGTTGACGACTACGGAGCTACCGTCAGTGGCGGCGAAGCCCTTCTTGAATTCGTTGACGATCTTGGTCAGCTTCTCCTCGGCTTCCTCGGGGAACTTCTTGGTCTCGCGGATGTCCTTGAGCACGTCTTCGTGGCTGGCCTTCACGTGCTCGAGCAACTCGGCCTCGAAGCGCTGAACGTCTTCCGCGGGAACGGAATCCAGGTGGCCCTTGGTGCCAAGGAAGATCGCGACGACCTGCTCGTCGACGGCCAGCGGGCTGTACTGGGGCTGCTTGAGCAGCTCCACCAGACGGACGCCGCGTTCCAGCTGAGCCTTCGACGTCGGGTCGAGGTCGGAGGCGAAGGCCGCGAAGGCCTCCAGTTCGCGGTACTGCGACAGGTCCAGCCGCAGGGAGCCCGCAACCTCCTTCATCGCCTTGATCTGTGCGGCGCCACCGACGCGGGACACCGATACGCCAACGTTGATGGCCGGTCGCACGCCCTGGTTGAACAGATCGGACTCCAGGAAGCACTGGCCGTCAGTGATCGAAATGACGTTGGTCGGGATGAACGCCGAGATGTCGTTGGCCTTCGTCTCGATGATCGGCAGTCCCGTCATCGAGCCGCCGCCCAGTTCGTCGGACAGCTTGGCGCAACGCTCCAGCAGACGGGAGTGCAGGTAGAACACGTCGCCGGGGAACGCCTCGCGGCCCGGCGGGCGACGCAGCAGCAATGAGATCGCGCGGTACGCGTCGGCCTGCTTGGAGAGGTCGTCGAAGACGATGAGGACGTGCTTGCCGTCGTACATCCAGTGCTGGCCGATGGCCGAACCGGTATACGGCGCAAGCCATTTGAAGCCAGCAGGATCGGAGGCCGGGGACGCGACGATGGTGGTGTACTCCATCGCGCCGCCCTCTTCGAGAGCTCGTTTGACGCTGGCGATCGTGGTGCCCTTCTGGCCGATCGCGACGTACACGCAGCGCACCTGCTGCTTGGGATCGCCTGTCTCCCAAGCCTCACGCTGGTTGAGGATGGTGTCGACGCAGACGGCGGTCTTGCCGGTCTTGCGGTCACCGATGATCAGCTGGCGCTGACCACGGCCGATCGGAGTCATGGCGTCGATGGCCTTGATGCCGGTCTGCAGCGGTTCGGAGACACCCTGGCGCTGAACCACCGACGGGGCCTGGATTTCGAGCGCGCGCCGAGTGTCGGTGTCGATGTCGCCCTGAGCGTCGATCGGCTGGCCCCGCGGGTTGACGACGCGGCCGAGGAACGCATCGCCCACGGGTACCGAGAGCACCTCGTTCGTGCGCTTGACCTGCTGGCCCTGCTCGATCTTCTCGAAGTCGCCGAGGATGACCGCGCCGATGCTGTGCTCGTCCAGGTTCAGGGCAACACCCAGCACGCCGCCAGGGAACTCGAGGAGCTCCTGCGTCATGACCGAGGGCAGGCCCTCGACGTGGGCGATGCCGTCACCGGCGTCGATGACTGTGCCGACCTCTTCACGTTGGGTGTCGGCCGAAAACGACGATACGTAGTCCTCGACGGCGCCTTCGATGTCAGCAGCGGAGATTGTCAACTCTGCCATGATTCTTCGTCTTCCTACCTTTTGATGTGGGTGAGTCTGTTCGGGTCAGTCCGGCAGCTGGGTCTGTGCGGCGGCCAGGCGTGATGCGATGGAGCCGTCGATCACCTCGTCGCCGACGGTGATCGAGAGTCCGCCGAGGAGTTCGGGATCGACATGGAGCTGGACGGACACCGGATGTCCGTAGATCCGCGACAACACCTCGACGAGCCGTCTGCGCTGCGCGTCGGACAGGTCCGCTGCGGCGGTGACGTGAGCGACGACCTCGCCACGCCGTGCCACGGCGAGCTCGGCGAGGTCGACGACGGCCTCGTCGGCCCGCTCGCCGCGGAGTGCAGCGATGGTCTGCGTCAGCAACGCCGCGGCGGTGCCGTTGACACCGGAACCATCGAGGACCTTCTCCAGCAGGGCAATTCGGCCGTCGGCCGGCGTGGTGTAGTCGCTCAGTGCCGCGGAGAGCCGCGGCTCCGCGTCGAGCACGCGTCCGAAGCGGAAGAGTTGGTCCTCCACCTCGTCGACCTCGCCTTCAACCTCGGCACGCTTCAACAGCGCGAGCCGAGCCATGTGCTCAATGCCGTCAACGAGGTCGGACTCCGTCGACCAGCGCTGAGAAACGGCCGTCCGCAGTAGTTGCGCGGTGTGATCGTCGACCGTGTCCGAGAACAGCCGATCCACCAGGCGGACCTTGGCGGTGGCGTCGTCGGAGGGCTCGGCGAGGTGCTTGGTGAGCGCTGGCTCCGCGATGAGCAGCCTCACCACCGACCCGAGTTCCTCTGCCAGCGTGGTCAGCCCAGGGGACCTGAGCTTGCCTGCCACGTCGTCGAATGCAGCGTCCAGCGCCGCGAGCGCCGCGCGACTGGCGGCCCGCAACCGCGCTGAAGCGCCGGTCTCGATGACCGCGGTGGACGGAGCCATCTCGTCGAGCTCGGCCAGAAAACGATCGACCGTCGCGGATTGCGCCGCCGGATCGCCGACGTGGGCGCGGACGAGCTCGGCCGCCTTCTGCACGGTGTCATCGCCCAAGCCAGCTCGCAGTTGGCGGATGAGCTGCTGGCGCATCAACTGAACCTGTTGTGCGCCTTGGTTCTTGATCCGCTCGGCATCGACGCCAGCCTGTTCGGTCAGTTGTTCGGCGATCCGCTCTGAGTCCTGCCTGGCCTCATCGGTGACCTTCGACGACTCGGCCTTGGCATCGGCGAGCGCCTTCGCGTGCATTTCGTCGGCGTCGGTTAGCTTCTTGGCGGCCTCCGCGCTCTCGGCGAGCGCGGTGCGCACGGCGTCCTGCTGCTTCTGCATCAGCGTGCGGACCGGCGGCACCACGTACTTCCAGATGATGAACGCGATGACCGCGAAGCCGATGAGCTGCCCGATGAATGTCGACATCTACTTCCGTCCTGAATTCACGTCGACGCCGAGGATGCGGCTGGCCAACGTGGCAGACAAGGGGTCCACCGACGACTGCAATTCGGATTGCGTCGCCGAACCCTCTTCGGACAGTTGCGCGTCCGCTTCGCGCACGGTCTCGGCCACCTCGCCGCTGGCCTCCGCCCGCTTCTCGTCGACGACCTGACGGCCCGCGGTACGGGCTTCGTCGCGAATCGACGACGCTTCGCTCCGGGCGCCCGCCATCGCCTCGTCGTAGTCGGCCTGCGCCGCTGCGACCTGCTCGGCGGACTTTCGGTTGTCGGCGGTGGTCTTGGCCAGCATCGCTTCGCGCTCAGCCAGGACCTTGCTGATCGGTGGCACAACCCATTTCGTGATCACGCCGAGCACGATCAGGAAGATGATCAGCACGACGAAGAAGGTCGCATTGGGGATCAGGAAGTTACTCCCGCCCCCGCCGCCTTCTCCACCCGCTGCCTGGCTGGCCGCCAGGATCGTTGCGCTCAATTCACCCATCGTTTCGGTGTACTAGCCCGCGTAGACCGGCGTCGCGAAGACGAACAACGCCATGAACGCGAGGTTGATGAAGTACGCGGCTTCCACCAGACCGACGGTGATGAAGAACGGGGTGAACAGCCGGCCCTGAGCCTCGGGCTGCCGGGCGATGCCGGAGATCAACGCGTTACCGGCGATACCGTCACCGATGCCGGCGCCGATCGCGCCGCCACCCATGATCAGCCCGCCGCCGATCAGCGCGCCCGCCGTGATGAGGGCGTTTGCTGAGTGTGGATCCATTCCTATTTTCCTCCTCCATAGCTGGCGGCAGTGCCACCAGGATTGCTGGTCATACTCGTCGTGCAGGTCTGCTAGTGGTGCTCTTTTTCGTCTTCGTGGTCCAGTTCCATCGACTGGCTGAAGTACAGGATCGTCAGCAGGGCGAAGATGAACGCCTGGATCAGACCCACGAAGAGATCGAAGGTCTTCCAGATCGCGTTCGGCGCCCACAGGATGTACGGCGGGAACAAGGCGATGAGGCCGACCAGGATGCCGCCGGCGAACATGTTGCCGAAGAGTCGCAGCGACAACGAGATCGGCTTTGCGATCTCCTCGACGATGTTGATCGGCGCCATGAGCGTGACGTGGCCCTTGACGAGCTTCTTGACATGGCCCCACGGGCCGCGACGCCAAACACCCGCTGCGTGATAGGCGATGAATACGAACAGCGCGAGCGCGAGCACGTAGTTGATGTCCGACGCAGGCGGCTTGATCAGTTCCGTTGCCGCACCGTCGGCGCCGGTGAACTGCACCGGGAGCACCGAGAGCCAGTTGGACACCAGCACGAACACGAAGATCGTGACGGCAAGCGGCAAGACGAACGGCGCCACCTTCATCCCGATGGCGGCCTCGATCTGCTGGCGCATCTGAATGGTGATGGCCTCGAAGAACAGCTGCACGCCGCCCGGCACCCCGGTGGACGTCACCTTGGCGCGCAGGAAGAAGGCCAACAGGATGACGATGACGGCGGCAACGCTGGTGCCGATGATGGTGTCGAGGTTGAAGGTCAGCCCAAGCCACTGGACTTCTTCGTGGTGTCCGACGTGGATCGTCGCGCCACCCTCGGCGAGAACAGTCTCAGTCATTGGTGTCAGCTCAATCCTTCGGTTCCGTGTCCAGCACGTCGAGGCCCTCGGTACGGATCTTCTTCAGCACGGGAAGGCTGGTGCTCAGCACCAGCAGCGCCTGGAAGATCGCCAGCCCGAAGAGCACTGCGATGCCGCCATGTGTCTTGAAGACGAATGCGATGGTCAGACCGATCGCGGTGATGACGAGCAACCGCGTCATCGAGTTGAGGGCCATCTTCTTCTTGAGCGGATGTTCCTCAGCCGTGATTGACTCGACGGCGCGGCGCACCAGCAGGGCGTTGAGCAAACCCAGAAGCAGGCCAACCCCGAAGAAGACTCCGAAGAAGACGTGGCCGGTGTACCAAGCGGCCGCCACCGCGACGGCGGTGAGCGCGAGACAAACAATGAGCAGCCGAACCGGCCGGAAGGCCACGGACGGAAACACCAACGGCGCGTCCTGCGCTGGCGTCGTCACTGCTTCACCTCAATCCCGTTTTCACGGAAGCTGTCCCCTTTGACAGTCGATGTTCCGGCGCGTGCCCGACGACTGTATCGAAGGGCGACGGGCGCGCTGGAATCACCCAAGGGGTAGCTCCCTTTGTCGGTCGTTGATCGGCGCCGATCGATCTTGCGAATCGATGGGCCGGGGGCCGGCAACCCGCGAGGTTTTTCGGGTTCTGCCAGCACGGTACCACATGGTAAACGGGCTAAAACGCGCACTACTACTTTTTGTCGTACTAACTAGTCTGAGTGCTCGCTGGGAGCGTCACGACTCGGTCGCAGCAGCGGAATGAGCGTGATGACGATGGCGACCACGATCGCCGCGAGCATCACCCCGCCGGTGTATCGGGGGTCGAAGAACATCGTGCTCGCCGCGCCCAACGCGATGATGCCCACCCATAGGTAGATCAGCAGCACCGCGCGGCGATGGGAGTGCCCGATCTGCAGCAGCCGATGGTGCAGGTGCATCTTGTCCGGGCTGAGCGGGCTACGCCCGGCCCTCGTCCGACGCACGATCGCCAGCAACGTATCCAGGGCCGGAACGAGCATCACGGCAATCACCAGGAGGAAAGGCGACAGAAGCGCGAACACGTCCCGCGCGCCGTAGGCGTTCTGAGAGATGGGTCCGGCCGCAGTGGTCGACGCCGCCGCGAGCATCAGCCCGATCAACATCGACCCCGAGTCGCCCATGAAGATGCGGGCCGGGTGGAAGTTGTGTGGCAGGAATCCGAGACACGCGCCCGCGAGCACCACCGAGATCACCGCGGGCGGGTAGAAGAGCACGTCGCCGCCGTGGTCGCGCAGCAGTCCGATCGAGAAGATGCAGATGGCCGCGGCGGTGATGAGGCCGAGGCCTGCGGCCAGCCCATCGAGGCCGTCGACGAAGTTCATCGCGTTGACGATCGACACCGTCAGGGCCAGCGTCAGCAGGATCGACGTGACCTGGTCGAGCACGATGGTGCCGACCCCGCCGATCGGGATGTAGAGCACGCTCCACGCCACGCCCAT
>JAOPVI010000387.1 GCA_025966225.1 Mycobacterium sp. | reverse complement strand
CAGTCGATTACGAACGCTTTGGCGGCGCTGCTGACCGACCTCGGCGGCAAGATCGAAAAGGGCACTCTGATCGAGGCGGCCTCGCAGTTGCCGCCAGCCGATGTGACGATCTTAGATCTGGCACCCGAAGCCGTCGCAGGCATTCTCGGAGACCGCATGCCGCGTCGGATATCCCGCGCCTACAGGCGGTTTCGCCAGGGCCCTGGCGCGTTCAAGGTCGACTTCGCGGTCGAAGGCGGCGTCCCGTGGACCACCCCTTCGGCGCGCCGCGCGGGCACGGTTCACGTCGTGGGCAACTATGCCGAGCTCGCCGCCGCCGAGCGAGACATCCACGCCGGACGCATGCCCGAGCGGCCCTTCGTGCTGGTGGGCCAGCAGTACCTCGCCGACCCGCAGCGGTCTGTCGGAGACATCCACCCGGTGTGGACATACGCGCATGCCCCGAACGGATTCTCGGGCGACGCCGCCGAGGCGATCATCGCCCAGCTCGAGCGGTTTGCCCCGGGCTTCCGTGATCGGATCATCGGCAAGACGGTCCGCACCACTACGCAAATGTCGGACTACAACCCGAATTATGTTGGCGGGGACATCATGACCGGCTCCAAGGACATTCGCCAATTGACATTCGGTCCCCGGGTCACGTTGTCCCCCTACAAGATCGGCGTACGGGGCATGTACATCTGCTCGGCGGCCACACCGCCGGGACCGGGCGCCCACGGCATGTGCGGCGCCAACGCCGCGCAGCTCGCACTCGCGCAGCTAAACCACTGAAGTTCAAATACACAACCCGTCAAAGGAGTTCCAATGACCACCGCGGTTGACCCCTCATTCGACCTGTTCAGCCTGCCCGACGAACATCAGGAACTTCGCGCCGCGATTCGTGCACTGACTGAACGCGACATCGTCCCTTACGCGGCTGACTGCGACGAGCGAGAGCGATTCCCGCAGGAAGCTCTCGACGCCCTCGTTCAGTCCGGCTTCAACGCCGTCCACATCCCCGAGGCCTACGGGGGTCAAGGCGCCGACGGCGTGGCCACCTGCATCGTGGTGGAGGAGGTGGCCCGCGGTTGCTGCTCCTCGTCTTTGATCCCTGCGGTCAACAAGCTCGGCACCATGGGGCTCATCCTTGCCGGCTGCGAGGAGCTCAAGCACCAGGTGCTGCCAGACATCGCCAATGGCGCGATGGCTTCCTATGCGCTGTCCGAACGGGAGGCAGGATCCGACCCTGCCAGCATGCGAACTCGCGCCCGGGCCGAAGGTGACGGCTGGGTCCTCAACGGCACCAAGTGCTGGATCACCAACGGCGGCAAGTCCACCTGGTACACCGTGATGGCGGTGACCGACCCCGACAAGGGTGCCAACGGTGTGTCGGCGTTCGTGGTGCACAAGGACGACGAGGGATTCACCGTCGGCGCCAAGGAACGGAAGATGGGCATCAAGGGCTCGCCCACGACCGAGCTGTACTTCGAGAACTGCCGTATCCCCGGCGATCGGATCATCGGCGACCCCGGCACCGGTCTGAAGACCGCACTGAGGACGCTCGATCACACTCGCCCGACCGTGGGGGCACAAGCTGTCGGCGTTGCGCAAGGGGCACTGGACGTCGCGATCGCCTACACGAAGGATCGCAAGCAGTTCGGCAGGTCGATTTCGAGCTTTCAAGCCATTCAGTTCGAGCTGGCGGAAATGGCGATGAAGGTCGAGGCGGCGAGGCTGATGGTGTACACCGCGGCGGCCCGCGCCCACCGCGGTGAGCCCAACCTCGCCTTCATCTCGGCGGCTGCAAAATGTTTCGCATCAGACGTTGCCATGGACGTCGCTGAATCCGCCGTGCAGCTGCTCGGCGGTGCCGGATACACCCGCGACTTTCCCGTCGAACGCATGATGCGCGACGCAAAGATCACCCAGATATACGAGGGCACCAACCAAATTCAGCACATCGTGATGTCTCGCGCACTGTTGGCAGGCTCAAAACACACCTGAATACCGACCAAGAACGGAGCAATCATCATGACCGACATGCTGGAATCCGCGCAAGATCACCGACAGCGGAATCGGGATCACCGTCAACACGGTCACTCCCGGCCTGATCGCCACCGAGATTGACCGCGGACATCCCGGTCAAGGTCATGTCGAAGCTGACCAGCCAGATCCCCGTCGGCCGCGCAGGCAGGCCGGAAGAGGTCGCGCGGGTCGTTCACTTCCTCGCCGCCGACGCGTCGTCGTACATCACCGGGCAGGTGTGGAGCGTCAACGGCGGAATGGACATGTGAATCCCTCGACAGGGAGGCCGACGTCGATCCGTATGCGACGAAAGAGCTCTCGCCCTGACACAGCGTCGTTGTTCGACAGCACCACGAGAGGTCGTCGGCGTTGTGTGCGCCCACGTCGACAGGAGCCCCGGCTTCGAGAACCCTCGAGTTGTCCATGTAAAACAGGGGAAGCGGGAAAACCTATGAGCGGTTATAGCGTTGGCTACGTAGTCGGTAGCCTGTCAACCGAGTCGATCAATCGCACGCTAGCGAAGGCGCTCATTCAGTTGTCGCCCAAGCATCTGAAGTTCGTGGAGATTCCGATACGGGAACTTCCGTTGTACAACCGCGACTTCGATGCTGATTACCCCCCAGCGGGTCGGGCGCTCAAGGATGCGATCGCCGCAGTGGACGCGGTACTTTTCGTCACGCCCGAGTACAACCGGGGCATCCCCGGCTGCCTGAAGAACGCCATCGACTGGGCCAGCCGCCCGTATGGAACGAACTCTTTCGCGCATAAGCCGTCGGCGGTGATCGGCGCCTCCCCGGGCAAGATCGGAACCGCTGTCGGGCAGCAGAGTCTGCGCAGTGCGCTCACCTTCTGTAACTCACCCCAGATGACCGCGCCCGAGGCGTACGTCCAAGTCACTCCAGGACTGATTACCGACGATGGTGAGGTCACCGACGCGTCGACTGAGCAGTTCCTCCGTGACTACATGGATGCGTTCGGGGCGTTCGTCACGCGGGTGCTCACCGTGCTGGCGCGCGTGAGCTGACAAGAGGTGGGGCTTCCAACAAGGTCGGGTTGGCCATGAGAGCGGGAGCGGGGGGAGGATGGAACCTATGAACGGCCCCGCGCGGACCTACGACTGGCCGTCCCTGATGGTGGACGAATGGACGGCCACCCGCAGCACCGTGCATATGTGGGTCCAGATCGTCGGCAAGATCCGCATGGCTCACATGCCGCTGGTGAACCACTGGTGGCAAGTGACGTTGTATGTCAGTCCCCGGGGACTGACCACCGGCGCAGTTCCATACCGGGATGCGATGTTCGACATGGAGTTCGACTTCGTCGACCAGATTCTTGCGATCCGGAAGAGTGACGGCCGTCAGGAGGCGGTGCCGTTGGCGGCCAGACCGGTCGCCGAGTTTTACGGAGAGACGCTCTCGGCGCTCGACAGGCTCGACATCGAAACGCGCATCGTGGGCAAACCCAACGAGGTCGACCCCGCCATCCCCTTCGCCGAGGACTATCAGCACGCAGAGTATGACCCCGATGCGGCGTGCACGTTCTGGCGGCAACTGGTGCAGGCCCACCGAGTCATGACGAACTTTCGCGCGGCGTTCGTCGGAAAGGCCAGCCCGGTCCAATTCTTCTGGGGTGCTCTGGATTTGGCGTGTACCCGTTTTTCGGGTCGGGCCGCTCCCACCCATCCGGGAGGTGCCCCGAACTGCCCGGACTGGGTGATGGTTGAGGGGTACTCACGGGAGCTCAGCAGCTGCGGCTTTTGGCCCGGAGGCGGCAAGGAGGGTGCGTTCTACTCCTACGCATACCCTGAGCCGGCCGGCTTCTCCGCCCACCGCGTTGAACCAAGCACCGCCTACTTCAGCGACGAACACGGAGAATTCCTGCTGCCCTACGAAGCCGTGCGCACCGCCGATGACCCGGATCGCGCGGTCACCCGGTTCTTGAAGACCACGTACGAGGCGGCCGCCGACCTTGGCGGCTGGGACCGGCGCGCACTCGAATGCGACCCGGACCGCCTGCTGCCGCGGTCCATGCGCCCCAGTTAGTGGACCTTGGCGCGTCGGCGTCCATCGGGATTGAACACGGCCGCATCAGCGCGCCCACCGTCCACTACCACCTACGTATGGTGTTCGCCAAGCTCGGCATCGAGTCACGCACGCAGCGCGACCGCGTACTGACCGACTAACGGTAAGGTTGTCGCCACTTCCGGTGCAGATGGCGGCGGACTTCACGGGTGTGGGGCGGCGCGATGTTGACCCTCGATCCCACGCGCCGCACCGAGCGGGCCCTGGCAGCAGCGTCGGCCAAAATCAAGGCAGGCGCGTTCGGCGCTGCCCGAGACCTGCTGTCCATCGCGGAGGCGGGGCCGCTGAGCGACTTTCAGCAAGCCCGCATCGAGCTGATGGGGGCTGAGCTCGCGTTCCTCACGGATCGGGGTAGCGAGGCGCCGCCCCTGCTATTGAAGGCCGCCAGGCGGCTTGAGCCGATAGACCCAGAGCTGTCGCGCACGACCTACCTGCAGGCGCTGACGGCAGGCTACTTTGCCGGTCGCCTCGCCCTCGGCGGGGGTGTGCAAGAAGTAGCGCGTGCGGCGGCGTTGGCACCGCCGCCGTCGCACCCCCCGCGGGCACCCGACCTTCTTCTGGATGGCCTGGTGGCGCACCACATCATGGGATACTCGGCCGGGTTGCCGATACTTCACGAGGCACTGCATGCTTTCGGTGCCAGCATGTCGGTGGACGAAGAGCTGCGCTGGCAGTGGGTGGCCGGGATCGTGGCCCGTTACGTATGGGATGACCACAGCTGGGATGTGCTCTCCGACCGGCACGTCGGGCTTGCTCGTAGTGTCGGAGCGCTCAGCGAGCTACCCGTGGCCCTCAATTCGCGTGCATTCATGCTGTTGTTTGCGGGGCAGCTCGCCGCCGCAGCCTCGCTGATCCAGCAGCTCCAGCCGGCGATTGAGGCAACCGGCAGCAACCGCGTTCCTTACTCGGCCCTTGGCCGGGCCGCCTTCGCCGGCAGACAAGCCGAAGTCGCGACCATGGTCGACGCGATCACCGTGGACGTCAGTCGTCGAGGTGAAGGCGTCGGGATCACCATCATGGAGTGGGCAAGCGCGTTGCTGAACAACGGCATTGGTAATTACGAGAAGGCTGTGACGGCAGCCCACCACGCCACTGAGTATCTAGGGGAGATGATCACGCCGCCCTGGGCGGCGGTCGAGCTCATCGAGGCGGCCGCGCGCAGCGGACCCATCGACATGGCCGCCGATGCCCTCCGCGGGCTAGCCGAGATCACCACTGCCAGCGGCACGGACTGGGCGCTCGGCATCGAAGCTCGTTCACGTGCACTGCTGAGTGGCGGCGACACCGCCGAGCGCTGCTATCGCGAAGCTATCGACCGACTTGGCCGCGCCCGTATCCGAGCGGACCTCGCTCGTTCGCACCTGCTGTACGGTGAATGGCTTCGCAGGGAGCGCCGCCGCATCGATGCGCGCGCACAACTTCGCATCGCCCTCGACATGCTGGACACGATGGGAATGGACGCTTTCGCGGAGCGGGCCAGGCGTGAGCTCGAGGCCACCGGCGAAACGGCCCGCAAGCGCAACGTCGCCAAGGGCGATGGGCAGATCACTGCGCAGGAGGCCCAGATCGCGCGGATGGCTCGCGACGGCCTGTCAAACCCGGAGATCGCTGCCCGCCTCTTCATCAGCCCGCGTACCGTCCAGTACCACCTGCGCAAAGTGTTCACCAAGCTCGGTATCGAGGCGCGCACGCAGCTCCACGGTGTCCTGCCGGATTAATCTGGGCGACGGCCGTAATCGCACTGTGCAGTGGCGGATGCGAACGCGTCCCCCTGGGCTGACGATGAACCAGAGCCTTCACACTGTCGTGCTACGGGTACCCATCTATTGATTCAATAGGAAGACATGGACGAACTGCTAGCCACCGACGAACCACCCCTTGGCCAGCAAGTCGACGAGTTGCTCGATGATGCGGCGCTGCAGACCGAGTACCGGCGGCTCGTCGCCGAGCAGGCAGCACTGCGCCGACTTGCCACTCTGGTCACCCGCGGAGTCGAACCGTCGGAGGTATTCGACGCGGTGACCAAGGAAATGTGTCGGTGCGTTGCCGCGCAGGCCGCCGGACTGTGGCGCTACGAGACTAGCGACGAAATCACAATGGTGGCGGCGGCTTACCATCCGGCTGCAGCGTCGGTGAAGTGGCCAGTGGGCGCTCGAACACCGATCGCGGGCAACACCCTCGCATCGATGGTGCAGCACACCTGCGGCCCTGCTCGGATGGACAGCTACGACAACGTCGCAGGGGTTCTCGCGACACAGGTGCGCGCGTTGGACATCCACGCTGCGGTGGGCGTCCCGGTCATCGTCGATGGACGCGTGTGGGGTCTGGCGGCGGTCGGTTTGGCACAACCCGGCCCCATGCCGCCCGACACCGAGGTCCGCATCAGCGGCTTCGCCGAACTCGTCGCGAGTGTCGTGGTGGTCGGACACCGCGAGGAGCAGAAGCGGCAGCTCCTGGGTGATGCAGCTCAGCGTCCGTTGCTGGTTGATTTGTTGCTCCAGGGGCGAACCACTGATCGTTGGAGCTTGCGGGAAGCGGCGAGCGCACTGCGGTTGCCGGCCCGTGGTCCATTCGTGGTCGTGGCCGCGGAGATTCCCGCCGTGGGGAGCGAGGCGTTATCAGAGATCGAATCGAAGTTGCGCAGTCTCGACGTGTATTCGGCATGGCGGCTCCTACCCGATTTGCAGGTCGGGATCGTGCACGTCAAGTCCGAGCGGCACCTTGACCAGATTGTCGCTTTGGTGTCTCGGTTGACGACGAATCGAGTCGGAGTCAGTTCGCGCTTCGACGATCTGCACGACACGCCGCAAGCCCTCCATTTCGCCAGGGTGATGCTTCGCGGCCGGCCGGATGAGGGTTCACCGGTCGCGGTGTTCGACGGTTCGATTCTGGCCACCGCGGCAGTCAGTGCCCCCGATGTAATGGTGAAACTGATTGGAAACGCATTGGACGGCTTTGACGACCTCACTGACGCCGACCGCGAGGTGCTGTTCGAAACGTTTCGAGTGTGGCAGGACAACGACGCATCGGTGCGCAGCGCCGCGGAGGTGCTTATTTGCCATCCCAACACCGTGCGCCATCGATTGCGCCGGATCGAGAAACGCACCGGCCGTTCTCTCTCTCGCCCAAAGGATGTCGCCGAGCTTTGTTTGGCCTTCGAAGTGCGCCGCTGGCTCATGTAATCATGAGGATGGTCGTGAATACACCGATGCGGGCGCAGTGTTGTGTCGGACGACAACGCCCGATGTAGCGGAAAGAGCCAAGATGAAGGTGTGGTGCATTCAACGTGGGACGTGCGATCGCTCCTCCATAGCCGAAGCGAATCCGTAGCGATATCAATCGAATTCACCGGAACGTGATGAACTGCTTCTGTCTGGACACCGAGATGCCGCGGGGAACATGATGTGGGGCGTGGACGATTGGTGCGTTCGGCCTCGCGGCGGTGGTGAATCAGATTGTCATCGCACTGTGCCGGCGCGCGCAGGTCGCCACCGAGCCCGATCGTCACGAGCAGTGGTCACGCGAGCCGTGACGCCGTTGTCACCACGACACAGTCAGCACTGACTGGTGAATCCGCAGGGTGGTTCTGCTTGACGACCGGTGAAAACGACATGCTGGTCATCGTGGTTGGTCCCTGCGCGACGGTCGTACCAGCACTGCCGATGCTGCTTTCGGCTGACGCCTCAGTGGACATGATTCCCATTGCGAGCAGTGACGCTGCGCCCAAAACGCAACAATTGCCTTGTACCGCATTGATTCTCCGAGCTCGATGGTTGGTAAGTGAGCCCCAGTGATGGTGCCCGTCGGGCATTCGTTAAAGCGGTACCAGCGTGTGCTTTGGATGATTCAATCGTCCGACGAATGGCGGAGCCCGTCGATGTTGTCGGACACATCAGTGATGGCAGTGTGTTGTCCGTGGCGACAACGACGTCGGCGCCTATCTCGCTAACGATTGGATGACATTGTTGGCCAACAACTGTGGAAGTAGAAGCCAGTTCGATGACGCTCTTCGAGATCTTGCCGTCGCTGCGGCACGCCGCCACGCCCCGAATGGACCGGGCGGTATGGCCATTGACCACTCACGTCGACGAGCTAGGTCGACTTTGTGTCGGCGGGATGGCGCTGACCGACGTCGCCGATGAATTCGGCACCCCGAGCTACGTCATCGACGAGGCCGACTTTCGTCAGCGGATTCGACGCTACCGCGCGGCGCTGCCGGAGGCCCGCTTGGTCTATGCGGGAAGGGCGCTCCTGACCACCGCAGTCGCGGAGTGGGTCGCGGAAGAACGAAGTGGTCTTGGCGTGCGCTCACCTGGCGAGCTCGCGACTGCGCTCATCGCGGGCGTGGATCCGAACCAAATCGTCGTGCATGGCATGGTCACAGCTCCCCGCGAGTTGTGCACGGCCGTCGGCGCCGGGGTCGGACGGGTCGTCGTGGACAGCCCCACAGAAGTGGCCGCTCTGGCCACCGGTGTGCGTCAACTTCAGGCCGTGCAGGTCCGCGTCTCGCCGGACGTCGATCCCCACGCCGCCGACGCGATCCAGGGGGCACTGAATCAGCCGCTGCTCTATCTGGTGGGTCTGCAGTGTCAGATCGGTTCGCAGGTGACCGACGCTTCGCGCTACGGCGAAGTCATCAGGCACATGGTCCCACTGATGGCCGAGGTTCGTGCCCGTCACGGGGTGATCCTGACCGAGCTGAACATTGGTGGCGGACAAGGTGTCCCGTATGTGTCCGGCGACCCGGAGTTGGATCTCGATGCGTTGCGAGACTTCATGGACGATGCGCTGGACGCGTCGTGTGCGGCCGAGCGCTTTCCCCGCCCAACCATCGTGGTCGAGCCCGGTCGCGCGGTCAGCGCGCGCGCTGGTATCACGCTGTATCGGGTCCTGAGGGTGCATTCACAACCCGGTGGCCGCACCACCGTGGTGGTGGACGGTGGATTGAGCGACAACCCGCGGGTCGCACATTTCGACGCGCGCTGCACCATGGCGCTCGCCAACCGTCACTCGATGGCGGCGACGCAGCCGACGAGGGTCGTCGGCCGTCAGCGTGAATCAGATGATGAGATCGCGCGTGACGTCCCATTACCGGGCGATCTACATGCCGGCGACTTGCTTGCGGTGGCGTGCACCGGCGCTTATCACCACAGTATGGCGTCAACATGCAACATGGTGGGCCGGCCGCCGGTGGTCGCCGTGAAGGACGGACGCCCTCGCGAACTCGTGCGCCGGGAGAACATCGCCGATCTATTGTCCCGCGAGCGGCTGTGAAGCGCTTCTCCACGGCGAGTGATCCGCGCGTTGGCTGTTGGTGGCGACATTTCGCGGGGCGCGGTGTTGTCCGCGGTGATATCGACACCCGTGGTGATGCGCTCGACGATCGAAGGGTCGGCAAACCGATGCCGGCGTCGAATCCGTGAACCAACCATCGGCATATGCCAAACCGGTTGGCTACGCGACTGATTGAACCTCACAGATCGGAGCTGGCCATGACCACGAGTTCTCGAGACGTAGAGCCCGCAATCGGGCAGGAGTCCGAGGGGAGTGCACCGGTAGCCGCCGCCGCCCTCATGCTGACCAGTGCGGTATTGACATTCGTTGTCGGTGTATTCGCCCTCAGCGCCAACGACTTCGTGGTTTCGGAGCCCGGCTACGAATACACCTTCCGAATCTCCGGTTGGGGATGGGTGAACCTACTGATGGCAATCTTGGTGGCCGCGGCCGCCGTTGCCCTCTTCTTGAACGCCCCAGGAACACGGGCCGCGGCCACCGGCGTCACCTGCTTGGCCATCGTGGTCTCCTTCCTTTGGATGCCGTTTTACCCCACCGGCTCAATTGTGTTGATAGCCCTTGACGTCGTGATTATTTGGGGCGTCGCGACGTGGCACACGCCGCGTGGATCGGCATGAGGCCGACGACCGACCGATTGTGATCGGCATGGGTTTCGCTGCGCCTGAACGTGACGCGCGCAGATCGGAAAAGCACCTTCGGGCGTGGGCCGCGTCACGCAGGCACTTCGCGCTTGGTACGGCCGTCGCCGACCGGGTGATCTCGCTCGCCCAGGTTCTTGGCCGTCCGGTCTGCAACGCCGGCGATACGCGAATCGGGAGGGTCAGCGACATCGTCGTGCGCTGGGACGCCGGCAGCAAATACCCGCCGGTAACCGGGGTGCTCTTCCGAGCGCGCAACGCCTTTGCGGTCGTACGACAGTCGGACGTGACGTTGACTCAAGCCGAAGTCCGCCTGCGATCCAATGCACGAGTGACGTGGCGACCGGTATGGCGGGACCACGACGTAGCCCTGGCCCGCGACGTTCTTGATCGCCGGCTTGTCGACCCGTCGGGTGTGCATAGCGTGCGGGCAATCGACGTGTATTTCCTCAACGGGCCGCGAGGCTGGGAGCTGGCGGGTATCGACGTGGGCGTGTGGCCTTGTGGCAGAGGGCGTGTCAGCCGGCGTAGGGCGGGCCCGGTGCCGGATCGGGTCGTCGATTGGACCCAGTTGCAGGCGTTCGTGCCGCGGTCCACCTAGTCAACCGGCACAGATTCAAACAAGCAGTGTGGGCGATGTCATCAAACGGTGTGTGGTGTTGTCCGCGGTGACATCGACACCCGCACGTAGGCGGTCAATGCTCGAGGAGTCGGCAAAACCCAAGGTTGCGTCGAATTCGTGACCATCTTTGATTGAGCGAGGAGCACCATGAAAATGCCTGTAGCGCAGCGGCTGTGGAGATGGGAGCTGGTGGCCGGCCTGCTGGCGACCATCATCGGTGTCATGGTGCTGGCATGGCCTGGTCCGCCGACCCTCATCGCTTCGCCCCTGTTCGGCGTCTACCTGCTGATCATCGGGCTCGCCGAACTGATCGTAGCCTTCACCAAGCACCGATCGGCCGCCACCCGGGTGACGTTCTTCGTCAGCGGCGCAACGTCATTGGTCTTGGGCATCTTGGCGCTGCGCCTTTACGGCAACGGCTACGCCGTGCTGCTGCTGGCGCTGTGGCTCGGAATCGGGTTCCTCCTCCAAGGTATGTCAGGGGTTGCCGCCGGTATCGGCGAACGCAACCTGCCCGACCGCGGCTGGTACATCGTCTTCGGCATGGTCTCAGTGATCGCCGGCACCGTGGTGCTGGTGTGGCCATTTGACTCCATCGCCGCGCTCACCTTGGCCGCCGGCATCTGGCTGGTCGTCATCGGCATGTCCCAGATAGTGCACGCACTCCAAACCCGCAAGGCTGCCAGCACGGCGCACCGGTTCCTCGATGGATCAGCCGAACACCTGGCAGCACAGTAAGTCAGCGTCGTTGGAGCCCGTGAATTCCGTTGAAAGGATGATGATGAACCTTCCGCTCCGCCACGCCAACGCGGTTGCAGTCGGGAACCGAGTTGAAAGCCGTTCTATCGATCCTGAATGGCGCGCAAAATTTGAGCGCGATGTCGTTTCGATGCGTGATCCACTGTATCGTCACGCATACCGCCTGAGCCGTAACCACGAAGACGCCGAAGATCTAGTCCAAGAGACGATGATGAAGGCTTACGCTGCGTTCCACACATTCCAGGCAAGTACCAATCTGAATGCCTGGGTTTTTCGTATCCTGACCAACACCTTCATCAACGTGTACCGCAAGAATAAGCGTCAATCCGGGCGCTGCTCCACAGATGAGATCACCGATCAGTGGTTGGCGAAGGCCTACGCCCGTATCGTTCCGATGGGGATGTGGTCGTCCGAGGACCAAGCTTTGAATTTGTTGCCGGACAACGACATCAAGGCGGCAATGCAGGCTCTGCCACAGCAGTTCCGTGACGTGGTGTACTACGCCGATGTCGAGGGTTTCGGTGCCAAGGAGATCGCCTCGATCATGAACACTCCAATGGGTACCGTTGCGTCGCGGCTGCGGCGCGGCCGACTGCGACTCCGCACCTTGCTTGGCGACGGTGTTGGTGGTACTGCCCTTCCCGCCACCGGGTAAAGGCGTGTCTTCCATTCAGCGGGTATGGAACTGAGTGCGTCTGGGAGAACCGGGATCCTGTCGCTCATAACCTAGAGATGGCTGCATGTCAGCGGTCAAACTCCACGGCGGACGTGGCGCCGCCAGCACCACAACCAGTGTCGACACCCTAGTGCGCACCATGGCGTCATCCACCGCCGTCGTCGAGGTCAGTCCACTAGCGCTGCGCGGATATTGGGACTGAGGCGGACTCCAATCGTCGGTCTTGTCCCTGAAGGCATGCCAGTGGAAATGCGCCCCGCGACCCGCCACCGGCCCAGGATCCACGTTGACTCCGTTGAGGTGAGGGACGGCGCCGAGGCGCTTCTCCGATCGCGTGCAACGCTGAGCAGCATCGATATGTATTCCGCGTGGATGGGCGGGTGCCTACAATGACTGCACTGCAGTAGCAGTCCAGCAAACGGTAGACAGGACACCCCATGGGGCCTTCGACCGGCCTTTTCGACGTCGGCGGCCACCTCGTGACTCCGCCGATTCGGGGGCGGGCGGGCGAGTTGAAGGTGATCGGCGCGTCGGTGACGGCGCTGGTGGGCGGGCATGGGGGTGTGCTGGTCATCGAGGGCCCGCCGGGCATCGGGAAGAGCCGGTTGCTGACCGAGGTGATGGCGCTGGCCGACAAGGGCGGGGTGCGCACCTTGTTCGGTGAGGCATTCGAGTATCAGCAGACGGTGC
>JAOPVI010000344.1 GCA_025966225.1 Mycobacterium sp. | reverse complement strand
ATGAAGTCTCGCACGCGGTGCAGGTACTCCTGCTCGTCGTCGTCGAGCAGTCCCTCCAGTGCGTAGAAATCGGCGCTGTCGGTAGTCGTCGGGGTACTCATCGGTGCTACCTCAATCGGGTCGGGATCTGAACTGCTCGATCACCGGCGCCAATTCTGCTGCGTTGGTGATCAGGTCGACGTGACCGCCACCGTGTAGATGCACGGTCGCGTGGGGCAGGAGCCAGCCCATGATCCTCGCGTTGACTACGGGGATGATGGGATCGTCCAGCCCGGCCAGGATGAGCGTTCGCTGCCGGACCAGCGGCAGCGCGAACACACTGGTCCACACCGCTCCCGCAAGAAGTTGATGCAGGTAACCCACCCGCGAACCGGCCATCAGCTGGCGGTCGAAGAGTTGCTTGATCATCGACGGGTCGTCCCGGACGGTGCCGCCGTAGATGTCACCGGCGATCGACGCGGCGTAGTCGTGATCGAGGAACCGGCGAGGTGTCACCAGCTTCGCCAGAATGGCCGGCCCTCCAGGGACCATGATCGCGCCGGTTCCGGTGGACACCAGGATCAGCCGACGGCAGCGGCGCGGATTCTGGAACGCGAACTGCTGGGCCAGCGCACCTCCCCACGACAGCCCGAGAACATCGACCTGCCCGTCGATCCCAAGTTTGCGCAACAACCTGCCCAGGACCGCCGCCAAGTACGGGAAGCCGTACGGCAGCGGCGAATCCGGCGAGCCGCCAGTACCGGGGACGTCGAACCGCACCACTGTCGTGTCGGGATCGAGTTGCGCCACCAGCGGATCGAGAACTTCCAGGCTCGCGCCGATCCCATTGCACAGCACCAGCGGCACCCCACTACCGCGGCGTACGTTCACCCTGATCTGCTGGCCGAGCACGGGCAGGAGTTCTTCCACGGTCGTCCTGAGTGTCGGGGCCGGGGCCGTCATGGGTACAAAACTATGACGTCGGCGACACATGCGGGGCGTTCTTCGCCGTCGATCTCGTAGGTCAGTGTGAACACCGATTCGACGCCAGAGGTCTTCTGTTGCGCGCTTGCCACGGTGACGACGGCACGGACCTGGGATCCGACTCGCACCGGCGCCGGGAATCGCACCGTGTTCAATCCGTAGTTCAGGGCCGCCGTCAGTTCCCGGATCTCCAGCACCTGCGCGATCACTGCCGGCGTGAGCGCCAGCGTCAGGTAGTCATGCACGATCGTGCCCTTGAACGGGCCCTTCGCCGCCCGCTCGGGGTCGATGTGGATCCATTGACGGTCGCCGGTCGCGTCGGCGAACAGGTCGACCTGTTGCTGCGTGACCTTCATCCACTCGGTTGTGCCGAGAGTCTGTCCGACCAGTCCGAGTAGGTCGGCTGGTTGATCGAGAATAGTTGTCATAGAAGGCCTTTCGCGACGGCGATGGTGCTAGTGCTCCAGCACGTAGCTACCCGGAGCGGGCTCTAGCGGCGCCATCCCTGCGCCGCCGAGGACTTCCGGGGCAGGTTGCTTCTTGCCGCTGCGTTCGCCGAGCCAGGCGACGAAGTCAGGCCACCAGGAATCGGTGTGCTGGTCGGCCGACTCCAGCCAGAACGCGGGATCGGGCTCGTCCACGTCGGCGACGCGATAGCTCGACCTCGGATTCCCAGGCGGGTTGACCAGCGAAGCGATGTGGCCGCTCGAGGACAGCACGCAACGGACGTTCTTGACGCCGAGCGTCCTGGCGCTTCGATAGCAGGCCTGCCACGGCGAGATGTGGTCGGCGACCCCGGCGATCACGTAGGCATCGGTGGTCAGTTGGTTGAGGTCGACCGGCGTGCCCAACATGCTGACGGCTCCTGGCGTGACGAGGGAGTTGTGAAGTCCCATCGTGATCATGTCGCGGTGCAGCGCGGCCGCCATCCGCGTGGTGTCGGCGTTCCAGAAGAGCACGTCGAACGCCGTCGGGGACTTGCCTTCGATGTAGTTATTGACCCAGTAGCGCCACACGAGGTCGGTCGGCCGCAGCCAAGCAAACACCTCCGCTAGCGATCGGCCATCTAGGTAGCCCTGTCGAGCGGACAACGCGACCGCGATATTGGCGGCCTCTTCGTCGATGGCGGCCGAAGCGAAGCCCGCCTTCCGCTGATCGAGCACCGTGACCATCAGCGTCAACCCGGCAAGCCGATGGCCCTCTCCGATGGCGTTGAGATGCGCTGCAGTCATCGCGGCAAGGATCCCGCCCGAACACGACGCCTGGAGGTGGGTGCGGTCCGTCTGAGCGATCTTCTCGACGGCCTCCAATGCGTTCAGGATCGCCTGGCCGTACGTGTCGAATCCCCAATTGCGCTGCTCTGCAGTGGGATTCCGCCATGAGATGGCGAACACCTGCACACCCTGCCGGACGAAGTACTCGATCATGCTCCGACCCGGCGCGATGTCCATGATGTAGAACTTGTTGATCACGGGCGGCACCATCAGCAGGGGCACCGCGTACACCTCGTCGGTCTGCGGTGCGTACTGGATGAGCTCGAACTCCTCGGTTCGGTAGACCACTGATCCAGGCGTCGCCGCGATCGTCTCGCCAAGCGTGAACGCATCCGGGTCGACCATCGACGGCACGCGGGGCGCCGACATCATGTCCGTCACGAAGTGACGCATGCCGCGAGCCGCGCTCTGTCCGCCGGTGTCGATCAACGCCTTCCACCCCAGCGGGCTCAGAATGGGGTTGTTGCTCGGCGCGAGCCCTTCGGTCAGCACGTCCAGCACGAACCGGATCCGCTCGGCGTCGCGCCAATCGAGGTCGGCATC
>JAOPVI010000329.1 GCA_025966225.1 Mycobacterium sp. | reverse complement strand
GCGCGGTTGTGGGATGACCAGCGTCGCAGGGATTTCGCGAACGACCCGCGCAACCTGCTAGCAGTCGACGGAAAGGCCAATTTCGACAAGGCCTTTCGAGATGCGGCCAGTTGGCTTCCGCCGGACGCGGCGTATCGGTGCGCGTTCGTCGCGCGGGTGGTCGACGTCAAGACCACCTACGGGTTGGCGGTGTCCGGCAACGAGAAGCGCGCCATCACCGACGTGCTGGCCGGCTGTTAACGACTTTGCGCATCGTTTCTGAATTTCGCGACGCGTCAATGGCGTGTCGCGTCGTGAGATTCAGAAACGAGCGAGGGCGACGAGTCCGCGTCCAGGGGTCACCACGTGGGTCATCGGGACGTCGTGTTCCTCGCTGGGCAACTGGTCGACCAGCTCGTCGTCGCGCACCACCGCGACCAGCATCGCCGCGGGGTCGGCCAGCACCAGCGACCGGTCGTAGAAGCCTGCGCCGCGCCCCAGTCGCGCGCCGGTGTAGTCGACCGCAAGGGCGGGGATCACCACGATCGACGCCGACGCGATCGCCTCGGCGGGCAGCCACGGAGCGGCCGGCTCGCGCAGCCCGAATGGCGCGTCGACGAGAGTGCCCACCCGGTACTCGCCCCACGAGAGCGGCTGCGGATGGCCTGATTCCTCCCGCGCGACGGGCAGCAGCACCCGGACCCCCGCGGCGACCAGGGCGTCCAGCGTTTCGAGCGAGCCGGGCTCCGTGCCGACGGGCACGTACGCGCAGACCGTCGCGCCAGTGGACACCGCTCTGACGAGGTGGCCGCGCAGGGCTTCGTCATCCGCGCGCCGCCTTTCGGGCGGTATCGCGCGGCGCTTGGCCACGATGTCGGCTCGCAGCGCGGCCTTCGTGATCGGCTCGCGGTCCACGTCGTCAACGATGTCACCTGAGCCAAGTGCCCACCTTGCGGGGTTGGATGCTGTCAATGACGTTATGGTGTGAGCGATGACGACTCGGGCCCTGGTACCGATTCCACGCACCGCGATCGTTCCGGCTGCTGGCTTGGGAACGCGGTTCCTGCCTGCGACGAAGACGGTGCCCAAGGAGTTGTTGCCCGTCGTCGACACCCCTGGCATCGAACTCGTCGCCGCCGAGGCGGCCGACGCGGGCGCCGAGCGGCTCATCATCGTCACGTCCGAGGGCAAGGACGGCGTCGTCGCGCACTTCGTCGAAGACTTGATCCTCGAGGGCACGCTGGAGGCCCGCGGCAAGCATGTGATGCTGGAGAAGGTGCGTCGCGCGCCGGCCTTGATCAAGGTCGAATCGGTGGTTCAGCACCAGCCGCTGGGCCTCGGGCACGCCGTGGGTTGCGTCGAACCGGTGTTGCTGGACGACGAGGACGCCGTCGCGGTGCTGTTGCCCGACGACCTCGTGCTGCCCACCGGTGTGCTCAAGACGATGTCGAAGGTGCGGGCCAAGCGCGGGGGATCGGTGCTGTGCGCCATCGAGGTGACGCGTGAGGAGATCAGTTCCTACGGCGTATTCGACGTCGAGGTGGTGCCCGACGCCGTCAACCCAAATGTGTTGCGCGTCAAGGGCATGGTCGAGAAGCCGAAGGCCGAGGAAGCTCCGTCGCTGTACGCTGCGGCGGGCCGCTACGTGCTTGACCGTGCGATCTTCGACGCGCTGCGACGCGTTCAGAAGGGCGTTGGCGGCGAGATCCAGTTGACCGATGCCATCGCGCTGCTCATCGCCGAGGGCCATCCGGTGCACGTCGTCGTGCATCGAGGTTCCCGACACGACCTGGGAAATCCCGGCGGCTACCTCAAGGCTGCGGTTGACTTTGCCTTGGAGCGCGACGACTACGGACCGGAGCTTCGGCGCTGGCTGGTCGAGCGATTGGGCCTGGCCGCGCCCTGACGAGCCCGCGGGCCCCGCGACTGGAAGAAAGGCGCACTGTGCGTTCGGTGGAGGAGCAGCAGGCTCGGGTGGCCGCTGCCGCGGTAGCCCCGAGGCCCGTGCGGGTGGCCATTGCGGAGGCGCAGGGGCTGATGTGTGCGGAAGAGGTCGTCACGGAACGGCCACTGCCTGGGTTCGATCAGGCGGCCATCGACGGTTACGCCGTGCGCAGCGTCGACGTGTTGGGCGTGGCTTCTGGTGACGACGAGGACTCCGAAGAAGGTGCCGGCCAGGAAGTCAGCCTGCCCGTAATGGGAGTGGTCGAGGCGGGCGCGCGCACGCCCAGCCGACTGCAACCCAGGCAGGCTGCGCGGGTGCAGACCGGGGCCCCGATGCCGACGTTGGCCGACGCGGTGCTCCCGCTGCGATGGACCGACGGCGGTGAGTCACGGGTGCGGGTGCTGCGCAGTGTGCGGTCCGGCGCCTATGTGCGCCGCACGGGCGACGACGTGCAGCCAGGCGACGTCGCGGTGCGGGCAGGCACGATCGTCGGGGCGGCGCAGGTCGGACTGCTGGCGGCCGTGGGCCGGGAGCGGGTGTTGGTGCACCCGAGGCCGCGGTTGTCGGTGCTGTGCGTCGGCGGCGAGCTCGTCGACATCTCCCGGTCGCCGGGCAACGGGCAGGTGTACGACGTCAATTCGTATGCGTTGGCCGCCGCGGGCCGAGATGCCGGCGCCGAAGTCAACCGCGTCGGCATCGTCGACACCGACCCCAAGGAGCTGCGCGACGTCGTCGAAGGGCAGGTGAATCGCGCCGAGGTGATCGTCATCGCGGGCGCGGTCGGTGGGGCTGCGGCCGAGAGCGTGCGCACGGTGTTGTCGGAACTCGGCGACATGGAAGTGGTCCGCATTGCGATGCACCCCGGCTCGGTACAGGGGTTCGGGCAGCTGGGTCGCGAGGGTGTGCCGGTCTTCCTGCTACCCGCCAACCCGGTCAGTGCGCTGGTGGTGTTCGAAGTGATGGTGCGGCCGTTGATCCGCCTGTCGTTGGGCAAGCGTCAGCCGATGCGGCGGATGGTGCAGGCGCGTGCGCTGTCGCCGATCGAATCCGTGGCCGGCCGCAAGGGGTATCTGCGCGGACAGCTGATGCGCGACCAGGACACCGGCGAGTACCTCGTGCAGGCGCTCGGCGGC
>JAOPVI010000298.1 GCA_025966225.1 Mycobacterium sp. | reverse complement strand
CGTTGGCCCCCAAGAACCCCCTGCCGTATCGCCAACGCGTCCGAGCCGCGAAGGCGTTTCACACCGGGCCGGAGACCTTGCGCGACGCGGGCGGACCGGTGACGCGCTTTTCGCTCGGCCCCCGCTGGTTGGTACCGCCGATCGTGTTGGCGACGTCGCCTGGCGCGATCCGCGACATCCTGGCCGTCAACGACGAGAACGTCGACAAGACCAGCCCCGTGCTCAATGAGTTACGCCGAATCCTTGGCGCCAACTCGTCGAATCTTCCGCACGAGTTGTGGATACCGCGTCGGCGAACGCTACAGCCGATGTTCACCAAGCAGCACGTCCGCGAGTTCGGCGGCCACATGGCGCAGGCCGCCGAGCGGGTGTGCGCGGGCTGGCGCGACGGCGACGAGCTGGACTTGGACGCCGAGTCGCGCACGATCACCTTGCGCGCGCTCGGCCATTCCGTGCTGGGAATGGATCTTGACCAGCGGCTCGAAACCGTCTCGGAGCCACTTGGTGTGGCGTTGAGATACGCGATGAGCCGAGCGCTCCGCCCGATCCGCGCCCCGCGATGGATGTACACCCCGGCGCGTCGGCGCGCCAGGGCCGCCAGCGCCAAAGTGCACGAGCTGGCACTGGACATTCTGCGCGCGTGTCGCGCCGACCCCACGCGGGAAGCTCCACTGGTGCACGCCCTGCTCGCGGCCAAGGACCCGATTACCGGTCAGATGCTTTCGGACGAAGACATCTGTGACGAACTGATCATCTTCATCTTCGCCGGTCACGACACGACTGCCACCACCGTCGCCTACGCCCTGTGGGCGCTCGGCCGCAATGCCGACCAACAGGACCGGCTGGCCGCAGAAGTCGCCGCACTCCCCGAGCGCCCTCTGACGCCCGACGACATTCCCCGGTTGAGCTACACCGTTCAAGTCGTGCGGGAGTCGCTTCGGCTGTGCCCTCCTGCGCCCACCGGAACGCGAATGTCCGCGCGCGACATCGAAGTCGGCGGCTATCGGGTCAAGGCCGGGACCATGCTGGTTTTCGGCAGGATGGCCGTTCAACGCGACCAAGCACTCTGGGACGATCCGCTGCGCTTCGACCCAGACCGATTCAGCCCGGAGCACGTCAAGGGCCGCGACCGCTGGCAGTACATCCCATTCGGCGGAGGCCCACGCTCTTGCCTCGGCGATCACTTTGCGATGATGGAGGCCACCCTCGCCTTGGCCACCGTCATCCGCCGTGTCGAAATCCGCTCGCTGGAAGCCGAGTTCCCACTCGCGCTGCACTTCACGATGATCGCGGGCGGTCCTGTCCGCGCCTCCGTACGGAGCCGTCAGTGACGCCCGAGTACCGACGCCCCCACTCGCTGCCACCTTTGAGGAACGACCGAAACGCACCGTGACGAACCCCGACGACGATCGCCGCTGCAGCGCCGAGCTTCTCGACGCCGATGACGCCGACGCGCGCGCGGTGCTCGTCGAGTTGCGGGCGGATCCGCGGATCGAATTCGTCGACCGCCGCATCGCACAACTCGATGGCCTGAGGCAGCTTCGCCCTGCGCCTGCACCCGAACTCCTGACCGAGCCGACTCAGTTGGCCTACTACCCGTGGCGTCGCACCGTCGTCGGGGTATTGGGGCCGCGTGGATTTCGCGCCCTGCGGCTGGACCGCAACCGAAGTCTCATCACTGCCGAGGAACAAACCCGGCTCGGCGGCCTGCGGATAGGGGTCGCCGGTTTGAGCGTCGGTCATGCCATCGCACATACCCTTGCGATGCAAGGCTGTTGCGGCATGTTGCGCCTGACCGACTTCGATCGGCTCGAGTTGTCCAACCTCAACCGGGTCCCCGCCACCGTGTTGGACTTCGGGCTCAACAAGGCGATCGTGGCGGCGCGGCGCATCGCAGAACTCGACCCGTACCTCCGCGTGGAGGTGGACACGACGGGCCTGACGCCGGAGTCCATGGACGATTTCCTCGACGGCCTCGACATCGTGGTCGAGGAGTGCGACTCGTTCGAGATGAAGGTGATGGTCCGCGAGGCCGCCCGCATGCGGCGACTTCCGGTTCTGATGGCGACCAGCGATCGCGGTCTGATCGATGTCGAGCGCTACGACCTGGAACCGGATCATCAGGTGATGCACGGCTTGCTCGGCACGTTCGGTTCCGAGCAGCTCGCCGGACTGGCCGGCCGCCAGATGATCCCTCACATGCTTCACCACCTCGACCCAGGCCGGTCGTCTCCTCGGTTCACGGCGTCGCTGGTTGAGGTAGGACAGACACTTTCGTCGTGGCCGCAGTTGGCTGGTGAGGTGACGTTGGGCGCCGCCGCCATCGCCGAGTGCGTCCGCAGGATTGGGCTAGGTGAGCCGCTGCGATCCGGCCGGGTCCGCATCGACATCGGCGCGGCACTCGATCACCTCACCCAGCCCGACACCGATGACAGCCCATGCCCCGCAAGCGCTCCCATGGATCCGGACGAGGTTGGCGGCGAGCACTCCACGGCACATGTCGTCGCAGCGGCCGCGATTCGTGCGCCCTCTGGCGGAAACGCCCAGCCGTGGACCATCGAAACCCGCACCGATTCAGTAACCATCCGGGTCGCACCCGACCGCACCTCCTCGATGGACGTCGCCTATCGGGGTAGCGCAGTTGCGTTGGGCGCCGCCATGTTCAACGCCCGCGTTGCCGCCGCGGCCCAGCACGCGCTCGGCCCGGTCGTCATGACGACGAGCGACGAGCGTTCCCCGCTCGATGCGGTCCTCCGGCTCGAGCCAGGCGACCATCCCGAGCTGGCAGACCTGTATCAACCAATGCTGGCGCGCGAGACCAACCGTCATCACGGCACTCCCCGCGCCATCGACGACGAGACCGTGGCAACGTTGCACGAGTTGGCCCTTGGCGAAGGCGCGCGACTCCACCTCCTGACTTCGCGGCAGGACATCGAGGCAGCGGCCGCGTTGTTCGCGGCCGCCGATCGCATCCGGTATCTGACTCCGACCCTTCACCAAGAATTGATCGCCGAACTACGCTGGCCCGGAGACGAACCCGCAGAATCCGGCGTCGAAGTGCGAAGTCTCGAGCTCGACGCGACCAGCGTGGCCGTGCTCGAGATCTTGCGGCGCCCCGACGTCATGGTCGAACTCGCAGCGTGGAACGCCGGTGCGGTGCTCGGCGACGACATCCGCCAACGCGTCAGCACGGCGTCGGCCCTTGCCGTGGTCACCGTGGCAGGCAGCGCGCTGCCCGATTTCGCTCGCGGCGGCGCGGCCGCTGAGGCGGTGTGGATCCACGCCCAACGGCGGGGCATGGCGGTTCAGCCGATTTCGCCGGTCTTCCTGCACGCCGTGCACGGGCACGAATTGCGGGAGCTGTCAGCGCCGTTCGCCCCAGAACTCGTCAGCTTGCAGTCGACCTTTCGTCAGCTGGCGGCTACCAAATCAGACGAGTCACAGGTGCTGGTGCTCAAGCTGGCCCACTCAGGGCCGACATCCGTGCGGAGCCGCCGCAGAACGCTCGCCCAGGTCAGTCCAACAGCCACCGGTTCACGATCATGAGTTCGGGAATGGTGTCGTGACGCGCAGCCTGGATCGTGTCGTCACCGACACCGCCACCTACCTCATGGCGGTCGATGCCGAGAGCGCGGCCGACGTCAGTCAGCGCGTGCTCGCCGAGCTCGTCGACCACTTCGACGTGGACGTGAGTTTCTTGCGCCACAACGATCACCGGATTCGTGCGACCAAGCTGGTTGCCGAATGGCCACCGCGACAAGACATTCCCGACCCCGATCCGCTGGGTGTCATCTACTTCAAGGATGCCGACCCGATCTTCGCGATGCTGGAACACGCCAAAGCGCCACTCGTCGTCCGCCCGGAGCCCGTCACCGATGAGTACGGCCGACGAATCGAGGTCAGCGGCGGGATTCCGGTCACGTCGATCGCTGCGGCGCCACTCATATCTGGCGATGTGACGACCGGTGCGCTCGGATTCATCAAGTTCGATGACCGCGAATGGAATCCACACGAACTCAACGCCGTTCAGGCCATCGCGTCGCTATTCGCCCAGATCCAAGCGCGTATCGCCGCCGAGGAGGGGCTACGACATCTCGCCGATCACGACGACATGACGGACCTTCCGAACCGCCGAGCCTTGCTGCGGTACCTCGACGACAAGCTGTCCGCCGGAAGGCCCGGGCCGGTAGCCGCACTCATCGTGGACCTCGACAGGCTCAAGGTCATCAACGATCATCTCGGCCATACTGCGGGCGACCGCTTGATCGAGGCCGTCGCGCAGCGGCTGAGCGCAGCGACCGGCGAATCCGGCATCGTCGCTCGTTATGGTGGCGACGAGTTCGTCGTCGCCCCGTCCTTGCCCATGGACGCCGAAGCCGCAGAAGTGCTGGCGCAGCGGCTGCACGACGGCCTACAGAGTCGCATGGTCATCGAAGGCGAGGTGTTCAGGGGCACGGTGAGTATCGGCATCGCGGTGGCTGACCCAGGGCACGACCACACGTTTGACCTCCTTGGCCGCGCGGACGAGGCCGTGCTGGCCGCGAAGACTGCCGGAGGCAATCAAACGGTGGTGTTCCGTGAACAGATGCTCGAGCGTCGGACCCTTCGGAGCGACGTCGAGCTACACCTGCAGGACGTCATCGAAAACGACGGGCTCGTTCTGCACTATCTGCCCGAAGTCGACCTGCGCTCCGGTGAAGTGCTCGGTGTCGAGGCACTCGTCCGGTGGCCGCATCCCACTCGGGGTCTGCTGTCGCCGAATTCCTTCATTGGGCTCGCGGAATCCGTCAATCTCGCCGGTGCGCTCGGTCGATGGGTCATGCGGACCGCGTGTCGTCATTTCGCGAGCTGGCGGGCCGCCGGGTTGGGCGAGCGTGTCTTGCTGCGTATCAACGTCTCGCCCGTCCAGCTTGTCAGTGCCGACTTCGCCTCGACGGTGGGACCCATCCTGGAGGAGTTCGGAATCCCTGGCAGCTCAGTGTGTTTGGAGTTTCGGGAGAGTGTCGTCGTTCAAGACTTCGAAGCGGCCAGCAGCACTCTCGCGGACCTTCACCGCTTGGGGGTGAACCTCGCCATCGACGATTTCGGCACCGGCTACAGCGTGCTGCAGCACCTCAAGTCACTACCCGTCGACACCATCAAGATCGACGGCGAGTTCATCTCGGACCTTGGGATCAACCCCGACGACGGCGCGATCGTCCAATCGATCATGGGACTTGCGGACGCATTCGGATTGGAGGTGGTTGCCGAAGGCGTCGAAAGCCCGGACGCCGCGCGGCTCCTACTGCAGTACGGCTGTCACCGAGCGCAGGGGTCCCTGTTCTCTCCGCCGATCAGCGGTGACGCGACGAAGGTGCTGCTGGCTGAGGGCGTCATCTCGATTGCAGAACGCGACCACGAGTCGCCATGAAGTGCAGGGCGCCTAGGTGCGACGTCGTTCGCTCGCTAGGTTTGATCCATGGAGCTGGCATGGTCGGACGAGGACGTCGAGTTTCGCGACGAGGTACGTGCGTTTCTTCGAGCCCGGCTGACGCCGGAGCTCCAGCAGGCGGGTCGGCTGATGACGAGTGTCTACAGCGACCACGACGCCAGCATGGCCTGGCAGCGGATCCTGCACGAGCGTGGCTGGGCGGCGCCGGCCTGGCCGGTCGAGTACGGCGGTTGTGACTGGACCCTGACCCAGCACTACATCTTCAGCCGCGAGTCGACAATGGCAGGCGCTCCGAACCTGTCGCCGATGGGCATTCGCATGGTGGCGCACGCGCTCATCGCCTACGGCAGCATGGAGCAGAGGGAGTTCTTCCTGCCGCGCATCCTGACCGGCGAGGTGTTCTTCTGCCAGGGTTACTCCGAACCCGAGGCGGGGTCGGACCTCGCGGCGCTCTCGATGGCCGCCGTCCACGACGGGGACCACCTCGTCTGCACGGGCTCGAAGATCTGGACCACGCATGCCCGCGAGGCGAACTGGATGTTCGGTCTCGTCCGCACCTCCCGAACCGCCAAGAAACAACAGGGCATCACGTTCGTGCTGATCCGGATGGACTCGCCAGGCATTCAGATCCGGCCGCTCGTCATGACTTCGGGAGAGGAGATCCAGAACCAGGTCTTCTTCGACGACGTCCGCGTGCCGAAGGGCAATGTGATCGGCGAAGTCGACGACGGTTGGACCGTCGCCAAGTACCTCCTGGAGTTCGAGCGCGGCGGCGGAGCCAGTGCTCCAGCGCTGCAAGTGATGGCCGAGGAGGTCGCAACCGTGGCCGCCACCCAACCTGGGCCCGACGGTGGGCCGCTACTCGACGACCCAGCGTTCGCCCGCAAGCTCGCCGAGGCGCGCATCCGCACCGACGTGCTCGAAGTCCTGGAACACCGCGTGCTGGCGACCCTCGCGGGCGGCGGGCACCCAGGACCCGCTTCGTCGATGTTGAAGATCCTGAGCACCGAACTGAGCCAGACACTGACCGAAATGGCGATGGAAGCGGCGGGGCCACGTGGACGCGTCTATCAGCCCCACGCCACGTATCCGGGTGGACCGGTCGCTGGATACGAGCCACCACCCGACGGATACGTCAGCGGCGAACCGTGGCAGGCAGTCGCGCCGCTTCGTTACTTCAACGATCGTGCTGGCTCGATTTACGCAGGCAGCAACGAAATTCAGCGCAACATTCTCGCCAAAGCGGCGCTGGGGCTCTGATGGACTTCAAACTCTCCGGTGAACAGGACCTCCTGCGGGAAGGCCTCAACAGGTTCCTGTCGACCCGCTATGACCTGGACAAGAGCCGCACCGCAGTCAAGACCGGCGCGGGCTGGCAGCCCGATGTCTGGATGGCGTTCGCCGACGACCTCGGCATCCTCGGCGCTGGCCTACCCGAAGCGGTCGGCGGCATTGGCGGCGGGCCCGTCGAGACGATGGTCATCGCCGAGGCGCTTGGCTACGCACTGGTCGTCGAGCCCTACGTGGACACCGCGGTGGTCAGTGCGGGTCTGTTGCACCGAGCGGGCGGCGCACGGGCCGTCGAGGTACTCGAGCGCATCGTCGCGGGTTCGGCCATCGTCTCGCTCGCGGCCACCGAGGCCGCGTCCGGTGACCATTGGCAGGATGTGGCCACCACCGCACGCCGCGACGGATCCGATTGGGTGCTAACGGGTTCCAAGATTCTGGCCATTGCCGCCCCGTATGCCACGCACCTGTTGGTGACGGCCGCGACGCCGGAGGGACCATCGCTCTTCCTCGTCGACCGCGCACAGCCGGCCTCGGGCCTCGAGTTGCATGCCTATCGCACGGTGGACGACCGGCGCGCGGCAGATCTGGTGATGCGCGAGCTGCGGCTGCCATCAGATGCACTGCTTGGCCCCGAGGGCCAAGCCGTTGACTCATTGGAGGCGGCCAGGGACGAAGGTGCGGCCGCCGTCTGCGCAGAGGCCGTGGGTTGCATGCGAAAGGTGTTGGGCGACACCGTCGAATACTGCAAGCAGCGCAAGCAGTTCGGGCAGCCGATCGGTAGTTTCCAGGCGCTTGCGCACCGGATGGTCGACATGCACATGGAGCTCGAGCAGTCGGTCGCCGCCGTCTACCTCGCCGTGCTCAACCTGGACGCCAAGCCCGCGACTCGGGCGCGGGCGGTGTCGGCGGCGAAGGCGACCATCGGACGCGCGGCTCGCTTCATCGGACAGAACGCCGTCCAACTGCACGGCGGCATGGGCATGACCGAGGAACTGGCGATCGGGCACTACTTCAAGCGGCTCACTGCCATTCAGTTCGAATTCGGCTCCACCGACCACCACGTCGCGCGGTATGCGAGGCTGACCCGACAGTGAGCCTTCGCGGGTGGGCGCTGTTCGCCGCCATGAGCGTCATCTGGGGCATTCCGTACCTGTTGATCAAAATCGCGGTCGAGGGCGTCTCGGTGCCCGTGCTGGTGCTGGCCCGCACCGCGATCGGCGCGGCGGTACTGCTCCCGGTGATGCTCTACCGACGCGAATGGACACAGGTGCTCAGGCACTGGAAGCCGGTACTGGCGTTCGCCTTCTTCGAGATGATCGCCGCCTGGCTGCTGTTGTCGGACGCCGAGCGCCGTCTGACCAGCTCCCTGACCGGACTGCTCATCGCCGCGACACCGATCGTGGTCGCGGTGCTCGATCGGTTCACGGGCGGGGAACGCCGGATGGGCCCCAAACGGATGGCCGGACTGGGGGTCGGGTTCGCAGGCGTCGCGGTGCTCGCCGGCCCCGAACTGACCGGCGGTTCCGCGTGGTCGGTCGCCGAGGTGCTGCTGGTCTCGACCTGTTACGCGATCGCGCCGCTGATCGCTGCCCGCTACCTCTCCGACGTGCCCGCGCTCCCGTTGGCGGCGGCCTGCCTCGGCGTCGCCGCGGTGGTTTACGCCTTGCCCGCCGCTGCCACGTGGCCCACCGAAATGCCCTCCACACGAGTGCTTTTGGCGATCGCCGCGTTGGCCCTGATCTGTACCGCGCTGGCCTTTCTAGTCTTCTTCGCGCTGATCCGCGAGGTCGGCCCGGCCCGCGCACTGGTGTTCACCTACGTGAACCCGGCGGTCGCACTGGCCGCGGGCGTGCTCATCCTGAACGAACCGATCACGGTGTGGCATCTGGCGGGACTGGCCTTGATCTTGACCGGATCAGTGTTGGCGACCCGCAGATCCGATGCCGAGCCGGCCGCCATCCCTACGCCATGAGTAGCCAATAGGCGCTGGACATCTGTCCGGTATGACCACCCACTCCTATCTGGATGAGCAGCGGCAGCGGCTACGTAGCGACCAGAGGATTTTCGGATATTCGTTGTTCCTAGCCCATTTCGAGCAGATTATTGCGCGCGCTCGACTGCTGCGATAATCTGGACACATGTCCAGCACGGCAGTGACTCACGTCACCCGGCTGCGCGACCCCCATGCCCAGCGCACGCACACCTGCCGGCGCGTGTTCGGGGCGGTCGCGGCCATGCTCGACGAATCCGCGCAGGACGACGTCTCGGTGCATACGCTTGCAGTGCGGGCCAAGATCGCACCCGCGGCGTTGTGCGCGCACTTCCCGTCCCTCGACGCGATGTTCGCGGAGCTCTACCTCAACCGGGTATCGGAGCTGCCGCTGGTGGTCGACCCGACGGCGAGCGTCCAGGCCCGCGTGAGCGTCCAGTTGCGGGCCATCACCCTCGTCGTGGCCGACGAGCCGCGACTGGCCATTGCGTGCACCCGCGCGTTGCTGCGCAACGACGACGATGCCGTCGCCGATGCGCGCACTCTCATCGCCGCCGAGGTGCGGAGACGAATTGCGGCGGCCATGGGAATGGGCGCATGGCCCGAGGTACTCGAGACGCTCGAAATGCTGTTCTGGGGAGCGCTACTTCAGGTCGAGTCGGGCGTCGTGAGCTATCGCGCGATCGCCAACCGGCTCGACACCATGCTCGCGCTGATCCTGCCCGAGGCCGATCAACCGACGCTCAATCATGGAGGCGGGCAACCAATATGGGCCTAAAAGGTGAGGCGGCGATCGTCGGTTACACCGAGTTGCCTGCAACCAAGCGTCCGACGGGACCGCTCGAATTCAACATCGAGCAGTGGGCCCGACTGGCCGCGGCGGCGCTCGCCGACGCTGGTCTGGACGCCTCCGACGTCGACGGCATCTGCACCGGTCACCTGCAGGAGTCGCAGATCTTCGTTCCGTCGACGATCATCGAATACCTCGGCATCCGAGCCAATTTCGCCGAGCTCGTCGACCTCGGGGGGGCCAGCTCGGCCGCGATGGTGTGGCGAGCGGCAGCCGCGATCGAGCTTGGACTGTGCCAGGCGGTGCTGTGCGTGGTACCCGCGACGCCGTTGACCCCGACGAACAAGGCCAAGCCCGTCGACTTCGGCGACCTGCTGTACTTCGGGGCTTCGAGCAACCGGTACGGCTCGCCGCAAGCCGAGTTCGAGATCCCCTACGGCAATCTCGGCCAGAACGGGCCGTACGGCCAGGTGGCCACCCTGTACGCCGCCACCTACGGGTACGACGAGCGCGCGATGGCCAAGATCAGCGTCGACCAACGCGTCAACGCCAATCACACTCCCGGCGCGATTTTCGAGAGCACCCCGATCACCGTCGACGACGTGCTCGCGAGCCCGATCATCGCATCCCCGCTACACATGCTCGAGATCGTGATGCCCGTGATGGGCGGCTCCGCAGTTCTGGTCACCAACGCCGAATTGGCCAGGCGCAGTCGCAACCGGCCGGTGTGGATCAAGGGCTTCGGCGAACGGGTTCCGTACAAGACGCCCACCTACGCCGAGGACCTGCTCGAGACGCCGATGATCAAGGCTGCCGAATCTGCCTTCGGCATGGCGGGTTTGGCGCCGTCGGACATGGACATGGTGTCGATCTACGACTGTTACACGTTCACGGCGCTGCTCAGTCTCGAGGATGCCGGCTTCTGCCAAAAGGGCAAGGGACTGCAATTCGTGGCCGAGCACGACCTCACCTTCCGCGGCGACTTCCCCAT
>JAOPVI010000386.1 GCA_025966225.1 Mycobacterium sp. | reverse complement strand
CTGATCGACCACGCCGCGTGGGAATTCGTCTGGATCGTCGACGCCCCGCTGTTCGAGCTGGTGGCCGAGTCCTCCGACGACGCGGTCACCGCGGTCGGCGGCGCCACCAGCACCTGGACGGCGGTGCACCACGCGTTCACCTCTCCCAAGCCGGAATTCCTGGACACCTTCGACACCGACCCGGGCAGTGCGCTGGCCTACGCCTACGACATCGTCTGCAACGGCAACGAGATCGGCGGCGGATCGATCCGTATCCACCGCCGCGACGTCCAGGAGCGGGTGTTCGCGATGATGGGCATCGACCACGATGAAGCCCAGGACAAGTTCGGGTTCCTGTTGGACGCGTTCACCTTTGGTGCCCCGCCGCATGGGGGTATCGCGTTCGGCTGGGACCGCATCACCGCGCTGCTCGCCGGCGTCGACTCCATCCGCGAGGTCATCGCCTTCCCCAAGTCCGGTGGCGGCGTCGATCCGTTGACCGACGCGCCAGCGCCGATCACTCCGCAACAGCGCAAGGAGTCCGGAATAGACGCCAAGCCCAAGGGCTTGCAGTAAGTCATGACCGAGATCGACAAAGACAAGCTGCTCTCCGATACCGCGGCACTGCACGCGTTCAACGACGACATCGTCACGAAGTTCAGGGCCGGCGGCGGCAATGTCGCCGAGTTCGGTGACAACCTGCTGCTGCTGACGACGACGGGCGCCAAGTCCGGGCAGCCGCGGTTGTCGCCACTGGCGTACCTGGCCATCGATGGAAGGACGATCATCGTCGGCTCGTACGCCGGTGCGCCCAAGGATCCGGCCTGGGTGCACAACCTGCGGGCCAACCCGCGCGCCCACATCGAGGTCGGTGCCGACTCTTACGACGTGCTCGCCCGTGAACTGCCGACGACCGAGCGCGACGAGGTCGTGCCTGCGATCATCGCCATCGCACCCGTGTTCGCCGACTACCAGTCGAAGACCAGCCGGGTCATCCCGCTGTTCGAGCTCACCCGCACCTAAGCCTTCCGCCGAAGTCGCAGGGGGCGGGGTCTCAGACGAGCGCTCAATGATCGTGGCGTTGGCCATGCCGCCGCCCTCACACATCGTCTGCAACGCGTAGCGGCCGTCGCGCTGCTCGAGCGCGTTGACCATGGTCGTCATGATGCGGGCACCGCTGGCGCCCAGGGGGTGACCAATGGCGATGGCGCCGCCGTTGACGTTCGTCTTGGCCAAATCAGCGCCGGTGTCGCGCGCCCACGACAGAACGACGGGGGCATCGCCTTCGGGTGGGAACCGCATCACGGCGCTGTTCGCCTGGCTTGGACTCCATCGGCGAGGTCATCGCGTTCCCGAAGCCCGCTGGCGCTGTCGATCCGCTACCCGACGCGCCTGCCCCGATCACCGCACAGCAGGAAAGTAGTCGGGAATAGACGGCAAGCCGGAGAAGCTTGAGAAGGCGTGACTGAGATAGATTTCCACGCGATGAATCGCGACGTCGTGGCAGAGTTCCGGGCTAACGGTGGTGTGGTCGGTGGACCATTCGAGGGAGGCACCCTTGTGCTGCTGCACACCACTGGCGCAAAGTCCGGAAAGCCGCGGGTGTCGCCGCTGGCCTACCTGACGATCGACGGCAAGATGCTGATCGTCGGCTCCGCCGCCGGCGCGCCGAAGGATCCCGCGTGGGTGCACAACCTGCGGGCGTATCCGCAGGTGCACATCGAGGTCGGGACCGCGTCCTACGACGCCGTCGCCCGCGAGCTGTCAGTCGAGGAGCGCGACGCGGCGTACCCGAAGATCGTCGAGGTTGCACCCTTCGTTGCCGACCACCAGGCCAACACCAGGCGCGCCATCCCGCTGTTCGAGCTCACCCGCGCCACCAACTGAGCGACTTTGGCGCCGCTAGCCGAGCCGCTCGATGATGGTTGCGTTGGCCATGCCGCCGCCCTCGCACATCGTCTGCAGAGCGAAGCGTCCGTCACGCTGTTCGAGCGCATTGACCATCGTCGTCATGATGCGGGCACCGCTGGCCCCCAACGGGTGACCGATGGCGATGGCCCCGCCGTTGACGTTCGTCCGTTCCAGGCCCTTGGCGGCCCCGTGCACCCCAAAAACGTCGTTGGCCCATGCCAGCACTACCGGGGCGAAGGCCTCGTTGACCTCGAACAGGTCGATGTCGGCCAGCGTCAGTCCGGCGCGGGCCAACACCCTCTCGGTGGCCGGAATGACGCCCGTGAGCATGTACAGCGGGTCCGAGCCAACGACAGTCATCGTGTGGATGCGGGCCAGCGGCCGCAGGCCCAACTCACGGGCTACCTTGCCGCTGGTGATCATCACCGCGGCGCTGCCATCGGACAGCGGCGACGAATTGCCTGGCGTGATCTCCCACTTGATTTGCGAGAAGCGCGTCGAGTAGGCCTCGTTGTAGAACGCGGGTCGAAGGCCGGCCAGCGTATCCACGGTCGTTCCGGGACGGATGATTTCGTCGCTAGAAAGTCCTGCGATCGGGGCCAGTTCGTTGTCGAACAGCCCGTCCTTGGTGGCGCGGGCGGCCTTTTCGTGGCTACTCGCCGAGAACTCGTCGAGTACGGTGCGCGACAGCCCCCATTTGGCCGCGATCAATTCGGCACTGATGCCCTGTGGCACGAGGCCCTCGGGGTAGCGCTCGGCCATGCCGTTGCCGAACGGATCACTGCCTGGCTGCACGCTGCTGCCCATCGGCACGCGCGACATCGATTCGACACCAGATGCGATCACGATGTCGTAGGACCCGGCGAGTACCCCCTGCGCGGCGAAACTTATTGCCTGCTGGCTACTTCCGCACTGCCGGTCGACTGTGGTACCTGGCACGCTCTCGGGGAAGCCTGCCCCGAGCAAGGCGTTGCGGGCAATGTTGACGGACTGGTCGCCGACCTGGGTGACGGCGCCCGCGATGACGTCGTCCACCGTGACAGGATCGATTCCCGTGCGTTCGACGAGCTCCCGCAGACTGTGGGCGAGCAGGTCGGACGGGAGGACGTCGTGCAGCGCCCCGTTGGCCTTGCCCTTTCCGACGGGGGTGCGTACGGCTCCGACGATGACGGCGTCGCGATCTGAATATCCGGCCATTTTTGGTCCTCCTGAACTCGTCGCTGAGTAGTGTTCTCTATACTTAGATGTAACACCTAGGTCTAGTTCTAACAACCCAGCTGCGGAGTGATGTACATGACAGTCCTGCAGGGCGTCCTTGCCGACCGCGACGCGTGGTCGGCGGTGGGCCATTGCCCGATCGAGAAGGCGATGGCGCTGGCGGGTACCAAGTCGGCGATGCTGATCATGCGCGAAGCGTTCTACGGCACCACGCGATTCGACGACTTCGCCCACCGCGTGGGCATCACGAAGGCGGCCACGTCCACGCGGCTCTCCGAACTGGTGGACGCGGGACTACTGACCAAGCGTCCCTACCAGGAACCCGGTCAGCGCAGCCGCGACGAGTACGTGCTCACCGACGCGGGCACCGAGTTCATGCCCGTGGTGTGGGCCATGTTCGAGTGGGGCCGCAAGCACCTCAGTGACACCGGCCTGCGGTTGACCCACCTCGATTGCGGTGCCGAGGCGAGCGTCGAGATTCGGTGCGCGAACGGACACGACGTGCCCTCCGACGAACTCGGCGTGCGACTCGTCAGGGGTGCTCGGCGAGAAGCGCCTTGACCAACGTCTTGGGAGCTTGAGCCAGCCAGGCGTCGGTGACGAGTTCGGTCAGCTCGGCGATTCCGATGGCCGCCAGCCGCACCAGCACCATCGGGTATCAGTCGAAGTGCGGTGTCGTCGTCCGTCCCCGCTCCGCATTGATCCCGCGGACGACTCGGGGACTGAGCCGCCCGCGCCGGGTACGCATTCTGCGCGGGCGTGCCGCGTGTGGTGGGATCAACCCCTATGGGTATCAAGGTGGCGCTGGAGCACCGCACCAGCTACACGTTCGACCGGCTGGTGGAGGTCCATCCGCACGTCGTCCGGCTGCGTCCGGCGCCGCATTCGCGCACCCCGATCGAGGCCTACTCACTACAGGTCGAACCGGCCGACCACTTCATCAACTGGCAGCAGGACGCGTTCGGAAACTTCCTTGCCCGCCTGGTCTTTCCCGATCGGACCCGCAGCCTCACAATCACCGTTGGCCTGATCGCCGACCTCAAGGTGATCAACCCGTTCGACTTCTTCATCGAGGAGTGGGCCGAGCACATCGGATGGGAGTACCCAAAGGCACTGTTGGAAGACCTCAAGCCGTATCTGCGCCCGGTCGATGAGTCTGTTGATGAGGACGACGAGGGTTCCGGGCCGGGTGAGCTCGTCGCCGACTGGGTGAAGAACTTCGCCGTCCGGCCGGGCACCCGCACCATCGACTTCCTCGTCGCCCTCAACCAGGCCGTCAACGCCGACGTCGGGTACAGCCTGCGCATGGAACCCGGTGTGCAGACTCCGGACTTCACCCTGCGCAGCGGGATCGGATCTTGTCGCGACTCGGCGTGGCTGCTCGTCTCCTTACTGCGGGAGCTCGGGCTGGCGGCCCGGTTCGTCTCGGGCTACCTCGTCCAGCTGACTTCTGACATCCCTGCGCTCGACGGCCCGTCGGGACCCGTGGCCGACTTCACCGATCTGCACGCCTGGACCGAGGTCTACGTTCCCGGCGCGGGCTGGATCGGGATGGACCCCACCTCCGGACTGTTTGCGGGCGAGGGGCACATCCCGCTGTCGGCCACCCCTCACCCGGCGTCGTCGGCACCGATCACCGGTGCCACCGGGGTGGCCGAGACCGTCCTGGACTTCTCCAACACCGTCATCCGCGTGCACGAGGACCCGCGCGTGACGCTGCCCTATACCGACGAGGCGTGGGCGGACATCAATGCGCTCGGTGCCAGCGTCGACGAGCGACTCGCGGCCGGTGACGTCCGCCTCACCGTCGGTGGCGAGCCGACCTTCGTCTCCATCGACAACCAGGTGGACCCGGAGTGGACGACCGACGCCGACGGACCGCACAAACGAGAACGGGCCTCGGTGCTGGCGGCCAGGCTCAAGAAGGTGTGGGCGCCGCAGGGCCTGGTGCAGCGCAACCAGGGCAAGTGGTATCCGGGAGAACCGTTGCCGCGCTGGCAGATCGGGCTCCTTTGGCGGACCGACGGCGAGCCCTTGTGGACCAATCCCGACCTGCTCGCCGACCCGTGGTCCACCGAACCGACGACGGGCTCGACTGCCCCCGAGGCCGGCAGGCAGCTACTCGGGCAGCTCGCCGCCGGACTCAGCCTGCCTGCCACCCAGGTGCGGCCCGCGTACGAGGATGCGCTCAGCCGACTCGCCGGTGCGGTCCGGCAGCCCGCAGGGGCTCCGTCGCCGCCAGAGGACGACCTCGCCGACGACGATGCCGACGCCAGGGCCACGCTGCTGGCCCGGCTGGAGGACCCCGTCGTCGAACCGGCCGCATACGTGCTGCCGCTGCACCGCCGCGACGACGACCAGGGGTGGGCGAGCGCGGACTGGCGGCTGCGTCGAGACCGCATCGTACTGCTCGAGGGCGACTCTCCGGCCGGGCTGCGCCTGCCGCTTAAATCGATCAGCTGGCATCCGCCACAGACGACGTTCGAGGCGGACCCGCTGGCCGCGCGTGGACGACTGCGGGCCGCTCCCGAGGCCGTCGACGCCGTCGTCGACGAAGAGGAGACCGCCCCGACCACCGCGATGGTCGCCGAGGTGCGGGACGGGCTGCTCTACGTCTTCCTGCCGCCGACCGAGGAACTGGACCACTTCGTCGATCTCGTCACCCGGCTCGAATCCGCCGCGGCCACGATCGAATGCCCGCTGGTCATCGAGGGGTACGGGCCGCCGCCCGACACGCGGCTGCAGTCGATGTCGGTCACGCCGGACCCGGGCGTCATCGAGGTCAACGTTGCGCCTACGGCCAGCTTCGCCGAACAGCGCGAGCAGCTGGAAACGCTCTATGAACAGGCTCGGCAGTCGCGACTGAGTACCGAGGCGTTCGACGTCGATGGCACCCACGGCGGAACCGGTGGTGGAAACCACATCACGCTCGGCGGAATCACCCCTGCCGATTCACCGATGTTGCGTCGTCCCGATCTGTTGGTGTCCCTGTTGACGTACTGGCAGCGGCATCCTTCGTTGTCGTACCTGTTCTCGGGCCGATTCATCGGCACCACCTCGCAGGCGCCGCGCGTCGACGAGGGTCGAAGCGAGTCGCTCTACGAGCTGGAAATCGCGTTCGCCGAGATCGATCGCCTGACAAGCGGTTCCGCTCCATCGAAATCCCGAGTCGCCCCGCTCCAGCCCTCCGCGGCCAAGCCGTGGATCACCGATCGCGCACTTCGTCATCTGCTGACCGACATCACCGGCAACACGCACCGTGCCGAGTTCTGCATCGACAAGCTGTACAGCCCCGACAGCGCCAGGGGGCGACTCGGCCTGCTGGACCTGCGCGGGTTCGAGATGCCGCCGCACTTCCAGATGGCGATGGTGCAGTCGCTGCTGGTGCGAGCCCTGGTGGCCCGATTCTGGGACGAGCCCCTGCGAGCCCCGCTGATCCGCCATGGCGACAACCTGCACGGTCGATACCTGTTGCCGCACTTCATCATTCAAGACATCTCCGACGTCGCCGCGGATCTGCGGGCCCACGGATTCGAGTTCGATACGAGCTGGCTGGACCCGTTCACCGAATTCCGGTTCCCGCGAATCGGCACCGCCGTGTTCGACGGGGTGGAGCTCGAACTGCGCGGCGCCATCGAACAATGGAACGTGCTCGGCGAGGAATCCACCGCGGGCGGGACCGCTCGGTACGTCGACTCGTCCATCGAGCGCATCCAGGTGCGGACCATCGGCGCCGACAGACACCGGTACGTGGTCACCTGCAACGGCGAGCCGATACCGCTGCTGGCCACCGACAAATCGGACATCCAAGTCGGCGGCGTGCGCTTCCGCGCGTGGCAACCGCCGAGCGCGCTTCACCCCACCATCACCGTGGACGCGCCGCTGCGCTTCGAGCTCGTCGACCTGTCCTCTGGAACCTCGCGCGGTGGGTGCACGTACCACGTCTCGCATCCGGGCGGGCTGGCGTACGAGAAGCCGCCCGTCAACGCAGTGGAGGCCGAGTCGCGCCGCGGTAGCCGGTTCGAGGCGACGGGATTCACCCCAGGCAAGGTCGACATGTCCGACATCCGCGAGAAGCAGGCGCGCCAGTCCACGGATGTCGGCGCGCCGGGCATCCTGGACATGCGCCGGGTGCGTACCGTTCTGCGTTGATGGTCCTTCGCGCTAGCGGCCCTCCGGAGCCCAATCCTGCCGTCGGGCCAGACACCGACAACGTGCTGATGCACTACCGGACGGCACGTGCTCAGGACACCCTGTTCGAGCTTCGTGGCGGGTCCGGCACCGGGTATGACGAATTCGTCGACGCCGTCGGCACCGTGCGGCCCGCCTGGCAGGAACTGGCCGAATGCGTTGGCGAGCGCGGACGCGGCGGGCTGAATCGACTGCGCACGGTCGTGCGCGGCCTCGTCGACAACGATGGCATCACCTACGTCCAAGTGGACCCCCACGGCGACGCCGTCACCAACGGTGACGGGACGGCGGTGCCCGGTCCGTGGCATCTCGACGCACTCCCGTTGGTGATCTCGTCAGCCGATTGGGACACCCTGGAGTCCGGCCTCGTGCAACGGTCCCGACTGCTGGATGCCGTGCTCACCGACCTCTATGGTGCGCGCCGCTCGATCACCAGCGGAGTACTGCCCGCCCAGCTGCTGTTCGCCCATCCCGGCTACGTGCGCGCCGCCCGCGGAATCGAGGTGCCCGGCCGGCATCAGCTCTTCCTGCACGGTTGCGACGTCAGCCGCAACGGCGCGGGGGAGTTCGTCGTCAACGCCGACTGGACCCAGGCGCCGTCGGGGGCCGGATACGCGCTGGCCGATCGCCGTGTGGTCGCACACGCCATCCCCGACCTCTACGAGCGCATCGCCCCTCGGCCCGCATCGCCGTGGGCGCAAGCGTTGCGGCTGGCGCTCATCGACGCCGCTCCCGACGCCGCCGAGGAACCGGTCGTGGTGGTGCTCAGTCCAGGCATATATTCCGAGACCGCGTTCGACCAGGCATATCTGGCGAGCGTGCTGGGTTTCCCACTGGTCGAGAGCGCTGATCTGGTGGTGCGGGACGGCAAGCTGTGGATGCGCTCGCTCGGCACGCTCAAGCGGGTCGACGTGGTGCTACGACGCGTCGACGCCGAATACGCCGACCCACTCGATCTGAGGGCGAACTCGCGGCTGGGTGTCGTCGGACTCGTCGAGGCGTTGCGCCGCGGAGCGGTCACCGTGGTCAACACGCTGGGCAGTGGTGTGCTGGAAAGCCCTGGGCTGCTGCGGTTTCTGCCCGAGCTGGCCGACCGGCTGCTCGGTGAGACGCCGTTGTTGCAGACCGCCCCGCTGTATTGGGGCGGTATCGACGTCGAACGATCACATCTGCTGACCCATCTGTCGACACTGCTGATCAGGCCCGTCAACGGGGGCGACGCGCTCGTCGGGCCCACGTTGTCGGCATCGCAGCGCGAAGAGTTGGCCGCCCGCATCGGCGCGTCGCCGTGGCAGTGGGTCGGCCAGGAGCTGCCTCAGTTCTCCTCGGCCCCAACGGACTACCACCCAAGCGGACTGTCGGCGGGTAGCTTTGGCATGCGGTTGTTCACCGTCGCCCAACGTGGTGGCTACGCCCCGATGATCGGTGGGCTGGGCTACCTGTTGGCTCCGGGTGCCGCGGCGTACAAACTCAATACCATTGCGGCAAAGGATATCTGGGTTCGCACCCCCACCCGCGTCACGGCCGAACGCACTCCGACTCCGACCCTGGAACTGTCGGCCGGTCTTCCCGCTCCGATGACGCCGAGCCCGACTCGCGCGGTCAGCTCGCCGCGCGTGCTGTCCGATCTGTTCTGGCTCGGGCGCTACTCCGAACGCGCGGAGAGTACGGCCAGGCTGCTCAACGTCACCCGCGAGCGCTATCACGAATTCCGCTACCGGCGCGAACTTCCCGGCAGTGAATGCGTGCCGGTGTTGCTGACGGCCCTTGGCCAGATCACCGGCACCGGCACCGGCGCCGACGCGGACGCCGCTGAGCTGGTCGCGACCGCACCGACGACGCTGTGGTCGCTGACCGCAGATCGCCATCGGTCGGGCGCACTGGCTCAATCGGTCGAGCGACTCGGGTCGGCTGCCAGGGCCGTTCGCGACCAGATGTCCAACGACACGTGGATGGTGCTGGCCGCAGTCGAGCGCGCGGTCCTGCAATCACGAGGTCTGCCCCCCGATTCCAATTCGGAGGGCGAGGCCTATCTCGCGGCCGCGCACAGTCAGACGCTCGCAGGAATGCTGGCGCTGTCCGGCGTGGCCGCGGAGTCGATGGTGCAGGACGTCGGCTGGACGGTGATGGACATCGGCAAGCGCATCGAGCGAGGAATCTGGCTGACGGCGTTGCTGCGTGCGACCCTGACGACGGTACGCAACCCCGGTGCGGAACAAACGATCACGGAGTCGACGCTGGTGGCCTGCGAGTCGTCGATCATCTACCGCAGGCGCACCCTCGGCAGCATCAGCGTCGCCGCGGTGGCCGACCTCGTGTTGTTCGACGAGGAGAACCCGCGCTCGCTGGCCTACCAGTTCGAGCGTTTGCGGGCCGACCTCAAGGCCCTGCCGTCGTCGTCGGGGTCGTCGCGGCCCGAACGACTCGTCGACGACGTCGCCGCGAGGCTGCGCAGACTTGACCCGGCTGACCTCGAGGTCGTCGCTGCCGACGGTACGCGGGCCGAACTCGCCGACCTGCTCGACGGCATGCATTCGGATCTCCGAGACTTGTCGAAACTCATTACCTCGACGCATCTTTCGCTGCCGGGCGGCATGCAGCCGCTGTGGGGACCGGATGAGCGGAGGATGGTGCCGTGATTCGGAGGGCAGGAGCGCAGCGACCCGGGATTTCTGGCCGGAGGGCAGGAGCGCAGCGACATGGGATATAACGGCGACGGGCCCTTGGCTGTCGGTGGGCGGAGCTACGAGGTCACCCACCGCACCCTGTACCGGTACTCCGACGACGTCACCAGCTCATACGGCCGGGGCTTCCTGACGCCGCGTGACTCCGCGCGGCAACGCTGCCTGTCGCACGAGCTCGTCATCGAGCCCGAAGCTGCGGACAGTTCCACCAGCCGCGACGGCTACGGCAACATCAGCTCCTACTTTCACGTGACCGAACGGCATCGCAGCCTGACCGTCACCAGTCACTCGGTGGTCGAGGTGGATCCACCTCCCGTCGAGCTCTATGCCGCCGGGTCGGCCTTGGCGCCATGGGAGATCGCTCGCCCGGTGGGTCCGGACGGTGCGTTGGCCACCGAGTTCGTGCTCGATCTGCAGTCGCCGGAGATCACCGACGCCGTGCGCGCGTACGCCGCCCCGAGCTTCCAACCCGAGCGGCCCTTGATCGAGGTGCTCAGAGATCTGAACTCCAGGATCAACCACGACTTCACCTATCGCTCGGGCTCGACCACGGTCTCTACCCAGGTCGTTGAAGTTTTGGCGGCAGGCGAGGGGGTATGTCAGGATTTCGCCCGGCTCGCGATCGCTTGCCTGCGCGCCAATGGTCTCGCCGCCAGCTACGTCTCCGGCTATCTCGCGACGGACCCGCCTCCTGGAAAGGAACGCATGGTCGGGATCGACGCGACACACGCCTGGGCCTCGGTGTGGACGCCGCAAAATCAATGGCTCGGGTTCGACCCGACCAACGACCAGTTGGTCGACGAGCGGTACGTGGTTGTCGGGTTCGGCCGTGACTACGCCGACGTCCCGCCGTTGCGCGGCATCATTTACACCGACTCCGAGAGCAGCAAGATCGACGTGTCCGTCGACGTGGCGCCTTTCGATGGAGGGATCCTCCGTGCGTGACTTCATCTGTCCCAACTGCGGCCAGCACCTGGCCTTCGAGAACTCGGTTTGTCTGAACTGCAAGAGCAAGCTCGGGTTCTCGATCGACGACATGGCGTTCCTGGTCATCGCATCGGGTGCCGAGAGCGAGCACGGCGGCGCCGTTGACGCCAGCGAATACCGGCTGTGCGCGAACCTCCATGCGGCCGAATGCAATTGGCTGGTCAGGGTCGCTCCGGTGCCCAGGCTGTGTACGTCATGTGCGCTCACCCGCACCAGGCCGAGCGACGCCGACAAGCGAGCCATGGCATCCTTTGCCACCGCCGAGAAAGCCAAGCGTCGGCTCATAGTCGAGTTGGTCGACCTCAAACTTCCCATCGTGGGACGCGACGAAGACCCGAACTACGGCCTGGCCTTCGACCTGTTGTCCAGTGAGTTCGAGAAGGTCTTCACCGGCCACGAGAACGGCGTCATCACGCTCGACCTCGCCGAGGGCGACGACGTCCACCGCGAGCAACTACGCATCGCGATGGACGAGCCGTACCGCACCCTGCTCGGACACTTCCGTCACGAGATCGGGCACTACTACTTCTACCGACTCGTCGACACCGCGCCTCAGTATCAGCAGACGGCCCGAGAACTGTTCGGCGATTCCGAAGCCGACTACCAGGCCGCACTCGACCGGCACTACGGCCAGGGCGCGCCGCCGGGGTGGGAGTCCAACTACGTCTCGTCCTACGCCACCATGCATCCCGCCGAGGACTGGGCGGAGACGTTCGCCCACTATCTCCACATCCGCGACACGCTTGACACCGCCGCGGCCTTCGGGTTCGCGCCTTCCTCGGCGACGTTCGAACGAAGGAGCCTGGGGCCCAGTGGGTTTGACGCCATAATCGAGATGTGGCTGCCGTTGTCCTGGGCGCTCAACATGGTCAACAGGTCAATGGGCCACGACGACCTGTACCCGTTCGTACTGCCGGCAAAGGTGCTCGAGAAGATGCGGTTCATCCACACGATCATCGACGAAGTGACGTCGGATCCGGCGAAGCTCGCGGCGGCCAGCGGCGGAAGCTGACCGCGGTCGCTGAATGAACCTGCACTTGACCTGTGGCAAACCTTGGAGCACGATCACGGCTCATGGTGCGAACTCGATTGGGCCGAGTTGGGGTGGCCTTGTTCATTGGTCTGATCGGGTTGGGGCTCACGGCATGTGGCTCGACGATAAAGCCCGAAGGCGCCGCGCAATCCGTCGTCAATCTGGTGTCGGAGAAGACCCACTTCAAGCCAACCGACGTGAAGTGCCCGGACGGGATCGACGCCAAGGTCGGCGTGACGTTCGACTGCCAGTTCACCGGCCCCGACGGCGACTACGTCGCGCACATGAAGGTGCTCAAGATCGAGGGCGAGCAGGTTCTGTCCGACATCAACACCGAGCTCAAGAAGTAGCGCTCGGCTCAGCGCCGTTGGTGCGCCTCCGGCTCAGCGTCGCGCGATTCCGGCGCCGATGCCAGCACCTGCGCCGGTGATCAGTGCGACGCGGCCTTGGAGCGCGCCATCGATTGCCGCGCTCATCGAGCCACACCCGCCACGCCGGCCGCCAGCAACTCGCGGGCTTCGGCGCCGCCGTCGAGCGCGCGGGTGGTGCGGTGGACGATCTGCCACCTACCGTCCTTGCGCTGGAGCCGGAAGTGGTTGGCCCCGGCGCGGTACACGTGGAAACCCTTGGTGCCCTTGACGAACAACACGGATTCGCAGACGGCGACGGCGTCGTCTCCGTCGACGGTCGCCACGACCGGACCGAGAAAGTGACAGCAACCGCGCGAGATGAGGCTCTGGTGGGCGTCGGAGCGCACCATGGCGGCGACGTCATCACGGCTGCGCATCGGCCAACCCTCCACGTCGTAGGTGCCGTCGACCGCCCAGAGGTCGGCGGTCGCGTCGGCCGCTCCGGCATCGACCAACGGGCCGTAGGAGGCGATCATGCGCTCGATCGCGCGCTCGTCCTCGATTCGGCGTAGCCGCTCCTCGAGCGCGCCCATCCTGTCGTCGGTCAAGGGGTTTCTCCTTCGGTTGCCTCGCTCAGCGCGTGCAGCGCGCCGAGTTGTTCGCAGTAGTGACTCGGCGAGTCCGCGGCGATCGCGCAGGTGGCCGACGTTGCACCCAGTTCCCGGAGCGTTAGAAGCCGGCGGCGGACGTCGTCGGGTGCCCCGGTGGGATCGAGCGGCCCACACGGAAGCACCACCTCGAAGGCTGACGGAAGCTCAACGGCAGCAAGCATTGTCGTGATGTCCTTCGTGCTCAACCCGAACGGGATCCAGCCATCGGCCAGCGTGACGGCGCGCCGCAGCGACCGCCTCGTGCGACCGCCCACCCACATCGGCACGTGCTCCTGCGCGGCGCACGGATCCATCACCACCGAGTCGTAGGCGAAGTATTCGCCGGAGTAGGCGGGCCGGTTGGTCGAGAACGAGGCCCGCAGCGCCCGTAATGCGTCATCGGCACGTGGACCCCGGTCGGCGAACGGGGCGTTGAGCAGTTCGAATTCGGCCTCGAGTGATCCGACTCCAACGCCGAGGACCAGTCGGCCGCCGCTTAGCCGGTCCAGCGTGCCGTATCGCTTGGCGATTGCCAGCGGATGGTGATATCCGAGCACCACCACGGCGGTCGCCAGCCGGATCCGATTCGTGCGCGCAGCAAGAAATGCAAGCGTCGCAACGGGATCCCAGTAGGTGGAGCCGCGCAACGCCGCGTCATCCTCGGGCACGATGACGTGTTCGGGGCACGTCAGGTAGTCGAATCCGAGCTGATCGGCGGTCTCGGCGATGCGGATGATGTCCTCGACGCTGGCGGCTCGTTCCCACTTCGACGACGCACCTGGCATTTGTATGACCACGGGGGTGGACAGTCCGATCCGCACGCCCGCGTTTATATCCCGCGGCGCGACCCGCGCGGGTATTGCGTCCCGATGATCGGGACCGCTACGTTGGTAGAACCAATTCTCGTTCAGGGGGATTCCATGACGATGGTCGACAGGTTCACGTCGATCATCGATGCATTCGACGACACGACGACCGGGCTGAGCCTCGACCAGGTCGCCACCCGCGCCGAACTGCCCCGGTCGACCACCCACCGAATTCTCGACCACCTGGTGAGGTTGCAGTGGTTACAGCATTCCGAACGTGGTTACGGCCTTGGTGCGCGCGCGATTTCGTGGGGCGCCGGGGAAGCGGCGGACCTCCGGCTGCGCGAGGCGGCCGCGCCCGTGTTGCATGAGCTGCACGTACGAACCGGCTCCGTCGCGCAGCTCGGTGTGCTCGACGGACATGACGTGGTGCACGTCGACAAGGTGGGGGGAGCGCTCGCCGGCCGGGTGCCCACCAGGGTCGGCACCCGCGTCCCCGCCGACCGGGTGGCGTTGGGACTGGCAGCGCTGGCTGCCATGTCACCCGATGACGCACGCGTGGACCTCGCCGTCGAACTGCACCGCATTCGCCGCGCGGGCGGACTGGTGCGCTCAGGCGACTACGCGCCTGGGCTGACGTCCGTCGCCGCCACCATTGGGGGCCGCGCCGCCGTGGGAATCGTGTTGCCAGAGCAGGTCTCCGGTGATCGCTACCTGCCGCTGGTGCTCGAAGCCGCAGCGCGGATCCGTCGCGAACTCGTCTGACGCGCGACCACAGCGATAGAGATTTGCGCGTCCGTTTATTCGTTTGGTCAAAATGCCCCACGCGTCGCTGCGCGCGTGGAACATCGACTTTCCCTGCGGGAGGGGCCCGCAGGGGAAGCACCAACACGGGGGAACGACATGTCAAGTGATAACACGGAAACGGCAAAGAAGGCGTATGCGGCGTACGGGGTGGGCGACGTCGAGACGGCCGTGGGCACCTTCGCCGACGATGTCGAGTGGTCGGTGCCGGGAAACAGCACGCTCAGCGGCACCTATCACGGCAAGGGGGAGTTCATCAAACTGCTTGGGAAGCTGGCGGAGAAGTCCTTTACGACAACGCCGGAACGCATCATCGGGGACGGTGACGACGTCGTCGTCGTCACCAGGACCACCGCCGGCGGCGAATCCGGACTTCAGGCCGATGTGCTGACCTATAGCGGCGGCAAGCTCGTCAAGGCCGTCTCCATTGCAGACACCGCGCTGCAGGAACGCGTCTTCGGCACGAAGTAACTTCCACAGCAGGAAGATTCACGCCGTACCTGGCGGCCTCGAAAGCTCAATCGGGACCCATCAACTGCTGCATGAACCGATGCGTCCCGAGCACCAGCTTGGCGCGGTCGGGGTCGTTGCGGCGGACGACGTCCTCGGTGTTGCCGCCTGCGACGTACACCGTGCCATTCGGCAGCTGGGCCAGCCCTTCGCGCGCGACGTCGGCGGGCTCGGCGACCTTGAGCCCCGGCACGTCGAAGTTCAGCCCCACCCGTGCCATCGCGGGCGTGCGGGTGACACCGAGCACGAGCTCGAGGACGTGGACGTCGTGCTCGCGGAGTTCCAGCCACAGGCTCTCGGCGAAGACGCGCCCGAAGGCCTTCACCCCGCCGTAGACGGTGTGCCGCATCGAACCCAGGTAACCCGCCATCGACCCGACGAGCAGAAGTCCGCCGCGGCGGCGGTCCCGCATCGGACGGCCGAAGTGCTGCGTCAGCGCCATCATCGCGGTGACGTTGAGCTCGACAACCCGCCCGAAGTCCGATAACGCCCCGTCGAGGAAGCGCTCGCTGCAGGTGTTGGCTCCGGCGTTGTAGATCAGCAGGCCGACCTCGAGATCGGCCGTCGCGTCGGCGATCGCGGCGACGCTCCCCGGCTCGACCAGGTCGATGGCCAGCGTGCGGACTTCGACACCGATCCGACGGCAGCGGGTGGCCGTCTCGGCCAGCGGGCCGGGCCTGCGTGCCAAGAGCACGAGGTTCAGGCCTGCCTCCGCGAGCAGCCGGGCGAACTCCGCGCCCACACCCTCCGACCCACCAGCGACGACCGCCCACGGCCCATACGCGCCCAGCTCCGTCACCGTTCGATAGTCGTGCAAGGCCGAGGCCGACGTGGGAGCCGTCCCGCTCATCGGTACAACACCGGCACGACGGCACGCGATGCCGATACTCGGGGACATGGTGCGAATCGGCGAGCGGCGGCCACCCGCTTTGCCTTCGACCAGCGACCAGCAAGCGCGCCGGGCCGCGATCCTCACGGCGGCGACACGGCTGGGCCGCATCAGGGCACTCGACCGGATCCATGCTCGCGAGATCGCCGCGGAGGCAGGCGTGGCGCTGCGCACGCTGTACCGCTACTACCCGTCGAAGTACCACGTGTACACCGCCGTCCTTCAGTCGCAAGTAGCGGAACTGGGCGCGTCGGCCCGATCGGGCACCGGCGACGACCCAGCCGCAGCAGTGGCCGCATTGATGGCAGGTGCCTGTCGAAACATGTTGCGCCACGAACATCTTGCCCACGCCATGATCACTTCGACGCAGACGGTGCGAGCCCAGACGGGTGCCATCGGCGACCACACGGTTCGCGACCTGATCGTGCGCACCGCTGGCGTGACGGACCCGACCGCCGATCAACTGCGCATCGCCCGATTGATCGAACAGGTGACGTTCGGAGTGCTCACCTGGACCGTCGGCGGAGAAGTGGACGCGCTCGACGCGGTCGACGACGTGCGGCGCGCGTGTGAGTCGTTGATCGGCGACGCCTTCGGTTGATGTCGGTGCCACGGTGTGGCGCAACCGGATTTGGCGGCCAGTTTTCCTAGGATTCCTCCGGTGACAGATCGATACGGTTTCGACGTGCTGGCCCGCGACCCGCACGGAGCACGGCGGCCGCGCTCCACCGAGCAGCCCGTCGAGATCGGCCTGGTGGTCGAGGATGCGCAGACCGGGTACGTCGGCGCGGTGGTCCGCGTCGAGTACGGCCGAATGGAACTCGAGGACAGGAATGGGCACCGGCGGCCCTTCCCCGTCGGCCCCGGCTACCTGATCGACGGGAAACCGGTGATCCTCACTGCGCCACGCAAGGCGGCTCCGTCCGCTCCGGCCACGACCGCATCGGGCTCGGTGGCCGTCGAGGGTGCGCGCGCCCGGGTGGCGCTTGCGAGTCGCATCTACGTCGAAGGACGCCACGACGCCGAACTGGTCGAGCAAGTCTGGGGCGACGACCTGCGCGTCGAGGGCGTCGTGGTCGAATACCTGGGTGGGGTCGACGAACTCGTCGACGTCGTCGCCGACTTTCGCCCCGACCCGAAACGGCGCCTCGGGGTGCTCGTCGACCACCTCGTCGCAGGTTCCAAGGAGGCCCGCATCGCCGATGCCGTGCGTCGTAGTCCGGGTGGCGCCCACACGCTGGTGGTGGGACATCCGTTCATCGACATCTGGCAGGCGGTCAAGCCCGCCCGGCTAGGCATGAGGCAGTGGCCGGTCGTGCCCCGCGGCGTGGACTGGAAACACGGCGTCTGCGCGGCGGCGGGCTGGCCCCACGACAGCCAGGCCGACATTGCGGCGGCGTGGCGGCGGATTCGCTCGAGCGTGCGGGACTGGAACGACCTGGAACCCGAACTGATCGGGCGCGTCGAGGAACTCATCGACTTCGTCACTGCGAGCGACGGATAGCCGGCGGGACGCTCAGCCCGCGAGAAAGGCCTTGCCGCGCGGCGAGATCCGATACCCCACGTCGAGGCTGATCGTCAGGCCGAGGCCCTTGAGTTGACGGACGCGACGCTTGAATCGTGCGGTCTCCTGGCCTACCGTCGCCGCGAGCTCCGGCGCCCGCACGCCCTCGTTGGCTGCGATCAGCTCCAGGTACCGCCGCGTCCACGGTCCGTCGGAACTGGCGACGTCCCACCGCTCCAGGCGGCTCGAGATCGTTCCGGCGTCGTCCGGCGACACCTGGTCCGAGGCGGCCAGGGTGTGTCGTTCGTCGGGCGCCAAGTAGCTCACGGTGATGACGTACGTGTGGGCGGCCGGACGTCGATCCAGTTCGGCCTTGGCAGATTTCGCATCGGGAAAGCCCGCGGCGACGGCCTGTGTCCGAGTCACGCGGTAGGTGGCGCTGTGCTCGGCGACTTGCTCGATGCGGATGGTCCCGGCGGGGGTCCGTTGCGTGCCACCGGCCTTCGCCCGCGGTGCGTCCCACCGGCGCAACACCACCGTGATGCGGCCCTCGGCGATGCCGGCAGCGGTGACCTGGTTGATCAACACGGGCTCCATCGTCGCGCATGCCCTCGAAGGAATTCCTGTGAATTCGGCGCATCGGGGCGCTGAGGGTGGACGCAGCCGTCGGAATACGCGACCATCCCTGGCATGACAGAGCCTCAGCCGCCGTACGAGCCGCCTCCGCTATACGGTGACCAGCCACTGCCACCGCCCACGAATCCCTACGCTCCTCCGCCGTCGAACTTCGGGCTACCACCGCCGTATGGCGCACCATTGCCGTATGGCGCGCCACCGCCCTACGGAGCGCCGCCGCCGTACATGGGCAACAATCCCTACCCGCAGCCAGGAGCGCCGTTCGGCGTCGATGCCTACGGGCGGCCGCTTTCGGACAAGAGCAAGATGACCGCGGGCCTGCTCCAGATCTTCCTTGGCGCGTTCGGCGTCGGCCGGTTCTACCTGGGCTACACCGGCATTGGCATCGCTCAGATCGCCGTGACGTGGTTGACCTGCGGAATCGGTGCCATTTGGCCATTGATCGACGGGATCATGATCCTGACCGACAAGGTGCCCGACTCGGTGGGGCGGACGCTGCGCGAGTGAGCTGGCCGTCCGCGCGCCTGTGGTAAGCCTGAACCGTGTCCGACAGTCTGTTCGACCTCGCTGGCGACTCCGGCCACGCTGAGCTCGGTTTCGGCGCGCCGGTTTCGGCGCCGTTGGCCGTCCGGATGCGCCCGACGAGCCTGGACGAGGTGGTCGGACAGGGTCACCTGTTGCGGCCCGGCTCGCCGCTGCGCAGGCTGGTCGACGGTTCAGGCGCGGCGTCGGTGATCCTGTACGGGCCGCCGGGAACTGGCAAGACGACGCTCGCCTCGCTGATCTCGCAGGCGACTGGTCGACGCTTCGAGGCCTTGTCCGCGCTTTCGGCTGGTGTCAAGGAAGTGCGCGCGGTGATCGACGTGGCGCGGCGGTCGGCGGTACACGGCCAGCAGACCGTGTTGTTCATCGACGAGGTGCACCGGTTCTCCAAGACCCAGCAGGACGCGCTGCTGGCCGCCGTCGAGAACCGCGTCGTACTACTGGTGGCGGCGACCACCGAGAACCCGTCGTTCTCCGTGGTCGCACCGCTGCTTTCGCGATCGTTGATCCTGCAACTGCAGCCACTGACGCCCGAAGACGTCCGAGTCGTCGTCGAGCGCGCCATCGCGGATCCGCGGGGCCTGAACGGCGCCGTCGAGGTGGACTCCGATGCCGTCGACTTGCTGGTGCAACTGGCGGCGGGGGATGCGCGCCGGGCGCTCACCGCACTCGAGGTCGCCAGCGAGGCCGGGGAGCGGGTGACGGTCGAGACCATCGAGCAGTCCCTCGACAAGGCGGCGGTGCGCTACGACCGGGATGGCGACCAGCACTACGACGTGATCAGCGCGTTCATCAAGTCGATCCGCGGATCAGACGTCGATGCCGCACTGCACTACCTCGCGCGCATGCTGACGGCGGGGGAGGACCCGCGGTTCCTGGCCCGGCGGCTGGTGATCCTGGCCAGCGAGGACGTCGGTATGGCCGATCCATCGGCGCTACTGACCGCGGTGGCTGCGGCGCAGACCGTTGCACTGATCGGGATGCCCGAGGCTCAGTTGACGTTGGCGCACGCAACCGTGCACCTCGCCACGGCGCCCAAGTCGAACGCGGTGACGACCGGTTTGGCGGCCGCCATGGCCGACGTCAAGGCGGGCAAGGCGGGGTTGGTGCCGGCACACCTGCGCGACGGCCACTATTCGGGTGCGGCGGCGCTGGGCAATGCGCAGGGTTACAAGTACCCCCACGATGATACGGATGGCGTTGTCCCGCAACAGTATCCGCCGAATGAACTCGTCGGCGTGGACTACTACCGGCCGACGGCCCATGGCGCCGAGCGGGACCTGGGCAGTCGAATCGACAAGCTGCGCGCCATCATTCGGCGTAGTCGCGGTTGACGGAGGCGCACGTATGAAGGACTTCACCGACGACGAGATGAACGCCCTGCTGCCAAAAGCCCGGCCGTACAGCGTGGTGATCCTGCGGTCTGGTCCGAACTACGCCGCGGACGACGCTGGGCCGATCGTATGGGAGCACGGCAGGCGCAATTTCGGTCTGCGCGACGCTGGGGCGCTGGCGATGGTGCTACGGATGATGGATGACTCCGACCTGTGCGGCATCGGGATCTTCACCGTGTCCGTCGACGAGACGATCGCGATCATGGCCGACGACCCCGGGGTGCTGGCCGGAGTCTTCACCTTCGAGGTGCATCCCGGCGTGGGCTTCCCCGGCGACACGCTGCCCTGATTCGCGAGAGTGCATTGAGGCAACGTGTCTCTCGCACTCTTGTTACCGCTGAAGAACCCCTTGACACCGCCGCCGAGTGCTCCTAACTTGGTAGTCAATCAATTAGTTGATCAAGGAAGAGGTTGACAATTGAGGAGTGATGGAGATGCGGAGCCCGGACTCGACAAGGCCTTCCTGGCCTTGGCTGATCCGGTTCGGCGGGCCATCGTGGCGCGGTTGTCACGCGGTCCGGTGACGGTCAACGAGTTGGCCGCGCCGTTCGACATCACGAAGCAAGCGGTGTCCAAACACATTCAGGTGCTCGAGCAAGCCCGCTTGGTGACGCGCAGTCGCGACGCCCAGCGCAGGCCCGTGCACCTCGACGCGGCAGCCCTGGAGCGACTCACCTCCTGGATTGATCGCTACCGGTTGGACGCCGAACGCAACTACCGCCGACTCGACGACCTGTTGGCGGAGCTGAGCTCTGACACGGGGCCGGACAAGGAGAAAGAGCAATGACGAACGCACTCAACCTGATCGCGCCGGTCGACACACTGGCCATGGACTTCACTCGCGAATTCGCGGTGCCGCGGGAGGCACTGTTCCGCGCACACGCGGAGCCGGACCTGGTGAAGCAGTGGCTCGGGCCTGCGATAAACGAGATGACCATCGCGCGTTGGGATTTCCGGACCGGAGGCGGCTACCGCTACCTGCACCTGGGCCCCGACGGAGCCGAGTACTGGTTCAACGGCGTCTATCACACCGTGCGCGAGCACGAGTTCATCGTCCAGACCTTCGAGTTCGAGGGCGCGCCTGACATGGTCAACATCGAGTTCATGTGGTTCGAGGAACTCGGCGCAGGCCGCAGCCTGTTGCGCGGCCGCTCCATCTGTCCGAACGTCGAAGCCCGCGACGGGCTGTTGTCGTCGGGGATGGAGGGCGGGATGACCGAGGGCTACGACCGGCTCGAGTCGCTGCTGGCCGCGCCCTGATGGACTGGACCATCGCCTACTCATCGCACGCGGCGTTGCCGCCGGGACCATGCTCGACGATCGTGATGGGGGGCACGATGTTCGAGTTCACTGATCCCGACGGCAACGCATGGGTGGTGCAGCAGGTGAAGGTCAGGGCGGGGAAACCCCTACTGCCGCATTGAAGTCGGCTAGCGCATCAGCCCCGAGCGGCGTCCTCCGAAGATGCCCGTGCGGCGGCGGCCCATCAAGCTGGATACCAGCGCGACACCGACCGCCGCGACGACGACCTGTACGAGAAGTTCCAGCCAGTCGATGCCGTTGGTCACGGTGGGGATGCCGACCGCTCGCGCGATGGCGGTTCCGATGAAGGCCGAGACAATGCCGACCAGAATCGTGACGAGTATGCCGATGGGTTGCTTTCCAGGTACGACGAGGCGCCCGAGCACGCCGACCACGATGCCGATCAGAATCGCGGTAATCACGCTGGTGATGGTCATTTCTCTCCTCCATGATGAGTGGTGGAAGAGCAATACCCCGGACACGTCGAAATAAACACGGGCGTCAATGCACGGGCGTCAATGAAGGTGCGCTCGTAGGCTCGTCGACGTGGATTCCAAGGTGCTCGACGTGGACAGTGCGCAACGGACGACGGTGGATCTCACCGATGCGGTGCAGGCGTTCTGCGCCGGTCGTGGCGATGGGTTGTGCAACGTCTTCGTCCCACATGCCACTGCTGGCGTGGCGATCATCGAGACCGGCGCCGGTTCCGATCATGATCTGATCGACACGCTCGAGCGTCTGCTACCCCGCGACGACCGCTACCGGCACGCCCACGGTTCGCCGGGCCACGGGGCCGACCATGTGCTGCCCGCCATCGTGGCGCCGTCGGTCACGGTTCCGGTGCAGGGCGGGAAGCCGATGTTGGGCACCTGGCAGAGCGTGGTGCTCGTCGATCTCAATCGCGACAATCCGCGGCGCTCGGTGCGGTTGAGCTTCGTCAACGGCTGATTCGGCACCAGTCGGGCGTGCCGTTCGTTGCGCTTGTGGCCGCTATGAAGCGGGCCGGTACTGTAATGCGGTCGAGAAGACCCCGACATACTCCAAGCTCGAGAAGGACAGCAGCACGTGCAGACACACGAGATCAGGAAGCGTTTCCTCGATCACTTCGTGAAGGCGGGCCACACCGAGGTGCCCAGCGCTTCGGTGATCCTCGACGATCCCAACCTGTTGTTCGTCAACGCCGGCATGGTGCAGTTCGTCCCGTTCTTCCTCGGTCAGCGCACCCCACCGTGGGATCGGGCGACGAGCATTCAGAAGTGCATCCGCACCCCGGACATCGACGAGGTCGGGATCACCACCCGGCACAACACGTTCTTCCAGATGGCAGGCAATTTCTCCTTCGGTGATTACTTCAAGAAGGGCGCCATCGAGTTCGCCTGGACACTGCTGACCAATCCGCAGGACCAGGGCGGGTACGGCTTCGATCCCGAAACGATCTGGGCCACCGTCTATCTCGATGACGACGAGGCGATTGCGCTGTGGCAAGAGGTGGCCGGGCTTCCGCTCGAGCGCATTCAGCGTCGCGGGATGGCCGACAACTACTGGTCGATGGGCATTCCGGGACCATGCGGTCCGTCCTCGGAGATCTACGTCGACCGTGGGCCGGAGTACGGCATCGGCGGTGGCCCGGAGGCCAACGAGGACCGCTACATCGAGATCTGGAATCTCGTCTTCATGCAGAACGAACGCGGTGAGGGCACCAGCAAGGCGGACTTCGAGATCCTCGGGCCGTTGCCGCGCAAGAACATCGACACCGGCATGGGTGTCGAACGGGTGGCGTTCCTGCTGCAGGGTGTCGACAACGTCTACGAGACCGACCTGATGCGGCCGGTCATCGACCTCGTCGCGGGCATCGCACCGCGCGGGTACGGCGCGGGCAACCACGAGGACGACGTGCGTTACCGCGTGATCGCCGACCACAGCCGCACGGCGGCGATCATCATCGGCGACGGAATCAGCCCGGGTAACGACGGCCGTGGCTATGTGCTGCGCCGACTGCTGCGGCGCGTCATCCGGTCGGCCAAGCTGCTTGGCATCGACACGCCGGTCGTCGCTGAACTGATGGTGACGGTGCGCGACGCGATGGGTCCGTCCTATCCGGAACTGGTCACCGACTTCGACCGCATTCAGCGCATCGCGGTGGCGGAGGAGACGGCGTTCAACCGCACGCTGGCCTCGGGTTCGAAGTTGTTCGACGACGCGGCCGACACCACCAGATCGTCGGGCGCGACCGTGCTGTCGGGCACCGACGCCTTCACGCTTCACGACACCTACGGCTTCCCGATCGAACTCACGCTGGAGATGGCAGCCGAGGCCGGGCTGAGCGTCGATGAAGAGGGTTTCCGCGGCCTGATGGCGCAGCAGCGCCAGCGCGCAAAGGACGACGCCGCCGTCCGCAAGCACGCCCATGCCGATCTGAGCGCCTACCGCGAACTGGTCGACGCAGGCCCCACCGAGTTCACCGGCTTCGACGAACTGACGTCCGAGGCAAGGATTCTCGGAATCTTCGTCGATGGCAAGCGGGTGCCCGTCGTCGCGCACGGCAGCGAGGCGACCGGCGCCGACCGCGTCGAATTGGTGCTCGACCGCACCCCGTTGTACGCGGAGTCCGGTGGCCAGATCGCCGATGTCGGCACCATCACCGGCACGGGCTCCAGTGAAGCCGCCAGGGCCGCAGTCACCGACGTGCAGAAGATCGCCAAATCGCTGTGGGTGCATCGGGTCAACGTCGAGTCAGGGGAGTTCGTCGAGGGTGACACCGTCGCTGCGGCGGTCGACCCAAAGTGGCGGCACGGTGCCACCCAGGGTCATTCCGGCACGCACATGGTGCACGCTGCATTGCGACAAGTGCTGGGCCCCAATGCAGTTCAGGCCGGCTCGCTCAACCGGCCCGGTTACCTGCGGTTCGACTTCAACTGGCAGGGTCCGTTGTCAGACGAGCAGAAGACGCAGATCGAAGAGGTCACCAACGAGGCCGTCGAGGCGGACTTCGCGGTGAACACCTTCAACACGGAACTGGGCAGGGCGAAGGCCATGGGCGCCATGGCGCTGTTCGGTGAGAACTACCCCGACGAGGTGCGCGTCGTGGAGATCGGCGGCCCGTTCTCCATCGAACTGTGCGGCGGCACCCACGTGCACAACTCTGCCCAGATCGGCCCCGTCACGATCCTCGGCGAATCGTCGGTGGGGTCGGGAGTGCGGCGCGTCGAAGCCTACGTCGGGCTGGACTCGTTCAAGCACCTGGCCAAGGAACGTGCGCTGATGGCCGGGCTGGCGTCCTCGCTCAAGGTGCCGTCCGAGGAGGTGCCCGGCCGAGTCGCGAATCTGGTCGAGCGACTGCGGGTCGCCGAAAAGGAACTCGACAAGATGCGGCTGGCGAGTGCCAGGTCGGCCGCCGCGAACGCCGCCGCTGGAGCGGAGCTGGTGGGTAAGGTCCGTATCGTGGCACAGCGCATGGCCGGTGGAATCTCGGCGGCCGACCTGCGCAGCCTCGTCGGCGACATTCGCGGCAAGCTCGGATCCGAACCCGCCGTGGTGGCTCTGATCGCCGAGGGTGACGATGACGCGGTGCCGTACGTGATCTCGGTCAACTCCGCAGCCCAAGACCTCGGCCTTAACGCCAACGATCTGGTCAAGGCACTCGGCCAAGCGGTGAACGGCCGCGGCGGCGGCAAGGCGGAACTCGCGCAGGGCTCCGGTAGCGGCGCCTCGGGCATCGATGCGGCACTCGCCGCGTTGCGTGCCGAGGTAGGCCGGAGCTAGCTGGGTGGCTGATAGCGGCGACCGTGAGCCCGACCGGCCCGGGGACTCCTTGAACCCCCCAGATCGCGGACGTGGACGAAGGCTCGGAATCGACGTGGGTACCGTGCGAATCGGCGTGGCGACCTCCGACCCGGACGGTGTGCTTGCCACGCCCGTCGAGACCGTGCGGCGCGACCGCACCGACAAGCACATACGGAGGTTGGCGAAATTGGTCGACGAACTCGGTGCCGTCGAAGTCGTTGTCGGATTGCCGCGCACCCTCGCGGATCGAACGGGGCCGTCGGCCATCGACGCGATCGCCGTGGCCGACGCACTGGCTGTGCGCATCGCGCCGACTCCGGTACGGCTGGCTGACGAGCGGTTGACGACGGTGGCGGCGCAGCGCTCGCTGCGCGAGGCCGGGGTACGCGCCAAGGGGCAGCGGGCGATGATCGATCAGGTCGCCGCGGTGGGCATTCTGCAGTTCTGGCTGGACCAGCGGCGGGCCGCGCTGGCTGAACACGACGGAGCTCCGCGTGCCTGACGAGTGGATTCGCGAACGGCCGCCGCCGGTGGCAGTTGGCCGCCCGCGACGCGGGATGAGCCGCGCCCAGCGAGTGAAGGCGACGCGCAACAAACGGCGTCGGAGGGTCGTCAGCGGCTTCTCGCTCGTCGTGCTGATCGTGGTAGTCGTCGGTGCAGTGTTCCTGGGTTCCCGGCTGTGGCACGGCGTCTTCGGCAGCGGGGACGACTACGCGGGTGGTGGAGTCAAGGACCTGGTAATCGAGGTCCACAACGGCGACTCAACGACGACAATCGGTCAGACCTTGCACGACAAGAACGTGGTGGCCACGGTCAAGGTCTTCGTCGAGGCGGCGGCGAACGACGCCGCGATCTCCGCGATTCAGCCAGGGTTCTACAAGGTGCGAACCGAGATCCCCGCGGTCGACGCCGTGGCGCGACTTACTGATCCGCAGAACCGGGTCGGGCGGCTGGTGATTCCGGAGGGTCGGCAACTCGACGACGTCACCGACGTCAAGACCAAGGCCGTCACGAAGGGCATCTTCACGCTGATCTCCGATGCCACGTGTGTGAACCTCGACGGAGCGACGCAGTGCGTGAAGGCCGCGGACATGCAGCAGGCCGCGAAGACGGCGGACCCATCGGCACTGTCGATTCCGGACTGGGCCATGGATCCGGTCAAGGCGCTCGGCGCCGACCCCCGGCGCATCGAAGGCCTCATCGCGCCCGGCACGTGGAACGTCAACCCGTCGGCCACGGGAGGGCAGGTGCTGTCGACGCTGATCGGCGCGAGCGTCAGCCAGTACGAGCAGGAGGGTCTGCTTGAAGCGGGAGCGGAGCAGAACTTGTCGCCCTACCAGGTACTCACAGTGGCGTCGCTCGTGCAGAAGGAGTCCAAGCCGCAGGACTTCGGGAAGGTGGCCCGGGTGATCTACAACCGACTGGTCGCACCCGATCACCGCAAACTCGAGTTCGACTCGACGGTGAACTATTCGCTCGACCGCCAAGAGGTCGCCACCACAGACGCCGACCGCGCCGCGGATACACCGTGGAATACCTATGCGCGCGAAGGACTTCCGGCGACGCCGATTTGCTCGCCCGGTCAACCCGCGCTCGCGGCCGCAGAGCATCCAGAGCCCGGTGACTGGTTGTACTTCGTCACCGTCGACCTTCAGGGCACCACGTTGTTCACGCACGACTACCCGCAGCACCTGGCCAACATCGAATTGGCTCGACGCAACGGCGTGCTCGACAGCTCGCGGTAGGGCGACCCGGCATGACCGCACGCAGGGCCGCGGTGCTCGGCTCACCGATCGCGCATTCCCGATCGCCTCAGCTTCACCTTGCCGCCTATCGGGCGCTCGGCCTCGACGATTGGTCGTACGAACGGATCGAGTGCAGCGCCACGGAACTGCCTGCACTGGTGGGGGGATTCGGACCCGAGTGGGTGGGCGTCTCGGTGACGATGCCGGGGAAGTTCGCGGCCTTGCAATTCGCCGCCGAACGCACCCGGCGGGCCGAACTGGTCGGCTCGGCTAACACCCTGCTTCACACCGAAACCGGTTGGCGTGCCGACAATACCGACGTCGACGGTGTGATGGGAGCGCTCGGAACGGTGATCGGCGGGCAGGAGCGAAGCGACCGGGGATTCAGTTCCGGCCGCGCCGCCGTGCTGGGGTCGGGTGGCACCGCACCCGCCGCGGTCGTCGGCCTCGCCGAGCTTGGGATCACCGACATCACCGTCGTCGCCCGCAATCCCGACAGGGCACAACCGTTGGTGGCCCTCGGCCATCGGCTCGGCATCGAATCGCGATGGACCGCGTTGGGCACGCTCATGGCCGACGTCGACGTCGTCGTCAGCACCTTGCCTGCCGACGTCGCCGCGCAGTACGCCGCCACGGTCATCGGGGTTCCGCTGCTACTCGACGCGATATACGACCCCTGGCCGACTCAATTGGCTCAAGCGGTGGAAGGTGCGGGCGGCCGGGTCGTCAGCGGACTGCAGATGCTGCTGCACCAGGCCTTCGCGCAAGTCGAGCAGTTCACCGGGCAGTCGGCACCGAAAGAGGTGATGAGCGCAGCCCTTGGCTGACGTTAACCTCGATTGATGGGGGTGGGGGCCGCCGTCGCGGTGATCGGATGGATGTTGACGCTGAGCGTCTACGACATCCGCCAGCGCCTGCTCCCGAACGCGCTGACGGTGCCCGGTGCGGTCGCGGTGCTGGTCGTGGCGACGGAGACGGGGCGTGGCCTGCCTGCGGTGGCCGGGGCCGCGGCGCTGGCGTTGGTGTACCTCGCCGTGCACGTCGTCATGCCTGCGGGGCTGGGCGCGGGTGACGTCAAGCTGGCGTTCGGCGTCGGCGCGCTCACCGGGGCGTTCGGGCTCGACGCGTGGGTGTTGGCGGCGCTCGCCGCTCCGCTGCTGACGGTGCTGTGGGTCCTGCTGGCCGCCGTGTGCAGGCGACGGCAGGCCACCGTTCCGCACGGACCGTCGATGTGCGTGTCCACGCTGGCTGCGGTCGCGCTCGTCGTCGGGTAGCCATACGGTTGGGTCGATGCCTGAGCCGTCCGTCCGTACTGCGTCGCTCAGCGACCTCGACGCGATCGCGGAGATCTACGCCCACTATGTCGCCACCAGCGTCGCGACGTTCGAACTGGACGCCCCTGACGGGGCGGAATGGGCCCGCAGGTTCGACGCGATCACCGACGCCGGGCTGCCCTTCCTGGTCACCGCACGTGACGGAGCGCTCGCCGGCTACGCCTACTGTGCGCCGTGGAAGACCCGGCCCGCCTACCGCGCGACCGTCGAGGACTCCGTCTACGTCGCGCCGTGGGCCGTCGGCCGCGGGTGCGGCACCGAACTCATGTCGGCGCTGCTCGAAGCCTGCCGCGGCGCAGGTCTGCGGGAGATCATCGCGGTGATCGCCGACACGGGTGATCCGGCCTCGGTAGAACTGCACCACCGGTTCGGCTTCGTCGACGCAGGCCGGCTGACCGGGGTCGGACACAAGCACGAACGATGGATCGACACGTTGTTGTTGCAGTGCACGCTCACGTGACGGATTGGGTGGCTTACTCGGCGGTTTTCGCTGGGCCGACCCGGTCATGGGAAGATGGGACGCGTGTTGCGATGGACCACAGCTGGTGAATCCCATGGCCGGGCGTTGGTCGCCTTGGTCGAAGGCATGGTTGCGGGTGTCGCCATCACCTCGGAGGACATCGCGACCGAGCTCCAGCGCCGCAGGCTGGGCTACGGCCGCGGCGCCAGGATGAAGTTCGAGGCCGACGAGGTCACCATCCTGGCCGGCGTACGCCATGGCCTCACGCTGGGTGGCCCCATCGCCATCCAGATCGGCAATACCGAGTGGCCCAAGTGGGAGACCGTGATGGCCGCCGACCCGGTGGCCGCCGCCGACCTCGACGTCGCGCGCAACGCACCGTTGACTCGGCCCCGGCCCGGGCACGCCGACTACGCAGGCATGTTGAAGTACGGCTTCGACGACGCGCGGCCCGTGCTCGAACGCGCCAGTGCGCGCGAGACCGCGGCCAGGGTGGCCGCGGGGACCGTCGCCCGGGCATTCCTGCGGCAGGCCCTCGGGGTTGACGTCTTGTCGCACGTTATCTCGATCGGCGCTTCGAAGCCCTACGACGGTCCGCCGCCAGGACCAGCCGATCTGCCCGCGATCGACGACAGCCCGGTGCGCGCGTACGACAAGGCCGCCGAGGAAGCGATGATCGCCGAGATCGAAGCGGCCAAGAAGGACGGCGACACGCTCGGCGGTGTCGTCGAGGTGGTCGCCGACGGTCTGCCCGTCGGGTTGGGCTCGTTCACCAGCGGTGACAACCGACTCGACAGCCAACTGGCCGGTGCCGTGATGGGCATTCAGGCCATCAAGGGCGTCGAGATCGGCGACGGCTTCGAGACGGCGCGTCGGCGCGGCACCGTCGCCCATGACGAGATCTACCCCGGTCCCGACGGCGTCATGCGGTCGACCAACCGGGCAGGCGGGCTCGAGGGCGGCATGACCAACGGCCAGGCGCTGCGCGTGCGGGCCGCGATGAAGCCGATCTCGACGGTGCCGCGGGCCCTTGCCACCGTCGACATGGCGACGGGCGACGAGGCCGTCGCGATCCACCAGCGCTCGGATGTGTGCGCCGTGCCCGCCGCTGGCGTGGTCGTCGAAACCATGGTGGCGCTCGTGCTTGCCCGTGCCGCGCTGGAGAAGTTCGGCGGCGACTCACTCACCGAAACCCGTTCCAACATCGACGGTTATCTACGCGCCGTGAGCAACCGGGTAGCACGGCAGGAAGCGGTCCTGGAACACGCGCAGGTGGCGGACTGATGGCGCCCAAGGCGGTGCTGGTGGGCATGCCCGGCTCGGGCAAGTCCACGATCGGGCGCAGGCTAGCCAAGGCGCTCGACGTTCCGCTGCTCGACACCGACGCCAAGATCGTCGAGAACACCGGCCGTACCATCCCCGAGATCTTCGTCGAGAGCGAAGCGGAGTTCCGTCGCATCGAGGTGGAGGTGGTGCGCGCGGCGTTGGCCGAGCACGACGGGGTAGTCTCCCTCGGCGGTGGCGCCATCACGTCGCCTGAGGTGCGTGAGGCGCTCGCGGGCCACACCGTCGTCTATCTCGAAATCAGTGCGGGGGAAGGCATTCGGCGCACGTCCGGAAGTACTGTCCGCCCGCTGCTTGCCGGCGGCGACCCGGCGGAGAAGTTCCGCACCCTGATGTCGCAACGCGTCCCGTTGTACCGCAAGGTCGCAACGATCCGGATCAACACCAACCGGCGCAATCCCGGCGCGGTGGTTCGCCACATCGTGCACAAGCTTGATGCGGCCGAGTGTGGCCGTCAGCAGGCTCAGCGCAAGCGGCGACCGGCGTGGCGGCGGCTGCCCACTGTCCTGAATCCGGCCCCCACCACCGAGGCTCCGCCGAGTCCGGCGGCGTTGGCCCGTCGAGCGGAAGCGCGCAATGACTGAACCCGTGACCATCGACGTGCTCGTCGAGCGGCCGTATCCCGTCATCATCGGACGGGGCCTGCTCGACGAACTCGCGCGCACGCTCGATGGTCGTCACAAGGTGGCGATCCTGCACCAGCCCGCACTCAACCGGACCGCCGAGGCGATCCGAAGTCATCTATCCGACAAGGGTATTGACGCGCATCGCATCGAGATCCCGGATGCCGAGGCCGGCAAGGAACTACCCGTACTCGGATTCATTTGGGAAGTGTTGGGCCGCATCGGAGTTGGCCGCAAGGACGCCATCGTGAGCCTTGGCGGGGGAGCGGCCACCGACGTGGCGGGCTTCGCCGCTGCGACGTGGCTGCGCGGTATCGACATCGTGCACGTTCCAACCACCCTGCTCGGAATGGTGGACGCGTCCGTCGGCGGCAAGACCGGCATCAACACCGACGCAGGGAAGAATTTGGTCGGCGCGTTCCACCAGCCGCTCGCCGTACTGGTCGACCTCGCGACTCTGGAAACGTTGCCGCGCAACGAGATAATCGCGGGCATGGCCGAGGTCGTCAAGGCCGGCTTCATCGCCGATCCGGTCATCCTCGACCTGATCGAATCCGACCCGGAGGCGGCGTTGGACCCGGCCGGATCCGTGCTGCCGGAACTGATTCGGCGCGCTATCGCGGTCAAGGCAGAGGTGGTAGCCGCCGACGAGAAGGAATCGGCCCTGCGCGAGATCCTCAACTACGGCCATACGCTTGCGCACGCGATCGAACGCCGCGAGCAATATCGCTGGCGTCACGGAGCGGCCGTATCGGTGGGGCTGGTGTTCGCCGCGGAGCTCGGTCGGCTGGCGGGGCGACTCGACGACGACACCGCCGCCAGGCACCGGGCCATCCTGACGTCGCTCGGACTGCCCGTCTCCTACGACCCCGACGCGTTGCCACAGCTGCTCGAATACATGGCAGGCGACAAGAAGACGCGCTCGGGTGTGCTGCGGTTCGTCGTGCTCGACGGGCTTGGCAAGCCCGGCAGGCTCGAGGGCCCGGACCCCGCGCTGCTCGCGGCCGCCTACTCGGAGATCGGAGCCGCGTAGATGGCCGATGAGCGCTTGCGCGAAGAGCATGTCACGGTCAACGTGATCAACGGGCCGAACCTGGGCCGGCTGGGCCGTCGCCAACCCGAGGTCTACGGCAGCACCACGTACGGAGATCTGGTGGCGCTCATCGAACGCGAGGCCGCCGAGCTGGGGCTGGACGTGCTGGTGCGCCAATCCGACAGTGAAGCAGAGCTAGTTGGCTGGATTCACGACGCTGCCGACGCGGGCGAGCCCGTCGTGCTCAACGCCGGGGCGCTGACCCACACGTCCATCGCCCTGCGCGATGCCTGCGCCGAACTGACTGCGCCGTTGATCGAGGTGCACATCTCCAACGTGCATGCGCGCGAAGAGTTTCGACATTTTTCGTATTTGAGCGCCGTGGCGACCGGAGTGATCGTCGGGCTTGGGGTGCAGGGGTACCTGCTGGCGCTCCGCTATCTGGCCGGGAGCGGCTAGGAATTCTTCTCGAGGTCGACCGGCTTGGTCTCTTCGCTGGCGGGCGCACCGGCGTGGACCGACTCCGTCGGCTCGTCCCGGACCGCCTCGAACACGTCGGTGTCCGCGCGCTCGGTGTCGACGCGCTGCCGGACGAACGGCCCGGCCTTGCGGTCCACCAGGTAGCGACCAATTGCGACGCCAGCGATGCCAGCGACGAATATCACCAGCGCGGTGAACGCGGCGAACGTCGTCACCTCGTTGAGCAGCGCTTCGGCGTAGAGGTTGTCGTAGAACAGCGAGATGAACCACGACACCAGGCCGCTGAGGAGCCCGCCGACGAGGCCGGCCAGCAGCCACGTCATCGCCAGGTCGCTACGACGATCGGGGTCGGGGTTGGTCTCCGCGTCGGCGCGCCCATCGACAATTCCCCAGACGAGGGCGGCGAGGGCGAACAAGATCACCAGCGTGACGCTGATCGTTAGGGCCCAGGTATCCATGGCGTTGATCAGCACGCCCTGAAGCAATCGGACGAACACCATCAACGCCGCGAACACCAGTCCGCGCAGCAGCCACTTACTCATGGGGCAACAGCGTAGCGAGTAGCGTCAAGCCCTGTGACGATTTCCCACCGCAGGGACCTTCTGCGTCGCCGTTTGGCCGCGGCCGAATTGGACGCGATGCTGGTAACGGACCTGGTCAACGTGCGTTATCTGTCGGGTTTCACGGGCTCGAATGCGGCGCTGCTCGTCCGCGCTGACGATGAAACGCCGGTGCTGGCGACCGACGGGCGCTATCTGACCCAGGCCGCTCAACAATCACCCGATGCTGAAATCGTCATCGAACGCGCCTGCGGACTTCATCTCGCTGCCCGGGCGGCCGCCGATGGGGTGCGCCGATTGGGCTTCGAGAGCCACGTCGTCACCGTCGACAACTATGCGAACCTCCAGCGCGCCACTCCCGACGTCGAGTTCATCCGGGCCGCAGGCACCGTGGAGGTGCTGCGTGAGGTGAAGGATGCGGGCGAGCTCGCACTGCTCAGGCTGGCCTGTGAGGCCGCCGATTCGGCGCTGCTCGAGTTGGTGGAGACCGGCGGGCTGCGGCCGGGCCGCACCGAGAAGCAAGTGGGCCGCGAGCTCGAGTCGCGGATGCTCGACCACGGCGCCGACGGGATCTCGTTCGAAACCATCGTCGCGACGGGCCCCAACTCTGCGATCCCGCACCACCGGCCGACGGACGCCGAGCTCGCGGCAGGTGACTTCGTGAAGATCGACTTCGGCGCGCTGGTTTGCGGCTATCACTCCGACATGACCCGCACCTTCGCGCTCGCACCGGTCGCACAGTGGCAGCGGGACGTCTACGACCTGGTCGCGACGGCGCAGCGGGCGGGCCGCGAGGCGTTGGCGCCCGGAGCCATCCTGAAGGACGTCGACGGTGCCTCGCGGCAGGTGATCGCCGATGCCGGGTACGCGGAGAACTTCGGGCACGGGCTGGGACACGGCGTCGGGCTGGAGATCCACGAGGCCCCGGGAATCAGCGCGTCTGCGCCGGGCACGCTGCTTGCCGGCTCTGCGGTGACCGTCGAGCCCGGGGTGTATCTGCCTGGCCGAGGCGGAGTACGCATCGAAGACACGTTGGTCGTTGGCAGCGATGATTCTCGTGCACCCGAGTTGCTGACTCGCTTTCCCAAGGAACTGGCCGTCCTCGGCTAATGCCCGTTGGTGGAGTCGGCCTGATTCTTCGACTGAGCGATGATCTGCGAAGATGGCAGGGCACCAGCATGGCGAGATCGAGTCGGTCAATGCCTGCACAGGATCATTCTGATTCACCCAGATAGACAGCTAGGAGTTGTACCGAACGTGGCTTCGACCGCAGACTTCAAGAACGGGCTCGTCCTGCAGATCGACGGCGTACTGTGGCAGATCGTCGAGTTTCAGCACGTCAAGCCGGGTAAGGGCCCCGCTTTCGTGCGCACCAAACTCAAGAACGTGCTCACCGGCAAGGTCGTCGACAAGACGTACAACGCAGGCGTGAAGGTGGAGACCGCCACGGTCGACCGCCGGGACACCACCTACCTATACCGCGACGGCGACGACTTCGTCTTCATGGACTCGCAGGACTACGAGCAGCATCCACTGTCGGAAACGCTCGTCGGTGAGGCCGCCAACTTCCTGCTCGAGGGGCTCCCCGTGCAGGTGGCGTTTCACGACGGCGCGCCGCTGTATCTGGAACTGCCCGTCACCATCGAGCTCATCGTGGCCAGTACCGAACCGGGTCTGCAGGGCGATCGGTCCAGCGCAGGCACCAAGCCGGCCACCCTCGAGACGGGTGCGGAGATCCAGGTGCCGTTGTTCATCAACACAGGCGACAAGCTGAAGGTCGACTCGCGCGACGGGAGCTATCTCGGCCGTGTCAATGCCTGACGGCTTCGGCCTCGGGGTGGGTGCCCCGCTTCATGCCTGACCGTCGATCAGACCGGGGCCGGCATCAGGCCCGCAAGCGCGCCGTCGACGTGCTGTTCGAGGCCGAGGCCCGCGGGTTGACCCCCGCGGCGGTGGCCGACTCGCGAAATACGTTCGCGGAAAGCGATTCCGAAGTATCTGCGCTGAACTCCTACACGATGACGGTGGCCCGTGGGGTGACGGAGCACGCCGCACACATCGACGACCTGATCTCCGCCCATCTGCAGGGTTGGACGTTGGAGCGGCTGCCCGCCGTCGACCGGGCGATCCTGCGGGTGGCGGTCTGGGAACTCTTGCACGCCGACGACGTACCCGAGCCGGTTGCGGTGGACGAGGCGGTCGAGCTGGCGAAGAAGCTCTCCACCGACGATTCGCCCGCGTTCGTCAACGGCGTGCTCGGCCAGATCATGTTGGTGACTCCACAGATTCGAGCAGCGGCGCAGGCGGTGCAGGAAGCGGTCCGTCGCCCCGAGGGCGTCTGATGAGCGCTTGCGCGAAGAAGCAAGGGCACTGACGGTGGTGCCGCAGGACTGGGCTCCGTACTCGAGCCTGGAAGATGCGGCCAAGGTTTACCTGCGCGACCCGGACCTGGCCTTGGATCAGCTGCGCTCTCTGGTGGACTTCCCAGCGGTCAAGTCGTTCATCATGTCGCGGGGCGTCACCAGCGAGCTCTGGGGCGACGCGTTGTGACAGAAAGTGGTGCTCACCGATGGGCGCAGGCTGATCATCTGGCGAGCCGACGACGGGTCGACCACGACCGACGACACTGAGCTGTTCTGTGAGTCCTTCCGGTACGTGAAGACGGTCGACAACGGCGGGCTGGCTCAGATGGAGCGGCTGTTGCAATTCGGGCGGGTGCTGTCGCGGTCGGTGTGAGCGCAGCGGACCGAGTAACGGCCGGTGCCGAAATTCGAGTAGTGCACTACTCGACGTGCGCACCTGCCGCTGGTTGACGATCTCCTGGTAACACGCTTTACGTCACTGAAGTAGCCAATGACACCGTCTACGCCGACATTTCGATGCCGTGTGATGCCGGCCCCGTCGGCGGTGCTGAAGACGTGACGTAAGGGGCGGGGGGACTGACACCGGCGACGAGGGGTCGCCGGTGTCAGCTCGCCTCCGGGTCGTTACGCTCCTGCCCCGCCGGGTTGGTAGTCCGGCAGTGCAATGGAGTTCGCCTTGCTCATCCACAAACGGTTGGCAATGGGACGGAACGGCCACCGCTGCATCCACTTCATCACCAGACCGTTGATCGCGATGTCCGTCTTGGACTTCGGCGCGTAACCGTCGATTCCGGCGGGCAGCTTCTGCGCGTTGGCGACGAACGGCCTCATCCTGGCTTCGTACCGTGCGAACGCTTCGGCGAGTCGCTGTGGTGACAGTCCGTCGCCTGCCGGACCGAGTTCGCCAGCGAGCACATATGCCCCGACGAGCGCGAGTGCGGTACCCATGCCGCTGAGCGGCGATGCGCAATACCCTGCGTCCCCGACGAGGGTGGCCCGCCCCGACGACCACGAGTCCATCTGCACCTGGACGAACGCGTCGAAGTAGAAGTCGTCAGCCGTCCGCGCCGCGGCAAGCAGCGCCGCCGATTCCCAGCCTGCGTTTGCGAACTTGTCCTCGATGAGCTGCCGCTGGGCGACGACGTCCTTGCGGTCGTAGACGATCGGTTCCGAGCGAAAGGCCAAGCCGGCCTTCGAGAGTCGGAGGTCGTGGTCGGGTCGCATCGACGTGACCAGCCCGGGTTCCTGATAGATGAGGAACCAGCCGTCGAGCCCGACGGTGTCCTGCGCGGTGAACCATGCGTGGTATCCGCCGAGCGGTTTGACGAATTGTTCCTCTGGCCCCCACACCAGCTTGCGTACCGCGGAGTGTGCGCCGTCGGCGCCGACGACGAGATCTGCGGTGACGGTCGAGCCGTCGGACAGCGTGGCGTGGACGCGATCGTCATCCTGCGTCAGTTCGTCGATGCGGGCGTCGAATCGGTACTCGGTGCTCGGCAGTCGCGGTGTAGAGCACCTCGGCGATGTAGCCCGTTGCCGTCGAATGCGGTGACGGGCATCTCGGCCCGACGAACCGCCGTCCGACCTCACCCACGCGGCCCCCGCCTGGTCCAGCGCCAACGCGGTCATCTGGTCAAGCAGGCCCATCCGCTCGACGACGTCGCGTCCGACGCCGCGCAGGTCGACCGTTTGGCCGCCGGGACGAATGCCTGGGGCGAGTTCGACGACCATCACGCGATACCCGTTGCGGTGCAGCCAGAATGCCAGCGTGGGTCCGGCGATCCCGGCGCCGCTGATGAGCACGGTTGGTTCAGCCATGTCCGAAAGCGTATGTCATACGCATTCGACTCACAACGAACGGTTCGGTCTACCCCCGGGTTCGTGGCGATTCCATAACCGGTCCACATCGCGCGCCAAGGTCGCGGGCGTTGACTGAGTTCATGAGTCGCGAGATAGCCGATACCGCAACCACAGTCGTCTTCGTGCTGGACGGCGACACCGACGCCGGATATCAGCTGGCGCGCAGGCTGCTGGCCGACGGGCGTCGGGTCGCGGTGGTAGCTCGCCATCCCGGCGCCGTGGTCAGGGTCATGCACGGCTACTCCGCCGATCGGGTGATGGTCATCGCGGGTGACACCACCGACCAAAGCCAATGGAGCCGCATGACCGAGCGGGTGATCGACCGGTTCGGCCGCATCGACACCGTCGTGCGCGCTCAGGACGCGACGCTTCGCGCGTCGGCCTGATCCCATCACCTCCCCGCAGTTTCGACGAGGAGGACTCGAGGATCAGGCCTCCAACGCCTGGTAGGTGCGACGGACGAACTTGGGCTGGGCCGATTGCAGCTTGACCAACGACGTGTTGCCCGCGACGGAGGCGGCGGCATCGCTGCTGAGTTCGGGCATGTTCTGGATCAGGTAGAAGAGGATCGCGTCTGCTGACGGGTCGGCCAACCACCACGTCCCGTAGGCGCCGGGCCAGTTGAACGCACCGAGCCCGCCCGGCCCATACAACTGGCGCGACTGCGCGGGATCGGTCACCACCGACAGGTTCAGCCCGAATCCGCGGCCGTGCCAATAGGGCATTCCCAGAAAGGGGTGACGCTTCTGGTCCTCGGTGAGCCGGTTGGTGCGCATCGACCGAACCGACTCCTCGGACAACACCCGCACTCCGTCGACGGTTCCGAACCCGAGCAGCATGCGCGCGAACGCCAGATAGTCGTCGACCGTCGACCACAGCCCCGATCCTCCGGCGCAGAACGTGGGCAAAGTCACCGGCGCGGGGCCCATCGCGTCGTCGCTGAGCTGGTTGTTCGCGTCGAGCTTGTACATGGTCGCCGCCCGCCTGCGGCCCGCCGGAGTGACCGCAAACCCGGTGTCGACCATGCCGAGTGGCTCGAAGATCCGGTGCGCCAACACCTCCGCGAGCGGCTTGCCCTCGATACGCGACAGTGCGATGCCCAGGACGTCAGTGGCATGGCTGTACGTCAGCCGGTCGCCGGGTTGGTGAGCCAGCGGCAGCTCCGCCAGTTCGGCCAGCCAACGGTCCTCGTCCTGGCGGTGCATCAGCCTTCCGTACGCCCGCCCGAGCGGAGGCCCCACCGAGAACGCGTAAGCAAGACCACTTCGGTGGGTCATGAGGTCGTCGAACGTGATTGGCCTGCGCAGCGGCACCGTCTTCTCGAGCGGCCCGCTGGGATCGGCCATCACAGCCACGTCGGCGAGCTCGGGTAGAAACGGCGCGACGGGATCGGACAGCGCGAACTTGCCTTCCTCGACAAGCGAAATTGCCGCAGCCACGGTGATCGGTTTGGTCATCGACGCGATCCGGAAGATGGTGTCGCGCTGCATCGGCAATCCCGCTTGAACGTCGCGGTATCCGAGTTCGTGGACCTGCACCACTTCTCCGGCCTGCCAGACCATCGTGACCGCGCCCGCGAGCAGACCCGAGTCGATCACCTCGAGGATGGACGCCTGGTTGCCGTCGAGATTCACGCGGCCAGCCTAGTCAGCACTTCGCCACCGCGACGCGGGGTGCTAGGCTCCCCGGCAGTTCGACGTCCTTTAACGATCCGTCCCGAGAGGCGGAGAAGGAGGTCCAGGTCGCCCATGGCTGCGCCAAGCCCCGACCGGGAATTGATGTCCGCCGCGGACGTGAGCCGGACCATTTCCCGCATCGCGCACCAAATCATCGAGAAGACCGCGCTGGACGGCGCCGACGCGCCGCGCGTGGTTCTGCTCGGCATTCCGACCCGCGGCGTCACGCTCGCCGCGCGGCTTGCGCACAACATCACCGAGTTCTCCTCGGTAGCCGTCGCGGCCGGGGCGCTCGACGTCACGCTCTACCGCGACGACCTGAACTTCAAGCCACCCCGTCCGCTCGAGGACACGTCGATTCCCGACGGCGGCGTCGACGACGCGGTCGTGGTGCTCGTCGACGACGTGCTCTACTCCGGACGCACCGTGCGAGCCGCGCTCGATGCGTTGCGCGACGTCGGCAGGCCGCGCGCGGTGCAACTGGCCGCGCTCGTCGACCGCGGTCACCGCGAACTCCCGTTTCGCGCCGACTACGTCGGAAAGAACGTGCCGACTTCCCGCAACGACAACATCAAGGTGCTCCTGGCCGAACACGACGGTCGGGATGGCGTGCTGATTGCTTCGCACGGAGGGCCCAAGCGGTGATGAGCGCTTGCGCGAAGAACATAGGGCAGTGATGAGCGCCTGCGCGACGAACGGAGTGACGTGACGAGACACCTGCTGTCCGCGGCCGATCTGACCCGTGACGAGGCGACAGCGATCCTCGACGACGCCGACCGCTTCCGGGAGGCGCTCGTCGGCCGCGAGGTCAAGAAGCTGCCGACGCTGCGGGGCCGCACCGTGATCACGATGTTCTACGAGAACTCGACGCGTACCCGCGTGTCGTTCGAGGTGGCGGGCAAGTGGATGAGTGCGGACGTGATCAACGTCAGCGCATCGGGATCGTCGGTGGCCAAGGGCGAATCCCTGCGCGACACCGCGCTGACCCTGCGCGCGGCGGGTGCTGACGCGCTGATCATCCGGCACCCGGCTTCCGGTGCGGCACAACAGCTTGCGGAGTGGACGCGTGAGGGCCCCGACGGAGGACCCAGTGTCATCAACGCTGGCGACGGTACCCACGAACACCCCACGCAGGCGCTGCTCGACGCGCTGACCATCCGGCAGCGGCTCGGGACCATCGAGGGCAAACGTGTGGTGATCGTCGGCGACGTCCTGCACAGCCGGGTGGCGCGCTCGAACGTGCTGCTGCTGGCCACCCTCGGTGCCGAGGTGGTGCTGGTCGCCCCGCCGACCCTGCTCCCGCTGGGAGTCACCGACTGGCCGGTGAGCGTTTCTTACGACCTCGACGCCGAGTTGCCTGCAGCCGACGCGGTGTTGATGCTGAGGGTCCAGGCCGAGCGGATGAACGGCGGCTTCTTCCCATCGGCCAGGGAGTACTCGGTGCTCTACGGGTTGTCCGAGAAGCGCCAGGCCCAACTGCCGAGCAACGCGGTGGTGCTGCACCCCGGCCCGATGCTGCGCGGCATGGAGATCTCGTCGTCGGTGGCGGACTCATCGCAATCAGCTGTGCTGCAACAGGTTTCCAACGGAGTGCACGTGCGGATGGCTGTGCTCTTTCACCTGCTGGTCGGAGCGGAACGGGAGGCCATCAGCGCATGACGCCACCTATACTGATCCGCGGCGTCCGTCGCTACGGCGAGGGGGACCCGGTCGACGTGCTCGTCGCCGACGGGCAACTCGCTGACATCGGGACCGAGCTCAAGGTCACCGACGACGCGGAGGTCATCGACGCCAACGGCCAGGTGCTGCTTCCGGGTTTCGTCGACCTGCACACCCACCTACGCGAGCCTGGTCGCGAGTATGCCGAGGACATCGAAACCGGTTCGGCGGCAGCGGCGCTCGGCGGTTACACCGCGGTGTTCGCCATGGCCAACACCAATCCAGTGGCCGACAGCCCGGTGGTCACCGACCACGTATGGCATCGCGGGCAGCAGGTCGGACTGGTCGACGTGCACCCGGTCGGGGCGGTGACCGTCGGTCTGGCCGGCGCACAGCTCACCGAGATGGGCATGATGGCCGCGGGAGTCGGCCGGGTGCGGATGTTCTCCGACGACGGCATCTGTGTGCACGATCCGCTGATCATGCGTCGCGCTTTGGAGTACGCAAGCGGGTTGGGCGTGCTGATCGCCCAACATGCCGAGGAACCTCGGCTCACGGTCGGCGCCATCGCGCACGAGGGGCCCAACGCGGCTCGACTTGGCCTTGCCGGTTGGCCGCGGGCCGCCGAGGAATCGATCGTCGCGCGTGACGCACTGCTTGCTCGCGATGCCGGGGCGCGGGTGCACATCTGCCACGCCTCCACCTCCGGCACCGTTGAACTGGTCAGATGGGCTAAGGCGCAAGGGATTTCGATCACCGCCGAAGTGACGCCGCATCATCTTCTGCTCGACGACAGCCGACTGCAGACCTATGACGGGCGCAACCGGGTCAACCCGCCGCTGCGCGAAGCAAGCGATGCGCAGGCTCTGCGCCAAGCGCTGGCGGACGGCGTCATCGACTGTGTCGCGACTGATCACGCCCCGCACGCCGAGCACGAGAAGATGTGCGAGTTCGCGGCGGCCAGGCCAGGCATGCTCGGCTTGCAGACCGCGTTGTCCGTCGTCGTCGAGACGATGGTGCGGCCAGGGTTGCTGACCTGGCGCGACGTCGCCCGCGTCATGAGTGAGGCGCCCGCTCGCATCGTCGGGTTGGCCGATCAGGGCCGCCCGCTCGAGGTCGGCGAGCCCGCCAACGTGACGCTGATCGACCCGGACGCGACCTGGACCGTCGACGGCGCGGCCTTGGCCAGTCGTTCTGACAACACGCCATACGAGTCGATGACCCTGCCTGCCGCCGTGACGTTGACGTTGTTGCGCGGCAAGGTCACCGCGCGCGATGGGAAGAGTCCGGCGCTGGGGGTCCCCCCGCTTGCGGGGGAGAGCGCAGCGACCCGGGGGGACGGCACCGCGTGAACACCCCAACGCTGATCGCCTCGCTGATCATGGCGGCCCTGCTCGTGCTGCTCATCGGCTTCCTGATCCGGCGCATGATGCAGGGCTGGTTGCATGGGGCGCAGCGTCAGGCCAAGACCATCGGCCGCTTGCCTGCGCTGCCGGACACCGTTGGGCCCGCGATCGTTTCCGCCACGAAGGGGCTGTACGTGGGGAGCACCATCGCCGACCCGCATGCACTTCGGGATAGTGTCCAACCGCCAAGCTGGCTGGACAGGGTCGTCGTCGGTGACCTCGGCTTCCGCAGCAAGGCGACGTTGACACGCTATCCCGAGGGCATCATGGTTCAACGCATTGGCGCCACGCCGATCTGGATCCCCGACGAGTCGATCACCGCGATCAGGACGGAGCGGGCCATCGCGGGCAAGGCGCTGACGCACGACGGCATCCTCGCCATCCGATGGAAACTCCCATCGGGCACCGAGATCGACACCGGGTTCCGCGGCGACGACCGCCGTGAAATCGCCAACTGGGTAGAGGAGTCCTCATGAGTGGGCCCAAGGCCGTGCTGGTGCTAGACGATGGCCGGGTATTCACCGGAACGCCGTTCGGGGCGGTCGGCCAGACGTTGGGCGAGGCGGTGTTCTCCACCGGAATGTCCGGCTACCAGGAGACTCTGACCGACCCGAGTTACCACGGCCAGATCGTCGTGGCGACGGCACCGCAGATCGGGAACACGGGCTGGAACGGCGAGGACGCCGAGAGTCGGGGCGACAAGATCTGGGTGGCCGGATACGCCGTGCGCGACCCGTCGCCCCGCGCGTCGAACTGGCGGGCCACCGGAACGCTCGACGACGAACTCGTCCGCCAGGGCATCGTCGGCATCGCGGGCATCGACACCCGCGCCGTGGTGCGCCACCTCCGCACGGCGGGCTCGATGAAGGCAGGGGTCTTCTCCGGCGAGTGTCTCGCCGGCGTCGACGAGTTGGTGGGCCGAGTGCGCAGCCAACCCTCGATGTTGGGGGCCGACCTCGCCGGCGAGGTCAGCACCTCCTCGGCTTATGTGGTGGATCCCGATGGGCCACAACGCTTCACGGTTGCTGCGCTGGACCTCGGCATCAAGACCAATACGCCGCGGAACTTCGCCAACCGCGGCATTCGCACTCACGTACTGCCCTCGTCGACGACGTTCGAGCAGCTCACCGCCCTGAACCCGGACGGGGTCTTCCTATCCAACGGACCCGGCGACCCGGCGACCGCCGACCACGTCGTCGGCGTCACCCGGCAGGTGCTCGGCGCGGGTATTCCGTTGTTCGGCATCTGCTTTGGCAATCAACTCCTCGGCCGTGCACTTGGCAGGTCGACGTACAAGATGACGTTCGGCCACCGGGGCATCAACATCCCGGTGATGGACCACGCCACCGGTCGCGTGGCCGTCACAGCGCAGAACCACGGGTTCGCACTCGAGGGTGAAGCGGGTGAGGAGTTCGACACCCCGTTCGGCCGGGCAGTGGTGAGCCACACGTGCGCCAACGACGGGGTCGTCGAGGGCATCAAACTCGTTGACGGCCGGGCCTTTTCGGTGCAGTACCACCCGGAGGCCGCCGCAGGACCGCACGATGCCGAGTACCTGTTCGACCAGTTCGTTGACCTCATGGCAGGGGAGCAATGATGACCCCTTGGTCCGCGAGCGTGCGTGTCTGTACGCGACACGCCGGGCAAATCCGGCAGAACGCGCACACTCGCGCGGGAACGGGGGAGCGCTAGATGCCACGTCGCACCGACCTCAACCACGTGCTCGTCATCGGCTCCGGGCCGATCGTCATCGGGCAGGCCTGCGAGTTCGACTACTCGGGTACACAGGCCTGCCGTGTGCTGCGCGCCGAGGGGCTGCAGGTGAGCCTCATCAATTCGAACCCGGCAACGATCATGACCGACCCGGAGTACGCCGACAACACCTACGTCGAACCCATCACCCCGGAGTTCGTCGAGAAGGTGCTGGCTCAACAAGCCGAGCGCGGTAACAAGATCGATGCCGTGCTGGCCACCCTTGGCGGGCAGACCGCGCTGAACACCGCCGTCGGCCTCCACGATCTGGGCATCCTGGAGAAGTACGACGTCGAGCTCATCGGCGCCGACTTCGAGGCCATTCAGCGCGGCGAGGATCGGCAGAAGTTCAAGGACATCGTCGCCAAGGTCGGCGGCGAGTCGGCGAAGTCGCGGGTCTGCTTCACCATGGACGAGGTCCGCGAGACCGTCGAGGAGCTTGGCCTTCCCGTCGTCGTCCGGCCCTCGTTCACCATGGGCGGGCTGGGTTCGGGCATGGCGCACTCGGCCGACGACGTGGACCGCATGGCAGGGGACGGGCTGGCCGCATCGCCGAGCGCCAACGTGCTCATCGAGGAATCCATCTACGGCTGGAAGGAATTCGAGCTCGAGTTGATGCGCGACGGCCGCGACAACGTGGTCGTGGTCTGCTCCTTCGATAACTTCGATCCGATTGGTGTGCACACCGGCGACTCGGTCACCGTGGCGCCTGCTATGACACTGACCGTCCGCGAATATCAGAAGATGCGTGACCTCGGCATCGCGATCCTGCGCGAGGTCGGCGTCGACACCGGCGGCTGCAACATCCAGTTCGCCATCGACCCGGCTGACGGCAGGCTCGTCGTCATCGAGATGAACCCGCGGGTGTCGCGGTCGAGTGCGTTGGCGTCCAAGGCCACCGGCTTCCCGATCGCCAAGATCGCCGCCAAGCTGGCCATCGGCTACACGCTCGACGAGATCGTCAACGACATTACCAAGGAGACGCCGGCGTGCTTCGAGCCGACGCTCGACTACGTCGTGGTCAAAGCGCCGCGGTTCGCGTTCGAGAAGTTTCCCGGCGCCGACCCCACCCTGACGACCACGATGAAGTCGGTGGGCGAAGCGATGTCGTTGGGCCGCAACTTCATCGAGGCCCTCGGCAAGGTGATGCGGTCACTCGAGACGGGGCGTGCCGGCTTCTGGACAGGGCCCGATCCCGACGTGTCGGTGGACGAACTCCTCGACCGCCTCGAGACCCCGACGGATGGCCGGCTCTACGACATCGAGTTTGCCCTGAGGCTCGGCGCGACCGTGGATCGGGTTGCGGCCGCCTCGGGTGTCGACCCCTGGTTCGTCGAGCAGATCGCCGGTCTGGTCGAGCTACGGTCCGAGCTGATCGCGGCCCCCGTGCTCGACGAAGAGATGTTGCGACACGCCAAGCACAGCGGTCTGTCCGACCGCCAGATCGCCGCGCTACGACCGGAACTGGCCGGTGAAGATGGAGTGCGGACGCTGCGGAGGCGATTGGGCGTCCACCCCGTCTACAAGACCGTCGACACGTGTGCCGCGGAGTTCGAGGCCAAGACGCCGTATCACTACAGCAGCTACGAGTCCGATCCCTCCGCCGAGACGGAGGTGGCTCCGCAGGTGGAGCGGCCCAAGGTGCTGATCCTCGGGTCGGGGCCCAACCGCATCGGCCAGGGCATCGAGTTCGACTACAGCTGCGTACACGCGGCGACGACCTTGAGCGAGGTCGGATACGAGACCGTCATGGTGAACTGCAATCCGGAAACGGTGTCGACCGACTATGACACCGCCGACAGATTGTACTTCGAGCCACTGACCTTCGAGGACGTGCTCGAGGTGTATTACGCCGAATCCGCCTCGGGAGCCGGAGGTCCCGGCGTCGTCGGCGTGATCGTCCAGCTCGGCGGGCAGACGCCGCTGGGCCTGGCGCAGCGGCTCGCGGATGCCGGCGTGCCGATCGTCGGCACCAGCCCCAAGGCGATCAACCTGGCCGAGGACCGCGGCGAGTTCGGTGAGGTGCTCAAGAACGCAGGGCTGCCCGCGCCGCGGTTCGGCATGGCCACCAGCTTCGAGCAGGCCCGCCGCATCGCCGCCGACATCGGTTATCCGGTCCTGGTACGCCCGTCGTACGTGCTCGGCGGACGCGGCATGGAGATCGTCTACGACGACGAGACCCTGCGGGGCTACATCACCCGCGCCACCGAACTCTCGCCCGAGCACCCGGTGCTCGTCGACCGGTTCCTCGAGGATGCGATCGAGATCGACGTCGACGCACTGTGCGACGGCGTCGAGGTGTACATCGGTGGCGTGATGGAGCACATCGAGGAGGCCGGGATCCATTCCGGAGACTCCGCCTGTGCACTGCCGCCCGTGACGTTGGGCAGGCAGGACATCGCGGCGGTGAGGCATGCCACTCAGGCGATCGCCCACGGCATCGGCGTGGTGGGGCTGCTGAACGTGCAGTACGCGCTCAAGGACGACGTGCTGTACGTGCTCGAGGCCAACCCGCGCGCGAGTCGCACCGTGCCGTTCGTGTCGAAGGCGACCGCCGTCCCGCTGGCCAAGGCCTGTGCCCGAATCATGTTGGGTGCCAGCATTGCCCAGCTTCGCAAGGAAGGCGTGCTGGCGGCGACGGGGGACGGGGCCAGTGTCGCACCGAATGCGCCGATCGCCGTGAAGGAAGCAGTGCTGCCATTTCACCGGTTCCGCAAGGCCGATGGCACGCAGGTGGACTCGCTGCTCGGTCCGGAGATGAAGTCGACGGGTGAGGTCATGGGCATCGACCGTGACTTCGGTACGGCCTTCGCCAAGAGTCAGACGGCCGCATACGGTTCGCTGCCTGCCGAAGGCACGGTGTTCGTCTCCGTGGCCAACCGGGACAAGCGCTCGCTGGTGTTCCCGGTGAAACGGCTCGCCGATCTGGGTTTCCGGGTGCTGGCCACCGAGGGCACGGCGGAGATGCTGCGGCGCAACGGTATTCCATGCGAAGTAGTGCGCAAACACTTTGAACAACCCGGCGGCGCCGTTCCCCTTCTGTCCGCCGTGGACGCGATCCGGGCCGGAGAAGTCGACATGGTGATCAACACGCCGTACGGCAACTCCGGTCCACGCATCGACGGTTACGAGATCCGCTCGGCGGCCGTGGCAATGAACATCCCCTGCGTGACGACGGTGCAGGGTGCATCGGCGGCAGTGCAGGGGATCGAGGCGGGCATTCGGGGCGACATCGGGGTGCGGTCACTTCAGGAATTGCATAGTCAGCTGGGGAACGGCGCCACGCCGTGACCGGTTTCGGGGTGCGGCTGACCCAGGCGATGTCGACGCGCGGCCCGTTGTGCCTGGGCATCGACCCGCATCCCGAGCTTCTGACCGCGTGGGGGCTGCCGACCAATGCTGACGGGCTTCGCGCGTTCTGCGACGTGTGCGTGCGGGCTTACGCCGGTTTCGCGGTGGTCAAGCCGCAGGTGGCGTTCTTCGAAACCTATGGCGCAGCGGGCTACTCCGTGCTCGAGTACGTCATTGCCGCGCTGCGGGAAGCGGGCGTCCTGGTACTCGCCGACGCCAAGCGCGGCGACATCGGTACGACGATGGCCGCCTATGCCGCAGCGTGGGCGGGCGATTCACCCCTCGCCAGTGACGCCGTGACCGCCTCGCCGTACCTGGGTTTCGGTTCACTACAACCCTTGCTCGACACGGCTGCACAGCATGGCCGCGGCGTGTTCGTACTCGCCGCAACGTCGAATCCCGAGGGCGCGAGCGTGCAGCGCGCGGTCAATGACGGGCGCACGGTTGCGCAGTCGGTCGTCGACGACGTCGCGGCGGTCAACAGGGCGGCGTCGCCGGAACCCGGATCGATCGGCGTCGTCGTCGGCGCAACGCTTTCAGAGGTTCCGGACCTGAGCTGCCTCGGCGGCCCCGTGCTGCTGCCCGGGGTGGGTGCGCAGGGTGGTCGGCTGGAAGAGCTGAAGGGACTTGGGGGAGCGAGGGCGGGTTCGTTGTTGCCTGCCGTGTCCCGAGACGTACTGCGGGCGGGCCCAGACGCGGGGGCCGTGCGCTCCGCAGCCGAGCGGATGCGCGACGCCGTCGCCTACCTGGCCGGCTGACCGCGTCGTCTGCTCGACAATGCACTGAGGGTCGCGACCGCGTCGGCGATCACGACCCTCAACGCAAATGTCAACGGTTACATCGGGATCCACATGCCCATGAACCAGAACCCCCAGCCTCCACCGTTGCCTGCCTGCATCGGATTGACCTGCTGGCCGTTCCAGTTGAACGGCTGATGATCCTGGCGGCCCTGGTCGATACCGCGGTGGTTCCAGTCCATTTGGCCCGGACCGTTGTTCCATTGGTTGTTGTTGTCGTGGTTGTTCCACTGGTTGTTGTTGTTGTTGTGCCAGTCCTGGCCGCATGGCGGCCTGCCCGGCGCGTTGCATCCCGGTCCGGGATCGGCGAAAGCCGTACTCAGCCCGACACCCAGCAATCCAGCGAGCCCGACTCCGGCGGCCAGCGTCGACGCGCACAGGGCCCTCTTGAAGATCATCAGTGTCACTCCACTCCGTCATGTGTTGGCGCGAATTCGCCCCACCACCACGACGTTAGGGAGCGGGCCTGGGCCGGGTCTGTGGAGAACATGGGCGCGCGCTGTGGAGTCGGTAACAGTTCGCAAACCGTTTGTCGTCAAAGATATTACGCGCTGGGCAAATGGAATGTGGAGCGTCGACGGTCTGCGGTAGTTTCGCCGACCGTGAAGGGCGCATCGGAAAAATCACCCGGTCCGGCGTGAACGACGGCGTGAGTGGTTGCAACTGGCCGGTCATCGTGCCCGTGGCTTCAGCGGGCACCAACTTTATCGCTACGAGCTCCCACCGGTCCGCGACGTACGGTGCGAGATTCTGCTCCAACCCATCCGGGCTCGGAAACCCGTTGTCGGACAGCCAGTTGGCCAATACCGCCGGATCGTTCGCCGCCAGCCTGGTCACGTCGAACGGGCCGATTCGTTGGCGGCCGAGCACATTGACACCGGCACCGGGCGGAGCTCCCGCCATCGTCTCTGCACTGCCGGCCGTCGTCAGCCAGTCGAAACTGGGCCGCCAGTGATCGCGGTACTCGATGCGGGGGGCCGTGAGCCGAACGAGCTCCTCGAACGCCTCGGGCTCGCCGAGTGAAAACTCCGCGGCGGACGGCACCGGCATCACCCAGGCGGCCCTTTCCGAACTGCCACTCACGCTGAAGGCCATCACGATGTCCTCGGTCGTCCCGTCCCACGCGATGAGGGCTCGCTCTGTGGACACGGACGCCCCGGCCCGATTCGGGATGTACGCGCCACAACCGCACGCTCACGCCGGAGCGGCGAGGCTCGACGCCAAGGTGGAAGTGACCAACATCATTACGACGCAGACCCAACGAACAACCCGCCGGCGACAGTGAAGATCCCGACTGCCCGCACGCCAAGGAGCCAACCTGTGCGTGAGCCATTTCTGGGACACGAGCGACTGCAGGTGTTGCTGATGAGACGCACGTAACCGTTGTGACGGACGTGACGACGCGGGTGGTCGTCAACCTGCGCCGACACGCCCGACACGCCGTGACCTGCGAAAATTTCTAATCAATCCACAGGGTGGGGCCGCCCGGCGGCGGCGTCGCCCCAGCGTGATTGCCAGACGGCCGCCCAAACACCGTTCAAAACCCTTGATGCGCAGGCAGATCGAGGACCGGCGGCCCAACCAGAACCGACTCGAGCGCGGAATCGGGGCGTGTCGACCCCGGTCGCGGGTTCCCTACACGCTGGCGTTTTGGCGCAATAACCAGGGGGTGGGGTTAGCTTTCGTCACCCAGCGTGGGTACGGTCGTCGTCGCTGGCTGGTTCTCTATCCAGTCAAGACACAAGATGATGATGGCCAGTTCAGATGGCAAGAGACGGAGGAACCCGTGGCCCTTCCCCAGTTGACCGACGAACAACGCGCGGCAGCGTTGGAGAAGGCTGCTGCCGCACGTCGACTGCGAGCCGAGCTCAAAGATCGGCTCAAGCGTGGCGGCACCAACCTCAAGCAGGTCCTCAAGGACGCTGAGACCAACGAGGTCTTGGGCAAGATGAAGGTTTCTGCGCTTCTCGAGGCGTTGCCGAAGGTCGGCAAGGTCAAGGCGCAGGAAATCATGACCGAGCTCGAGATCGCCCCGACCCGCCGCCTGCGCGGCCTCGGCGATCGTCAGCGCAAGGCCCTGCTGGAAAAGTTCGACTTCACGGCGGATTAAGCGCCGGCGAGGGGCCGGACGGCGATTGCGATGAGTCGAATTGTCGTGTTGTCCGGTCCCTCTGCAGTCGGTAAGTCGACGGTCGTGCGATGTTTGCGCGACCGAGTTCCAGACTTGCACTTCAGTGTCTCGGTCACCACCAGGGCGCCCCGACCGGGCGAGGTGGACGGCGTGGACTACACGTTCGTCACCCCCGAGGCCTTTCAGCAGCTGATCGACGACGGCGCACTGCTCGAGTGGGCTGAGATTCACAGCGGCCTGCACCGGTCCGGCACTCCAGCCCAACCGGTCCGGGACGCGGCCCACGCGGGACGTCCGGTGCTCATCGAGGTCGATTTGGCAGGCGCAGGGGCGGTGAAGCAGTCGATGCCCGAGGCCACGACGGTCTTCCTGGCCCCACCAAGCTGGGACGCGCTGGAGCGTCGGCTAGCCGGTCGGGGCACCGAGAGTCCCGAGGTGATGGCCCGCAGGCTGACCACCGCGAAGGCCGAACTTGCCGCTCAAGACACCTTCGACAGAGTGGTCGTCAACAGTGAGTTGGAATTCGCCTGCTCAGAGTTGGTATCCTTGCTGACGGGCCATTGATCGTCAGCCGTGCCTGCAGTGGTACGACCCGACCCAACAGCTAGCTAGCCCCCAGCGAAAAGCCAGGAGATTTCTTCGTGACCAAACCTGTCGAGAGCATCGACTCCGACGCCGCCAACGCGTACGACACCCCGCTGGGCATTACCAACCCTCCCATCGACGAGCTGCTTGACCGCGCGTCGAGCAAGTATGCGCTGGTCATCTACGCCGCCAAGCGCGCGCGCCAGATCAACGACTACTACAACCAGCTCGGTGACGGCATCCTCGAGTACGTCGGCCCGCTCGTCGAGCCGGGCCTGCAGGAGAAGCCGCTGTCGATCGCCATGCGCGAGATCCACGCCGACCTGCTCGAGCACGTCGAGGGCGAGGGCTAGGCCTCCCCGGCGGGATCCGATGAGCCTCTCGGGCGAAGATCAGACGTGATGGAGCGCAAACGGATCGTCGTTGGCGTCGCCGGGGGCATCGCCGCTTACAAGGCGTGCACCGTGGTCCGTCAGCTGACCGAAGCCGGTCACTCCGTGCGTGTCGTGCCCACCGAGTCAGCCCTGCGTTTCGTCGGGGCCGCCACGTTCGAGGCGCTATCCGGCCAGCCCGTGCGCACCGGCGTCTTCTCCGACGTCGACGAGGTACCGCACGTTCGCATCGGGCAGGAGGCCGACCTGGTGGTCGTTGCCCCAGCGACCGCCGACCTGCTCGCCCGTGCCGTGGCCGGGCGGGCGGACGATCTGCTGACCGCAACTCTGCTCACCGCCAGGTGTCCGGTGTTGTTCGCGCCTGCCATGCACACCGAGATGTGGTTTCACCCGGCCACCGTGGCGAACGTCGAGACTTTGCGTCGTCGGGGTGCCGTAGTGCTCGAACCCGCATCCGGCCGACTCACCGGGTCCGACAGCGGTGCTGGCCGGCTCCCGGAGGCCGAGGAGATCACCACGTTCGCCCAGCTGCTGTTGGATCGTCCCGACGCGCTGACCCACGACCTGGCCGGGGTGAAGGTGCTCGTCACGGCCGGCGGCACACGTGAGCCGATCGATCCGGTGCGGTTCATCGGCAACCGCAGTTCGGGCAAGCAGGGCTATGCAATGGCGCGGGTGGCTGTTCAGCGTGGCGCCGAGGTCACATTGATCGCGGGCAACACCGCGGGGCTCATCGACCCAGCCGGCGTCGAGGTCGTACACATCGGTTCGGCCAGCCAGCTTCACGACGCGGTGTCCAAGCACGCTCCGGATGCGCACGTGCTGGTGATGGCAGCCGCCGTCGCCGACTTCCGCCCGACCCACGTGGCGACCAGCAAGATCAAGAAGTCCGCGGACCCCTCTGCAGATGTGTCGGCCATCGAGCTGACGCGCACCGAGGATGTGCTCGCAGGCGTCGTCCGGTCACGCACTGACGGCCAACTGCCCAACATGCGAGCCATCGTGGGATTCGCCGCCGAGACCGGTGACGCCAACGGTGACGTGCTGTTCCACGCGAGGGCGAAACTGCAGCGCAAGGGCTGCGACCTGCTGATCGTCAACGCCGTCGGCGAGGGCCGCGCATTCGAAGTGGACAACAACGACGGGTGGCTGCTGACCGCCGACGGCGACGAGGTCGCGCTGGAGCACGGTTCGAAGACGTTGATGGCCAGCCGTATCGTGGATGCGATCGTGGCCTCCCTGCACACCAGTGGTGGGTGATGAGCGCTCGCGCGAAGAACATCCTGGAGTGACGCGAAGCACGCGACATGGTGCGCCTAACGGTTGCGCGCAGTGAGTGCGCACGCTTGGCTGCATCGGGATACGGAGCCGCCCCGGCGGCGACATGAGGCTTAGATATGATTTGCTTAACTAAGTATCGGAAAGGGATGAACCGTGAGCAAAGGTCGGCTGTTTACCAGTGAGTCGGTAACCGAAGGACACCCCGACAAGATCTGTGATGCCATCAGCGACTCGGTGCTCGACGCGCTGCTTGCGCAGGATCCCAAGTCCCGCGTCGCGGTGGAGACGTTGGTGACCACCGGACAGGTGCACGTGGTCGGTGAGGTGACGACGACGGCCAAGGAGGCCTTCGCCGACATCCCGAAGACCGTTCGCGAACGCATCCTCGAAATCGGCTACGACTCGTCGGACAAGGGTTTCGACGGCGAGACCTGCGGCGTCAACATCGGCATCGGCGCCCAGTCGCCCGACATCGCCATGGGTGTCGACACCGCTCACGAGGCGCGCGTCGAGGGTGCAGGCGATCCACTGGACGCGCAGGGCGCGGGCGATCAGGGGCTGATGTTCGGCTACGCCATCACGGACACCCCCGAACTGATGCCGCTCCCGATCGCGCTGGCCCACCGCCTGGCGCGCCGGTTGACCGAGGTCCGCAAGAGCGGGGTGCTGGACTACCTCCGCCCGGACGGCAAGACACAGGTCACGGTGCAGTACGACGGCACCACCCCGGTGCGACTCGACACCGTCGTGCTCTCCACCCAGCACGCCGACGGCATCGACCTGGAAGCGACGCTGACCCCGGACATTCGGGAGAAGGTCGTCAACACCGTGCTCAGTGACCTCGCACACGACACGATGGATACCTCTGACTTCCGGCTCCTCGTCAACCCGACCGGGAAGTTCGTGCTCGGCGGTCCGATGGGCGACGCCGGGCTGACCGGCCGAAAGATCATCGTCGACACCTACGGCGGATGGGCCCGCCACGGCGGTGGGGCCTTCTCGGGCAAAGATCCGTCCAAGGTGGACCGCTCGGCCGCGTACGCGATGCGCTGGGTCGCGAAGAACGTCGTCGCAGCCGGCCTGGCGGAGCGCATCGAGGTCCAGGTGGCCTATGCGATCGGCAAGGCCGCTCCCGTCGGCCTCTTCGTCGAGACCTTCGGCAGCGAGACCGTCGACCCGGCCCGCATCGAGAAGGCCATCACGTCGGTCTTCGACTTGCGGCCAGGCGCGATCGTCCGCGACCTCGACCTGCTCCGTCCGATCTACGCACCGACCGCCGCGTACGGCCACTTCGGCCGTACCGACGTCGACCTGCCGTGGGAGCGGATCGACAAGGCCGAGGAGCTCAAGGCTTCGGTCTAGCCTTTGCGAACGCCGCTTCGACGTCGGACTGCTTGACCAGCTGACCGGGCAGGGCGTCGTCGTCGACGGCTTTCAGGCCTGCGATGAACAGCGCAATGTGGCGTCGCGCCGTGACGTCCCAGTTCGGCCCGTGCCGCAGCGGCTGGGTGGTCAGTGCGCTGCACATGATCACGTCGGTGGCGTTGACGTCGTCGCGTATCGAGCCGTCGGCTCGGCCTGCCGCCAGGAACGAATCCACCTCGTCGTTGATCCGTCTGCGGGCGAGCACGGCGGATTCGTCGAGCAGTGGCGGCGCACCGTGTAGCGGGAGCACCAATCGCTCGGCTATGCCCAACGCCTCGAGCAGGAAGGCCTCGACGGCCGCCGCGCCGGACTGCCTGCGCTCCTGGATGCGATCGAGGATGGCGATCAACAGGTCGTAGGCACGGTGTTCCATGTCGTGCAGCAGCGCCGCGCGGTCGGGGTACTTGCGATAGAACGTGCCGATGCCGACGCCAGCGAGGTCGGCGATCATCGCGAGGGGGACGTTGCGACCTTCCCGCGCCATCGCGTTGGCCGCCGCAGCGAGAATCCGCTCCCGGTTCGCTTGCGCATCACGGCGCAGGGTCTTGCGCACCTCGGGCTTGCCGACGGGTCCGGGTCCCATCACCTGAGTTTGGCATGTCGGGTGCACCGGTTGCGGACATCGACCTGCAGTCCTAGCCTTGCGACTAAGCGGAATAAAACGTCCGTATACGTCTGGAGTCGAATCGTGAGCATCGCCTATCTCGCCCAGCCCGAACGGCAGCAACAACTGGAATGGCTCGACGGCGGCACGCTCGCGATCCTGTTGGACGGCAAGGCCACCGACGGTCAGCTGATGATCGGACGGTTCGACGTCAGCGAAGGCGAAGCGCCGCCATATCATCGACACACCCACGAGGACGAAGTGTTCATGCTGATCAAGGGCACCGCGCTGGTGTGGGTCGACGATCAGGAAATGGAACTGTCCGAAGGCGGAATAGTGTTCCTGCCCAAGATGATTCCGCACGCGTACCGGATCACGTCGAAGAAGGCCGATCTGTTGATGATCAACACACCCGCCGGAATCGAGGGGATGTTCCGGCACGCAGGCCGCGACAGGTCGGAACCCCGCCCGGACGGGTTCGAGATCTCGCCCAAACTGTTGGCCGAGGCCTCCGAGCGGTACGACAGCACCATCGTCGGTCCGCCGCGCTGATCCGGTCGGACGCCGATTCGCGACGCGGCCGCCCCGAGAATCCAGGAGGATGGTGCTCATGGATCATCTGACGTTCGTGCCGACGGTCGACGAGATGACCTTCACCTTCGGCGGCGCGGCGCCCGTGCGGCGCATCAGACCCGGCACCGTGCTCACGCTGTGGACGGAGGACGCGTTCGGCGGCCGGATCACCACGACGGATGACGTCGCCAGCACCGTTTTCGACACCGATGACCTCAATCCCCAGACCGGTCCGTTCTGGATCGAGGGCGCCGAACCTGGTGACACGTTGGCCGTTCACCTCGTGGACCTGACCCCGGCGCGGACGTGGGGCGCCTCGACGCTCATCCCGTTCTTCGGTGGACTAACCAGCATCCCGGTCAGTCCCACGCTGCAACCGGCGCTGCCCGAGCGCACCTGGATCTACGAATACGACTCGGGTACCGACACGTTGGGCTTCTCGGCACGGGGAAGTGATTTCCAGGTGGCGCTGCCCGCCAACCCCATGCTCGGCACCGTCGGCGTGGCCCCTGCACGCCGTGAGGTGCGCACCTCGCTGGTGCCGGACTACTTCGGGGGCAACATGGATACCCCTGAAATGGCAGCTGGCGCAACCTGTTACCTCCGGGTGAACGTCGAGGGCGCGCTGTTCTCGCTCGGCGACGGGCATTACCGGCAGGGCGAGGGCGAGTCATGCGGCACGGCGGTGGAGGGCGCGATGAACGTCACCGCCATCGTCGACTTGATCAAGGCTCCTGGACCGGCCTGGCCGAGGATCGAAAACGACACTCACCTGATGTGCATCGGGTCCGGCCGGCCGCTCGAAGAAGCGTGGCGGGCTGGTCAGGTCGAGATGATCGGCTGGCTTGGCGAGCTCTACGGCCTCGACCGACTCGATGCCTACCAGTTGCTGAGTCAGATATCGCAGGTGCCCATCGCGAACGTCGTGGACACCAACTACAGCGCCGTGACCAAGATCGACAAGCGGTTGCTTCCGAGCTCGCCGGCCTACGGCGGGGTGCATGACGAAATGCGCAGCGTGGCCAAGTCACTCGGTGTCGTTTCGTACTGAACCCGCGGCGTGCAGTTCTGAGCTAAGTGCTGAACTCGTAGTCCTCGAGCGGGAACCGGCGACTGCGCCACACGGCCTCGGGCGTACTGGTCGGACGCAATGGCACGTCGCCGTTCTTGTCGAAGTAATAGCTGTTGGCGAGGCTGCAAGAGTCCTGCCAGAAGATCTGGCGGTGCCGCTTGCGCATCATCTCGGCGAAAAAGCGGTCGTTGGCAACCTGGGACACCTCGACGCGGGTGGCCGCATCGCGCGACGCGCGCTCCAGGCACCGCACGATGTGGTGCGTCTGCGTCTCGATGAGTGCGAAGTACGAGGAGCCGACGTACCCATACGGGCCCATCACGGTGAAGAAGTTGGGGAAGCCCGGCACGCTGACACCCTCGTAGGCCTGCAGACGGTGCTCGGACCAGAATTCGGCCAACGATCGCCCGCCTGCGCCGGTGACGGGGAACGTCGGGATGCTGTCGACGTCCATCACCTTGAAGCCGGTGGCAAGGATCAGCACGTCGACGTCACACGTCGCCCCGTCGGTGGTGGCGACGCCCGTGCCGGTGACCTTGTCGATGGGTTCGGTGACCAGTTCGACGTTGTTGCGGTTGTAGGTCGACAGGTACGTGTTGTGGAACCCAGGGCGCTTGCAACCGACCGCATAACGGGGCGTCAGCTTGTCGCGCACTTCGGGGTCGTGCACCTCGCGCTTCAGGTACGCGCGGCCCATCCGTTCTGCGCGCGTGGCCAGCGGGAACACGGTGTAGTACTGGGCGGAGATCGTGAACGTCAGCTCCACGTACGCCTGGCTCAGCATCCGCTGGACCACCTTGCCGCCCGGTATCCGCATCGCCCACCGGGCGGGTGCGGGCAACGCCACGTCCAGCTTCGGCATGCACCAAATCGGCGTCCGTTGGAACACCGTGAGCTTCTCGACGATCGGGGCGATTTCGGGGATCACCTGGACCGCTGACGCGCCGGTGCCGATGATCGCGACGCGTTTGCCGGTCAGGTCCTGCTCGTGATCCCAGCGCGCGGTGTGCATGGTGATGCCCGCGAAGCTGTCGACGCCGTCGATGTCGGGCAGGTTCGGCACGGTCAACACGCCGCTGGCGTTGATCAGGAACCGTGCTGTCAGCGAGTCGCTTCGCTCCTGCCCGCCGGTGCCCAAATCGAGCCGCCAGCAATCGGATTCGTCGTCGAACACCGCTGCCGTCACCTTGGTGTCGAACCGGATCTTGTGGCGCAGGCCGTACTTGTCGACGCAGCGCTCGGCATAGGCCTTGAGCTCCCTGCCCTTGGCGTACGTGCGCGACCAGTCGGCGCTCTGCTCGAAAGAGAACTGGTACGAGAACGACGGGATGTCCACCGCTATGCCGGGGTAGGTGTTCCAGTACCAGGTGCCGCCTGGCTCCGCGCCTGCCTCGACGATCAGGTAGTCGCCAAGGCCAACCTTGTCGAGCTGGATGGCCGCGCCGATGCCGGAGAACCCCGCGCCGACGATGAGCGTGTGGAAGTCGGGTTCGGCGGCCGAACGCGAAGCGTTCGAGGAATCGAATTGCGTCACGTGTACCTCCGTCGTCGTTGACTTCGCCTCAAGCTACGCGGCACACGCGATATGCGATACCGCGGGTACCGTTTTGCGCTCAGTGCCCGAGGTGAATCTCCACGCCGTGCTGGAGTTGGCTGAACGAATAGCTGAACTCGCCGCGATGACCAATCGACAGCACGTAGCGTTCCTGGCCCTCGGTGACGGGGAAGCTGAAGGAGAACGTGCACTTGACGTCACTGGCCTTGCCCGCACCGAGCGCCGTCATCGTGAGGATCTCGCCTTTGCCATTTCTGACGGTGACCTGGGTCTGCTCCTCGACGTCGGCGTAACCGCCCGACCCCGCACACGACTTCCCGTCCGAGGTGATCGATCGGGTGTACTCGTTCGAGGACGTGTCGGTGAGCACGAACGTCCCTGTGACGGTCGCCGTTTCGAGGATGTGGAAACCGCCGTTGAATTGCGGGCAGAACGAGTCCACGGCCAGCTTGTCTACCGGAAGCCCCTGTTGCGGTTCGCCCTCCTCGAGTTGTTTGCAGACCTTTCTGCCGTGCGCCAGCGCGTTTGCATCGGAATTGAACTGATTCGCAAAGCCGGAGTCGTTCAGCGCCGACAGATACCGGGACTCGGGGGTTTCGCGCTTGGGCCCTGGCAGCAGCAGGCCCCAGACGACGACCGCGACAACGACGAGCACGGCGACCGCGCCACCGGTGCCGAGCCAGGCCGAGCGCGTGCTCGTTCTCGGGGACCGAGGCAGTTCGGTGTAGTCGGGCAGCAGCCGACCGCCGTCCGGATCGGTCGACTGCGCCTTGCCGTCGCGGACTCGGTTGGTGGGGCGGCCCGCTGAGTAATAGCGGCCTTCGTGCCGAGCGGTCGGATCCGGTTGCCATCCCGTCGGCGCGCTGGACGCATGCACCGTGCCACACTTCGCGCACGTGCCCGCGTCACCGAGGTCGGAGCCGCAGTACGAGCAGAACATCAGCGTCGAATCCGACCGTGTCTCATCGTGGGCCAGCCTCCCACGCGCAGTTCCATCGTGAGATGTAGCGTCGCCTCAGCTCGTTGGCCAACGCCCGTCGGCCTTTGCGGCGTCGATCTGGCGCAGTCCGGGCGGTCGCATCCGGCCCGCGTCGAGGAGGCGTTGTACCCGTTCGACATTGGACTTCGACCATGCGCTCTTGGCCTTGCGTGGACTGAACCGCTGGATGCGTGACACCTCATCGTGACCGCGGGCCAGGCTGTCGATCCAGCCGAAGCACAGTGCGATCTCGACGGCCTCACCGTACGACACCGGAACCTCGCCCGCAGCCTTGTTGAACAGTCGCAGCCACACCTCGGTGACGGTGTCGTGGTTGTGCTCCAACCACTCTTGCCACTGCCGTGGCGAGCGCACGTCGAGCACGTCCTGGTCGGTCATCGTCCGGCGTGCAGCGCCGCCTTCAGCGCTGCGAGCCCGCGATCGGTGGCCTCGGCCGCGACCGGTGAGGCCATCGCCAGACTCGCGTAGCCGTGCACCATCGTCGGTTCATTGCTCAACTGGACGGGAACCCCTGCAGCGGCGAGCATTTCGGCATACTTGCCGCCGTCGTCGCGCAGCGGGTCGTGCTCGGCGGTGCCGATGAAGGCGGCCGGCAAACCCGCCAGCGTGGCAGCGTTCGCGGGGGCGAGATCCGTCGGTAGCGCCTTGGGATCGGACATGTCCATCCCCGGCAGGTACCACGTCAGGAACGCCGAGGTCACCTCGGAATTCAACAGGGGCGCATCCGCATTCTCGGTGAACGACGGAAGGGAGAGGTCCCCGACCGCGACGGGGTACCAGAGCAGCTGGAACGCCAATGGTGGGCCACCGGCGTCCCGCGCCCGCAACGCCATCACGGCCGCCAAGTTGCCGCCCGCCGAGTCTCCGGCCACGGCGATGCGGGTTGGCTCGCCACCAAGCTCGGCCGCGTGCCCTCCGACCCACTGCAGCGCAGCCCAGGCATCCTCGACACCTGCGGGGAAGGGATGCTCCGGAGCGAGGCGGTAGTCGACCGACACCACGATCGCCTTGGCGCCGATCGCGTGTGCGCGGGCGACGTGGTCGTGGGTGTCCAGATCGCCGATCGCCCAGCCGCCGCCGTGGTAGAAGACCACGATCGGCAGGCTTTCCTCAGTTTCCGATGGTGGCCAGTAGATGCGCAGCGGAATGTCAGTGAGTTCGCCGTAACCGACGGTGCGCTGCTCGATCCGCATGTCCGGCAACAGCTCCGCTGGCGGCTTCAGGGCGCGCATCTTCTCGCGGGCCACCTCGACTCCGTCGTCGATCGTGAACTCGAGAGGCACGGCATCCAGCAGCATCTTGAGATTTGGGTCGATGTCGGGGCGCGTCGTCGAAGTGTCTGCCATATTCCTCACGTTAGCGCGGCGCGCAAGGCCCTCAACCCGCGGTCGACGGCTTCGGTCGCGGCGGGCACCACCCCGGCGTATCCGAGGTAACCGTGCACGAGCGTCTCGGCGTTGTGGACCTCGACCGGCACTCCGGCGGCGGCCAGCAGTTCGCCGTAACGAACCCCGTCGTCGCGCAGCGGGTCATGGCCTGCGACCGCGATGTAGGCCGGCGGCAGCGCCGTGAGGTCAGTGGCCCTGGCCGGAACCAAGGTGGACGGGGCAGTGCTCAGTTCCACGCCCTTGGCGTACCAACGGGAGAACTGGCCAACCGCGTCGACGGCGAGAACCGGAGCGTCCGCGTTCTCGGTGAACGACGGCAGCGATGAGTCCCACGTCGTCGCGGGGTACCACAGCAACTGGAAGGTGATTGGCGGCCCGGCCGTGTCACGCGCGAGCTGTGCAACGACGGCAGCGAGGTTGCCGCCAGCTGAGTCACCCGCGACGGCAAGCCTGCTCGGGTCGGCGCCGAGTTCTTCGCCATGCGCGGCGACCCATTGCGTTGCGGCCCATACGTCGTCGACGGCCGCGGGGTACGGATGTTCCGGCGCCAACCGGTAGTCGACGGACACCACTAGGGCGCCCGCGCCAACTGCGTGGCGGCGGGCGTCGCCGTCGTAGGTGTCGAGGTCGCCAACCACCCAGCCGCCACCGTGGAAGAACATCACCACCGGGGGTGGCATGGCATCCGACTCGGGCGGCCAGTACAACCGGATCGGTACCGGACCCGACGGGCCGCCGACGACGCGGTCCTCGACGCGCAGCTCCTGGTGGACCGGCCTGCGTGGCAGGTCGCGGAACCGTTGTCGGGCCGCCTCGGGCCCGCCGTCGGTTGTCAACTGGAACGGGACCGCTTCCAGTACCTTCTGCAGGATGGCATCCACTGCGGGCCTGTCGGCGGAGGCGGGCATGGCCACACCGTACGCACCGAGGCGGATGCGCACGTTGTGGGTCGCCGCTGCGATCGTCGGTGCCGGCTACGGCACATTTCTCGTCATCACCGCCCTGCGGTTGCCGTCCGGCGCGGAACTCACTGGCCAGTTCATGCTGCAACCCGCGGTCAAGGCACTTGCCGCGGTGTTGCTGGCGATCGCCGCGCTGAGCCACCCCATCGCGCGGGAGCGGCGCTGGCTGTTGGGCGCGCTGATCTTCTCGGCTGCAGGCGACTTCCTGCTCGCGCTGCCGTGGTGGACGCCGTCTTTCGTGCTCGGCCTCGGGGCGTTTCTGATCGCGCATGTGTGCTTCCTCGCCGCGCTGCTCCCACTCGTCACCCGTACGGGACCCCGGATGGCAGCTGCGGCCGTGCTGGTGTGCGTGTGCGTGGCGCTGCTGGTTTGGTTCTGGCCCCGTCTGGTCGCCGACGGGATGACGGTCCCCGTGACGCTTTACATCGCCGTGTTGGGTGCGATGGCGTGCGGGGCCCTGCTGGCGCGGTTGCCCACGATGTGGACGGCGCTGGGCGCAGTGTGCTTTGCGGTGTCCGACGGCATGATCGGCATTGGGAAGTTCGTCTTGGGGGCCGAAGCCGCGCAGACGGCGACATCGGGCAGCGAGGTGCTCGCGGTACCGATCTGGTGGGCGTACGCGACGTCGCTTCTGTTGATCACCGCCGGGTTCTTCTTCGGGCGAGGTCGAGTGGCGTCGGACCGCTCTGCTAGACCGGCTGAGTGACCACCACGCGGCAGGCGGCGGAGTTCGAGCCCATTGCTCGGGTGCTCCCGATGCTCTCGGTGCCACATCTGGATCGGGAGTTCGACTATCTGGTCGCCGCGAACCAGTCCGATGATGCCCAACCCGGCGTGCGGGTCAGAGTCCGCTTCCACGGTCGACTCGTCGACGCATTCGTGCTCGAAAGACGTTGGGACACCGACCATGACGGGAAACTTGGCTGGCTCGACCGCGTGGTCTCCGCCGAACGGGTACTGACACCGGACGTCCGCAGGTTGGCCGATGCCGTGGCGGCGCGCTATGCAGGCACCCGGGCCGACGTGCTGCGCCTCGCCATTCCGCCGCGACACGCCAAGGTCGAAAGCGAAGCCGTGCTCGAACTTCCGCCGCTGTCCGCCCCCGACATCGACGAAGCGCCGTGGGATTGCTACGGCCGGGGTCGACAGTTCCTTGGCGCGTTGCGGGAAGGTCGGGCCGCCAGGGCCGTTTGGCAAGCGCTGCCGGGGGAGTCGTGGGCGGACCGGCTCGCCGAGGCCGCCGCCACCGTCGTGTGCTCGGGGCGCGGCGCGCTGGCCGTCGTACCGGATCAGCGCGATGTCGACGCGCTCCACGAGTCCGCGCTTCGGTACGTCGACGAGTCTCGGGTGGTGGCCCTCTCCGCGGGGCTGGGCCCCTCCCAGCGGTACCGACGCTGGCTGGCCGCGCTCCGCGGGAACGCCCGATTCGTGATCGGAACCCGCAGCGCCGTCTTCGCGCCGGTCACCACATTGGGCCTTGTCATCGTGTGGGACGACGGCGACGACAGTCTCGCTGAACCAAGGGCTCCGTATCCGCACGCCCGTGAGGTGGCAATGCTGCGCGCGCACCAATTGCGTTGTGCAGCACTGATTGGCGGCCATGCGCGCACCGCCGAGGCGCAGGCGATGGTGCGCAGCGGCTGGGCTCATGATCTGGTGGCGACGCGCTCGGTCGTGCGGGCCCGAGCGCCCCGCGTGGCTGCGCTGGAAGACAGTGCATTCGCGCAGGAACGCGATGCGGCCGCGTACACCGCCCGCCTGCCGTCGATGGCCCTGGCGGCTGCCAGGGCCGCATTGGTGGCCGAACGACCCGTGCTGGTCCAGGTCCCGCGGCGCGGGTACGTGCCCGCGCTCGCCTGCGGGAAGTGCCGGACGGCCGCCCGCTGCAGGCATTGCACCGGACCGATGTCACTGCCGGACCGCGATACCGCAGGTGCGGTGTGCCGGTGGTGTGGGCGCGCCGAAACCGCGCTGCGTTGTGTCCGGTGCGGCTCGGACACCGTACGGGCCGTCGTCGTCGGAGCGAGGCGCACCGCCGAGGAACTCGGCAGGGCGTTCCCCGGCACCACGATTCTCACCTCCGGCGGCGACGCGGTGGTCACGGAGGTACCGGCGGAACCGGCGGTCGTGGTCGCGACGCCGGGTGCCGAACCGCGAGTGTCCGGCGGGTACGGGGCGGCGCTCCTGCTAGACGGGTGGGCCCTGCTCGGCCGCCAGGATCTTCGCGCTTCCGAGGATGCGCTTCGGCGGTGGATGGCCGCTGCCACGTTGGTACGCGATGGCGCCGACGGCGGTGTCGTCGCGGTCGTCGCGGAGTCGGCGATCCCTACCGTGCAGGCCCTGATCCGCTGGGATCCCGTCGCGCACGCCGAATCGGAGCTCGATTCCAGGACGGAGGTCGGGCTGCCGCCTGCGGTACATCTGGCTGCGGTCGACGGCGCTCCCGACGCGGTCGCGGCTCTGCTCGAGGCCGCCCAGCTCCCGGATGACGCAGACGTACTCGGGCCGGTGGAACTGCCTGCCGCGGCCCGTCGCCCTTCGGCAAACTCGGGTGACGGGACGGTGAGCCGGATGTTGGTGAGGGTGCCGCGGAACGGTGGACTCGAACTCGCGGCGGCGTTGCGCAGGGCTACTGGCGTGCTCAGCGCGCGGCGGGATCAGCAGCCCGTACGTGTCCAGCTCGATCCCTTGCACATAGGGTAGGTCGGACAGCAACAGGCGAGCTCGACGGGGAGGTGAGCGTGCGCAGGATTTTCGGTTGGTTGATCCTGTTGGGGCTCATCGTATTCGGACTGCTCTGGCCACTCGTCTTCAGTGGTACGTCCACGTCCGCACCAGCCAGCGACCCCGTGGTGATCAGCGATTACCAAGCCGACTTCACCGTCGCCGCCGACGGCACCCTCACCGCGGTGGAGAACATCACGGGCGAATTCCCCTCCGGGCGGCACGGCATCTTCCGGTACTGGGACGTATCGAACGAGAACAGCCCGCGTGTGCGCCAGACGCCCGAGCTCACCTCGATCCTGTTGGACGGTGAACCCGCCCCGTACCAGCTGCTGTGGGAGGACGCTGATCGGTTCCGCGTCGCCAAGATCGGCGACCCCGACAGCACCTTGCCCTACGGCACCCACGTCTACGAACTCCGCTACACCATCCCGGGGGTGCTCGACCCCGGCAGCACCGGTGACCACATGCGGTTCGCGCAGACCGTCGGCGATCCCAACTCGACGTCGGCGTTCTTCTGGGACGTCATCGCGTCGTCGTGGAACAACACGATCGAGCAGGCACACATCAAGGTGACGTTGCCCGCCGCAGTCACCGGCGCACAGTGCTCCGTCGGATTGGGGGTCGGCCGCGCCTGCACGAACCTGGCCCTCTCCGGCAACACCGTCGAGTTCACTGCGGTGGGCCTTCCGCCCCGCACGCCGGTGACATTGCGCGCAGGCGTCGACGTGCCGACCCCTCCGCGCATCAGCCTGCCCTGGCCCTTCGAGTGGGACCGCATCCTCGGTCAGTCGGTCAGCGGGGTCGCCTGGGTCCTTGCGCTCTCCGTCGCCGCGGGAGTGGGGGCGTTCCTCTGGTATCGCACCACCGTCGAGCCGCCGCCCGGCTTCCCCGTGCAATACGCCCCGCCACCGGGTCTCGGTCCGGTGCAGACCGAGTACATCCGCACCGAGGCGGTACCGAAGAACGGGGTGACGGCGACGTTGTTCTACCTCGGCGAGCGCAAGTTGATCGAGCTCAACCAGGTCAGCGACGAGCAGTGGAACGTCACCGGTGTCGGAGCCGAAGGTGCGTGGGCCGACGTCGACCCCGTCAGCATCGCGGTCGCGTCCGCGCTGAAGGTCATGTCTCCCGGCCAGAAATTCGAGGCCAAGAAGTCGGTCAAGGCGGGAGAAAAGCTCAACAAGGCCAAGGTCGACATGGCCAAGGCCGTAGAGAAGTGGGCGTTGGACAGCGGCGTGATGGTCAAGCGCAGGAGGGAACTGTGGGTGCGTACCGCCGGCTTCCTGGCGCTGATCCTGGCCGTCTGCGGGTTCTTCCGTTGGGGCTTCCCGTACACGATGTGGGGGCTGCCGTTCGCCGCGTTCTTCGCCTTCTCGAGGCGGTCGTGGACCGCCGGAGTGGGTACCCGTCGCACTGATTCCGGACGCCAATTGTGGTCGCAGGCAGGCGGTTTCCATCGCCTGCTGGCTACTGACTCGGCGGAGACCCGGTTCGACTTCTCCGCGCGCAAGGACCTCTACACCGCGTACGTCCCGTTCGCCGTGGCGGCAGGCAGTGCGGCGCTTTGGGCGAAGAAGTATCAGGAGACGACGGGGGCGATTGCACCGCAACCGGATTGGTATTCCTCGTCGTCGTCGAATTCGGGCTGGGGTTTTTCGGGCGGGTCCAGTGGGCCGGACTTCGACAGCTTCGAGTCGGCGCTATCGTCGTCGATCGGTGCATACACCGCTTCGCAGTCGGCGTCCTCCAGCAGCGGGGGCTCGTCCAGCGGCGGCGGTGGCGGCGGTGGCGGCGGCGGAGGAGGTGGCGGCTCGTGGTGAGACTGATACTGATCATCGTGCTGGTGATCGCGGTGCTGGTGCTCGTAGGTGTCGTGATGGGCTACAACAAGATTCGCACCGCCGACGTGCGGGTTGCCGAGGCGTTGTCGGGCATCGACGTCGAGCTGACCCGTCGGGCATCGCTGATCCCGAGCCTCGTACAGACCGTCCAGGCCTTCGCAGCACACGAGCGGGGCATCCTCGACCACGTGACGAATGCGCGCGCCGCGCTGACCTCGGCGACCGGCGGCAAGTCGGTGGCGCAGCGCAGCGCCGCCGAGCGTGACCTGGACACCGCGGTCGGGCAGGTGGTGGCGCTCGGACAGAGCTACCCGCAGTTGAACTCGTCCAACAACTTCCTGAACTTGCAGGACAACCTTGCCGACACGGAGAACAAGCTCGCGTTCGCCCGGCAGTACTACAACGATGCCGTCGCGACCAGCAACCGGCTGATTGCCACCATTCCGTGGATGTTCGTCGCGCCGCTCGCCGGGGTGTCCGAGCGCGAGTACTACCAGATTCCACCCGGACAGCCCCGATAGCCGTGCGCATTCTCTTCGCAGGTACCCCAGCACCCGCCCTGCCGTCGCTGCAGCGGCTGATCGATTCGCCGAACCACGACGTGATCGCGGTGCTGACGCGGCCCGATGCGGCATCGGGGCGCAGGGCCAGACTCACCCCATCGCCGGTGGCCGCGTTCGCCCTCGAGCGTGATGTTCCGGTGCTGCGGCCCGATCGCCCCAACGGCCCGGAGTTCGTGGCCGAACTCATCGACCTTGCTCCCGACTGCTGCGCGGTGGTCGCCTACGGCGCCCTGCTGCGGGACGGACTGCTGGCCGTGCCGCCACTCGGATGGATCAACCTGCACTTCTCGTTGTTGCCCGCGTGGCGCGGCGCCGCCCCTGTTCAGGCCGCGATCGCTGCGGGTGACACGGTGACCGGGGCGACGACGTTCCGGATCGAGCCGAGCCTGGACTCGGGCCCAGTGTTCGGGGTCGTGACCGAATCCGTCCGGCCGACGGACACCGCAGGGGAACTCCTGGCGCGGCTCTCGGTGTCGGGGGCAGCCCTGCTCGAGGCGACGTTGGACGGCATCGCCGACGGGTCGCTGACCGCAGTCCCGCAGCCGGTCGACGGGGTGACGGTCGCTCCCAAGATCACCGTCGACGAGGCCCGGGTGCGCTGGGAGCTACCAGCCCATGTGGTGGATCGCCGTATTCGCGCGGTGACCCCGAACCCTGGGGCGTGGACGTTGATTGGAGACCTGAGAGTGAAGCTCGGCCCCGTCGAGGTCAGTGATCGGGAACCGTTGCCGCCCGGCGTGATTCACATCGACCGTGAAGGCGTTCACGTCGGCACCGGCTCGCGCCCCGTCGTGTTGGGCGAGCTGCAACCACCGGGCAAGAAGTTGATGAAGGCCGCCGACTGGGTACGTGGCGCCCGGCTCGACGAGCACGTGCGGGCCGAATGAACAAGCCCCAGAACCGATCACACAATCCGCGCCGCCCGCAGCGCCGTACCCCGCTGGATCCCGCGCGCCAGGCCGCGTTCGACGTCCTTCGCGCGGTGTCCGAACGCGATGCCTACGCCAACCTTGCGCTGCCAGCGCTGCTGCGCGAGCGCGCCATCACCGGACGCGACGCCGCCTTCGCCACCGAATTGACCTACGGGACGAGTCGCGTAATCGGCCTGCTCGACGCCGTCATCGCCCGTGCTGCCAATCGCCCGGTGGAACAGATCGACCCGGTATTGCTCGAGTTGCTCAGGCTCGGCGCGTATCAGTTGCTGCGCACCCGTGTTGACGCACACGCCGCCGTCGACACCACCGTCGAGCAGGCGGCCATCGAATTCGATTCGGCACGTGCCGGTTTCGTCAACGGCGTGCTGCGCACCATTTCGGCGCGCGACGAGCAGTCCTGGGTGGCGGAGCTCGCGCCGTCCGCAGACACCGACCCCGTTGGCCACATCGCGTTCGTAAACGCACATCCGCGCTGGATCGCGCAAGCGTTCTCCGACGCGTTAGGAGCCAGCGCGGGCGAGTTGGGCGCACTATTGGCCAGCGACAACGAGCGGCCGTTGGTCCACCTGGCCGCGCGGCCTGGCGCCATCACTGCCGAGGACCTCGCGAGCGCGGTCGACGGCACGGTCGGCCGCTACTCGCCTTACGCCGTCTACCTTTCTGGCGGCGATCCAGGAGGGCTTGCGCCGCTGCGGGACGGGTTGGCACAGGTCCAGGACGAGGGCAGCCAACTGGTCGCCCGTGCGCTGACATTGGAGCCGATCGACGGAGGCGACAGTCGCTGGCTGGATCTGTGCGCCGGTCCCGGCGGCAAGACGGCGTTGTTGGCCGCCATCGGGACCGCGTCCGGCGCACGGGTGACGGCGGTGGAGCCGGCCGCGCATCGTGCGGTACTCGTCGAGCAGAACGTCCGCGGCTACGACGTCGAGGTACTCCGGGTCGACGGTCGCGACTCGGGCCTGGCCCCGGCCTCCTTTGACCGGGTGCTCGTCGACGCGCCCTGCACGGGCCTGGGTGCGCTCCGGCGCAGGCCCGAGGCACGGTGGCGTCGTCAGCCGGGGGACGTACCAGGGTTGGCGAAGCTGCAAAAGGAACTGCTCGCGTCCGCCATCGAACTCACCAGGCCTGGCGGTGTAGTGCTGTATGCGACGTGTTCGCCGCACCTCGCCGAGACGGTCGGCGTGATCGCCGACGCGGTGCGCCGTCATCCGGTGCGTGCGATCGACACCCGGTCCTTGTTCGAGGGGGTCGCCGACGTCGGCGCCGGACCACACGTTCAGCTGTGGCCCCACCGCCACGGCACGGATGCCATGTTCGCCGCCGCCCTGCAGGTGCGCTAGGAACGAAACTGCCAACCGCTACGCTGACCGCCATGGCAAGACCCCTGATTGCCCCGTCGATCCTGGCCGCCGACTTCGCCCGGCTGGCCGACGAGACCGCCGCCGTCAGCGGAGCCGACTGGCTGCACGTCGACGTGATGGACAACCACTTCGTTCCGAACCTCACCCTGGGCCTACCCGTGGTGGAGAGCCTGCTGAACGTCACCGACATCCCGATGGACTGCCATCTGATGATCGACGACCCGCACCGCTGGGCGCCGCCGTACGCAGAGGCAGGCGCGTACAACGTCACCTTCCACGCCGAAGCCTCAGATGACCCGGTCGCAGTGGCCCGCGACATCCGGGCCGCCGGAGCGAAGGCGGGTCTGAGCGTCAAGCCCGGTACTCCGATTGAGCCGTATCTCGAGTTGCTCCCGTACTTCGACACCATGCTCGTGATGTCCGTCGAGCCGGGTTTCGGTGGGCAGAAGTTCATCCCCGAGGTGTTGTCCAAGGTCGCGATCGTCCGCCGCTTGGTCGACGCGGGCGAACTCACCATCGTCGTGGAGATCGACGGCGGCATCAATGCCGACACCATCGAAGCCGCCGCAGAGGCGGGCGTGGACTGCTTCGTCGCAGGATCTGCCGTCTATAGCGCAGCCGATCCGGCCGTCGCCGTGGAGTCGCTGCGCCGTCAGGCGGCCGCGGCGTCCAAGCACTTGACCTCGTGAACACAGAGGCCGCGATGCGGCTGGCCATCGGGCAGGGGGAGCAGGTCAAGGGGACGACCTATCCCAATCCGCCCGTCGGTGCGGTGATCCTCGACCGCGACGGCGATGTTGCAGGTGTCGGAGGAACTCAGCCGGCAGGCGGCCCGCATGCGGAGGTCATCGCGTTGCGGCGAGCGGGGGAGCGGGCCAGGGGCGGGACCGCGGTGGTCACGCTGGAACCGTGCAATCACCACGGTCGCACCCCGCCCTGTGTGGATGCCCTTCTTGCGGCAGGAGTTTCGTCGGTCGTCTATGCGGTCAAGGATCCGAACCCCGTGGCGGCGGCGGGCGCGGCGCGACTGGCCGATTCCGGCGTCGGCACTGCCGTCGGGGTACTCGCCGACGCCGTCGCAGGCGGTGCGCTGCGTGAGTGGTTGCACAAGCAGCGCACCGGCAAGCCACACTTCACCTGGAAGTTCGCGACGAGCGTCGACGGTCGCAGTGCGGCGGCCGATGGCAGCAGCCAGTGGATCACCAGCGAGGCAGCCAGGGTCGACGTGCACCGTCGGCGAGCCGTGGCCGATGCCATCATCGTCGGTACCGGCACCGTCTTCATGGACGATCCGGCGCTGACTGCACGGCTGCCCGATGGTCGGTTGGCCGATCGCCAGCCCTTGCGGGTCGTGGTCGGAGAGCGCGAAATATCCTCGGAGGCAAGGGTTCTCAACGATGACTCCAGGACGATGGTGATCCGCACCCGCGACCCGCTAGAGGTGGTGCAAGCTATGTCCGATCGCGTCGACGTGCTCATCGAAGGTGGCCCGACGTTGGCCGGTGCCTTTCTGCGCGCCGGGGTGGTCGACCGGATCGTGGCCTACGTCGCCCCGATCCTCCTGGGTGGGCCGATCGCCGCAGTCGATGACGTGGGTGTGCTGAGCATCGTGCATGCGCAGCGGTGGCGATTCGACGGCATCGACCAGGTTGGGCCGGACGTGCGGCTGAGCCTCATTCCCGGCTAGCTGAGGACCCTCTTCGTCGAAATCGGTGAGACGTGGAATTCCTTCGCGCCTCCAACGTGACTGCCGTCACGTCGATTCGGTCAACGTTTGGTGCCTCGTTACCGCTTTGAGACACGCGGAGCCCGCTTGGGACCGAATCGGGACCGGCGGTCCCGGTAAAATCGAGGGAGACAACCGGGTCACCTGACCCGGCTGCCAATCGAAAAGGACGAAGAGCGTGACTGCATTGCAGGACTGGCTCAACTTTCGCCCAGTCGATCAGAGCGCCATCCGGGAGCTGGTGTGCCGACCGCTACGCGCGGTGCTGAGCACGCCGAACCCCCGCGAACGCGTTGAGTTCAAATCGATGGGCCCCGGCGTCGAACGCTGTTGAGCCGAATTAGCTTGACGCGCTGACGATCTCGATCTCCTGTTCGGGGTCGTCGGCG
>JAOPVI010000236.1 GCA_025966225.1 Mycobacterium sp. | reverse complement strand
CAGCTGTCTGCATTGGCGTCGCTGTCCAAGGAGGGCCCGATGACCCCCGGTGCCCTCGCCGTGCGGGAACGCGTGCGGCCGCCGTCGATGACGCGGGTCGTCGCTTCGCTTGCCGAACTCGGCTTCGTCGACCGGTGTGCTCACCCGGACGACGGCCGTCAGGTCCTGGTCTCGGTGTCGTCGACCGGGGCGGACTTGATCGAGGTGGAACGGCGCGCCAGCCGTGAGTGGTTGCAGCAGCGCCTGGCGGAGCTTTCGCCAGACGAGCGCAAGACGCTGGTGCTGGCCGCGGAACTGATGATGGTCATCGTGGAAGAAAGCGCCTCAGCCTGAACCTGAATGTCGTTCGGCGGGCAGGAGCGTAGCGACTTGGGGAATGTCGTCGACGTCGATGATCCGGGTGACCCTCGACTCGACGACTTCCGCGACCTCAACAGCATCGACCGGAGGCCCGACCTGCCGAGCGGCAAGGGGCTGGTGATCGCTGAGGGTGTGCTCGTGGTGCAGCGAATGCTGGCGTCACGGTTCATGCCGCGCGCGCTGCTCGGCACCGACCGTCGGCTCGCCGAGTTGAGTGCCGACCTACGCGACGTCGACGTCCCGTACTACCGGGCCGCCGCGGAGGTGATGGCGGAGGTCGTCGGCTTCCACCTCAACCGCGGCGTGCTGGCTGCCGCGCCCCGCCCGGGGGAGTTGACGGTGGCCGAGGTGCTCGACGGCGCCCGCACGGTCGCGGTGCTGGAAGGCGTCAACGACCACGAGAATCTCGGCTCGATCTTTCGCAACGCGGCGGGCCTTGACGTCGACGCGGTGGTGTTCGGCACCGGGTGCGCAGACCCGCTGTATCGACGGGCCGTGCGCGTCTCCATGGGTCACGCGCTGCTGGTGCCCTATGCCTGGGCCGCAGACTGGCCGAGGGAGCTCGATACCCTGCGGGACAACGGCTTCCATCTGCTTGCGATGACTCCGAACCCGGCGGCGCGGACGTTGGCCGAGGCATTGTCGGAGCTGGCCGACGCGAAGGTGGCCATGCTGGTCGGCGCGGAGGGGCCAGGGCTGACCGAACATGCGATGCGGGCGAGCGACGTGCGGGTGCGGATTCCGATGTCGCGCGGCACGGACTCGCTCAACGTCGCGACGGCAGCAGCGCTGGCGTTCTACGAGCGAGCTAGGGTGGCTGCGGAGGGCAGGAGCGAAGCGACCCGGGAAGGCTGACCAGTGACCGAGGACTCGACGCCGGTGCGGATGCCAGGAGCAGAGACGCCTTGGGGGACCGGGTTGACGGTGGCCGCATTCGTCGCCGCCGTGACGGCCGCGGCGATCATCGTGCTGAGCCTCGGGTTGACGCGCTTGCACCCGCTGCTGGCGGTCGGACTCAACATCGTCGCGGTCGGTGGCCTCGCCCCGACGGTGTGGAGTTGGCGCGCGCGTCCGGTGTGGCGGTGGTTCGTGTTCGGCAGCGGCGCCGGAGTGGCCTGCGGATGGATCGCGCTGCTGGCGATGGCGCTCGGGGGCTAGCGCTCAGGGCTGGGTGCCGGAGCGGACGCCTAGCAGGACGTCCTCCCATGCCGGTACTTCTGGCTTGCGCTTGCGGGCGCGCGGCTTGGGGGCCGGTTCTGGCTGCGGCTGCGGCTGCGGAACGACGAGCGGCAACTCCGGCTCCGCGGTGAACGCGGGTACCGGGGCGACCGCGCGCAGGGGCGGCCGGTCGAAGTTCGGGTCGATCAGTTCGGCGGCGGCATCGTCGAACGCGGTTGCCGTGCCGCCGTGCGCGCCGGGGCTGAACCGGAAGTGCGCGACGTTGTCGGAGCGGCCGGCCTTCCAGGCCAGTTGGATGGTCCAGCGCCCGTCCTCGTTGCGCCAGGCGTCCCAGTTCGTGGATTCGGGGTCGAGGCCGCGCGAGATGAGCGCGGAGGTCACGGTCTCCAGCAGCGTCAGTACGGCTGGCCCGTCGGCGAGCACCGGATGTGCGGCGGTGGACAACTCGGCGGCTCGCGAGCGTTCCAACAGGACGGGGTGAGCGAAGCGCTCGACGCGGCTGACGCTTTCCCCGGCTGCAGACGCAACCTGTTCGACGGATGCGCCCGCGCGGATCCTCGCTTGAATGTCCTTGGGACTCAGCACGGTTGGAACCTCAACATTGACCGGTGGTGGACTGGACGGGGCCCGGTCGCCGAGCAAAGCGGCGTGCAGACGCTCGTCGGGACGCAGGATGAACTTCTCGCCCGACTCGGAGGTCTCGCAGATGATGCGTTTGCCATCGACGTCGAGTCCGACGACCTTGAGTTCCCGCATATCGACCTCCTGGGGCTTATGGGCACCCTAACGCGTTATCGACTCGTAACCCGCGGGACACGCGGAGGCATGACGCACGAGGTCAGAGATGTTCGACGACCCAATCGATGCAGGTCGTCAGTGCGCTGACGTCGTCGGGGTCGACGGCGGGGAACATGGCCACGCGAAGCTGATTGCGGCCGAGTTTGCGGTACGGCTCGGTGTCGACGATGCCGTTGGCCCGTAGCTCCTTGGCGACGGCCGCAGCGTCGACGTCGTCCGAGAAGTCGATGGTGCCGACGACCTGCGAACGCTTTGCCGGATCGGCGACGAACGGGGTGGTGTAACTGGTGGCTGCGGCCCAGGAGTAGAGCCGCTGGGACGAGTCGGCGGTGCGCTTGACGGCCCAATCGAGTCCGCCGTTGCCGTTCAGCCAGTCGAGTTGGTCGGCCATGAGCACCAGCGTGCCGATCGCCGGTGTGTTGTACGTCTGGTTCTTTAGGCTGTTGTCGATGGCGATGGGCAGCGAAAGGAAGTCTGGCACCCATCGGCCGCCTGCCGCGATCTGCTCGACGCGGGCCAGCGCCGCCGGGCTCATGATGGCCAACCACAGCCCGCCGTCGGCGGCGAAGTTCTTCTGCGGCCCGAAGTAGTACGTGTCGGTGTCGGCGATGTCGACGGGGAGCCCGCCCGCAGCCGACGTGGCGTCGATGACCACCAGCGCATCCCCTGCCGGGCGCTGCACCGGGACCACGACACCGGTCGAGGTCTCGTTGTGTGCCCAGGCGACCACGTCGACGGACGGATCCGACTGGGGTTCGGGGGCGGTGCCGGGGTCGGCCTTGATCACGATTGGGTCGCCCACGAACGGGTTGGCCGCCACTGCGGAAGCGAACTTGGCGCTGAATTCGCCGAAGGTCAGGTGCAGCGAGCGCTTGTCGATCAGTCCGAATGCGGCGGCGTCCCAGAATGCCGTCGACCCGCCGTTGCCGAGGATGACCTCGTAGCCGTCGGGGACGGAGAACAGCTGCCTGACGCCATCGCGTACCCGTCCGACCAGGTTCTTGACGGGCGCCTGCCGGTGCGAGGTGCCGAACAAGTCACCCGCTGCGGCGAGGGCCTTGAGTTGTTCGGGGCGGACCTTCGACGGCCCGGAGCCGAAGCGGCCATCGGCGGGTTTGAGGTCGGCGGGAATCTCGAGAGCCATGCCACCAAGCGTAGTTCCCGGCGATTTTTGCGCGTCAACCGTCGCCCTCCGAACGAGAACGCGCCGAACTCGCGGGGTTCAGAGCGTGAGGATGCGGGGTCCGTCGGCGGTGACGGCGACGGTGTGTTCGCTGTGCGCGGCACGTGCGCCGGTTGCGGTCCGCAGCGTCCAGCCGTCGGAGTCGTGCGTGTAGTCGTCGGTGCCGTCGGCGATCAGCATGGGCTCGATGGCGATCGCCAGCCCTGGTCGGAGCTTCATGCCCTTGCCGGGCCGGCCTTCATTGGGAACGTGCGGGTCCTCGTGCATGATGCGTCCGATGCCGTGTCCGCCGTGGTGCGCGAGAAGTCCGTAGCCGGCGCGCCGCGCGGTGGTCTCGATCGCGTGGCCGACGTCGCCGAGCGTGTTGCCGGGCCGCACTGCCGCGATGCCCGCGGCCAGCGCGGCGTCCGTCGCGGCGATCAATGCGGTGTCCTCGGGGCGTGGCGTCCCGATGACGAAACTGCGCGCGGCGTCCCCGCACCAGCCGCGGAGGACGGCCCCGAAGTCGACCGAGACGAGGTCGCCCTCGTTCAGCACCTCGTCGGTCGGGATGCCGTGCACGACGGCGTCGTTGACGCTGACGCAGAGCACTGCGGGGAACGGGGTGGGCGCCCAGTTGGGGTGGTAGTTGAGGAACGGGGACGTTGCGCCGTGGCGGGCGAGCACGTCGGCGGCCACCCGGTCGAGGTCGGCTGTGGTGCGGCCCGGCGCGGCGTGCGCGATGACGGCGCGCAGGGCTGCGGCGACGACGGCGCCTGCCGACGCCATGGCGTCGAGCTCGGATTCGGTCTTCAACTCAACCATTCGATGTGACCTGCCTCACATGTGATGTGGATAACCCTGCTAGGGCACATCTATCGAAAAGGCCCTGGTTAATTCCTGGGACCATGGGTACTGTATTTAGACAGCAGGCCAACGTATGTAAACCTCACTCGAGGCTTGGGAGATCCAGTATGGCTGTCAAAACGGCGCGAACGCGCATCATCAGGCGCTGGCGCAAGAACATGGACGTCATCGACGACACTGCGTACGTCGACACGTTGAACACCCTGTCCGAGGGCTCGGTGCGACGCAACTTCAATCCGTACACCGACATCGACTGGGACTCACCGGAGTTTGCCGTGGTCGACAACGACGAACGGTGGATTCTGCCCGCGACGGATCCGATCGGCAGGCACGCCTGGTACCGGTCGCAGCCGGTGGAGCGGCAGATCGAGATCGGCATGTGGCGGCAGGCCAACGTCGCCAAGGTCGGGCTGCACTTCGAGTCGATTCTGATCCGCGGCCTGATGGAGTACGCATTCTGGACGCCCAATGGCTCGCCGGAGTACCGGTACTGCCTGCACGAGGCGGTCGAAGAGTGCAATCACACCCTGATGTTCCAGGAGATGGTGAACCGCATCGGGGCCGACGTGCCCGGCATGCCGCGGCTGCTCAAGTGGGTACAGCCGTTCATCCCGCTGGTCGCCGGGCCGCTGCCGATCCCGTTCTGGTTCGGCATTCTCGCCGGCGAGGAGCCGATCGACCACACCCAGAAGAACGTGCTGCGCGAGGGCAAGACCCTGCATCCGATCATGGAACGGGTGATGGCCATCCACGTGGCCGAGGAGGCACGGCACATCTCGTTCGCGCACGAGTACCTGCGCAAGCGCGTGCCCCATCTGCCGCGCCGCAAGCGGTTCTGGCTGTCGCTCTACGTTCCGCTGACGATGCGGATCCTGTGCTCGGCCATCATCGTGCCGCCGCGGGCGTTCTGGAAGGAATTCGACATCCCGCGCTCGGTGCGCAAGGAGATCTTCTTCCGCTCGCCCGAGTCCCGGCAGATGCTGCGCGACATGTTCGGCGACGTGCGGATGCTGGCTCACGACACGGGCCTGATGAATCCGCTCGCCAAGATCATGTGGCGGATCTGCCGCATCAACGGCGCCCCCAGCCGCTACCGCAGCGAGCCTGCGCGCCAGCACCTGGTCTCGGTCGCGTAGGCGCATGCCCCATGTGATCACCCAGTCGTGTTGCAGCGACGGGTCCTGTGTCTACGCATGTCCGGTGAACTGCATCCATCCGTCACCGGATGAGCCCGGCTTCGCCACTGCGGAGATGCTCTACATCGACCCGGTGGCATGCGTCGACTGCGGAGCCTGCGTCTCGGCCTGTCCGGTCGGCGCCATCGCCCCCGCTAGCAAGCTCGAGCCCAAGCAGTTGCCGTTCATCGAACTGAACGCGTCCTTCTACCCGAAGCGGGAGGGCAAGCTGCCGCCGACGTCCAAGCTGGCGCCGGTGCCCGAGGCGCCGATGGTCCACCCGCGTCCCGGCGGCCCGTTGACCGTGGCGATCGTCGGATCCGGTCCGGCGGCGATGTATGCGGCCGACGAGCTTCTGACGCAGCAGGGTGTGCGCGTCAACGTCTTCGAAAAGCTGCCGACGCCATACGGATTGGTGCGGGCCGGTGTCGCGCCGGACCATCAGACCACCAAGCGGGTCACCCGGCTGTTCGACAAGATCACCCGCAAGCGTGGCTTCGGGTTCTATCTCAACGTGGAGGTCGGCGACCACGTCACGCATGCCGAACTCTTGGCGCACCACCACGCCGTGCTCTACGCCGTCGGGGCGCCCAACGACCGCAGACTCGACATCGAGGGCATGGGGATGCCGGGCACCGGCACCGCTACCGAGCACGTCGCGTGGATCAACGGCCACCCCGAGTTCGCCCAGCTGCCAGTCGATTTGAGTCATGAGCGCGTCGTGATCGTGGGCAACGGCAACGTGGCGCTCGACGTCGCACGCATCCTGACCGCCGACCCCGACGGGCTGGCCCGCACCGACGTCTCCGATCACGCACTGGCTACGCTGCGCGACTCGCACGTCACCGAGATCGTCATTGCGGCCAGGCGGGGCCCGGCTCAGTCCGCGTTCACGCTGCCCGAACTCATCGGGTTGACGGCGACGTGTGACGTCGTGCTCGACGCAGCGGACCACGAGCTGGTCCTGCGCGACCTGGCCGATGAGTCGGACCCGTTGACGCGCAACAAGCTCGAGGTGCTGTCCAAGCTCGGCGACGCATCAGCGCCTGCCAGCCGCCCGCGCATTCGGTTGGCCTACCGGCTGACGCCGCTTCGGGTGCTCGGTGCCCAACGTGTCGAGGGCATCGCGTTCACCGAGACCGGCGGGGACGAGGTTCGCAGTATCGAGGCCGGGCTGGTGTTGACGTCGATCGGGTACCGCGGCAAGCCAATTCGGGACATGCCGTTCGATGACGAAGCGTGCGTCGTGCCAAACGATGGCGGACGGGTCGTCGGAGCGGTCGGCGCGTACGTGGCCGGCTGGATCAAGCGCGGCCCCACGGGGTTCATCGGCACCAACAAGTCGTGCGCGGCGCAGACCGTGCACAACCTGGTGGCCGATTACAACGAGGGTCGGCTCGTCGATCCGGCTGCCAAGTCGGCCGCACTCGACCGGCTCATCCGGCAGCGGCAGCCCGACGTGGTGGACTCCGCGGGGTGGTCGGCGATCGACGAGGCGGAAGTCGCCCGCGGTGGAGCCGAGCGCCCGCGCGACAAGTTCACCGCGATCCCGGACATGCTGGTCGCCGCGGCGACCGCGCCTGCACCTTCGCTGGGCCAGCGGCTGCTGGCGGGATTGCGGCGCTAGAGCCGGTTGCTTCAGGCCTTGGGGCAGAAGATTCCGAGGATGGCCTCGCATTGTTCGCCGGTGCTGATGATGGCCGGTGGCTCCGGAGCAGGAGGCCCCATGTGGCAGGCCGTCAGGTCCCATCCGGTAGCCGCTAGTCCCGGCGACACTCGGCAATCCAACTACTGGCCCATCGCGGCGGCGATCTCCTCAGGGCTGACCTCGCGCACCGGTTGGCCAAGCGACCAGTGATGACCGAAGGGATCGCGCACCACGCCGTAGCGGTCACCCCAGAACTGATCCTCCAGCGGAGCCACGACGACGGCGCCCGCATCGAGCGCCCGTTGGAACGCGCTCTCGACGTCGGGCACCTGCAGGTGAATGGTCACCGGCGTGCCACCGAGCGCCTTGGGCGTCGACGACTTGCCCTCGTTGAAGTCGGGGAAGTCGTCGTTGAGCATCACCGTCGACCCGTTGAGGTTGAGCGCCGCATGCACGAGCCGGCCGTCCGGATGCGGCACCCGGCCCAATTCGGTGGCGCCGAAGGCCTTGACGTAGAAGTCGATGGCCGCCGCGGCGTCGTCGACGACGAGGTGAGGGGACAGCGACGGTTGTACTTCGATTGCCATGGTGGGTTCCTCTCGACGGCGGGTGTGTACTACTTACCGACTACCCCGCATGTGAATTCTCATCGCAGCGGGAGAGCCGAAACATAGGTAGTCGACTACTCGGTATCGCGAAGGCCTTCGCGGGGATTCTGGTTCCATGCTCAACACGGCCGACAAGTCCGACGTCGAGGCGTTACCGCTCGCCCCGCGAAACCCGCTGTCCGCGCGGCAGACACTCACGGCGCTACGCCGGTTCCACACCGGCATACAGGAGCTCTGTGACGCCGGCGGACCAGTCTCGCGCCTCAAACTCGGGCCGTCGTGGCTCATGCCGGAGGTGGTCCTCACCGCCACTCCGAAAGGCGCGCACGACATCCTCGGCACCTCGGATGCCATCGTCGAGCGCAACCGCATGCACCACGAGCTGCGCAACTGCATCGGAGCGAGCCTCTTCGTCATGACCCATGACGACTGGCTACCGCGGCGCCGATTACTGCAACCGTTGTTCACCAAGAAGAACGTGCGGGGCTTCGGTGGCCACATGGCTCAGGCGGCCCACACGATTGCGATGAGTTGGGGCTCCGGTCGCGACATCGACCTCGACCTCCAATGCCGGCGGTTGACCATGCGCGCATTGGGCCGTTCGGTGCTCGGGCTTGACCTCGACGAGCAGGCGGACCGCATCGCCGAACCGCTGAACATCGTGCTCAAATACATCGCGGATCGCGGCATGTCACCCGTCCACGCGCCAGGCTGGCTGCCGACCCGGAAGCAACGCCGCGCCCGTGCTGCCAGCGCGGCCTTGCGCAGCCTCGCCGCAGACGTGCTGAAGGGTTGTCGTGAAGATCCGGACCGCGAGGCGCCTCTGGTGCGCGCACTCATGGCCGCCACCGACCCCGCGACCGGTCGGGGACTCACCGACGACGAGATCCGCGACGAACTCATCGTCTTCATCGGTGCCGGACACGACACCACCGCTACGACGATGGCGTACGCGCTGTGGCAGCTGGGTAGGCATCCCGACCTGCAGGACAGACTTCGGGCGGAAGTCGACGCCATCGGGGACCGTCAACTCACCCCGGAGGACGTGCCGAATCTCGGCTACACCGTCCAGGTGTTGCACGAAGCGCTGCGGCTCTGCCCTCCTGGCGCGGCGAACGGCCGGCTCACCACCCAAGACATCGAGGTGGACGGGCACCGGGTGAAGGCCGGCTCGATGGTGACGGTCGGCGTGTACGCGCTGCAGCGCGATCCGGCGCTGTGGGACCGACCGAACGAGTTCGACCCCGACCGGTTCCGTCCCGAACTGGCGAAGAGCATCGACCGCTGGCAGTACCTACCCTTCGGGGCCGGGCCACGGACGTGCATCGGCGACCACTTTGCGATGCTCGAACTCGCGCTGGCCCTGGCGACGATCGTCCACACGGTTGAAATCCGCTCCGCGCATCCGGAATTTCCCATGGAGACGCCGTTCACTCTCGTTGCCGCCGAGCCGATCACGGCGCGGGTCACCCGACGTCCCGGCTACACCACGGAGAACGAGGCCGGCAACGCGGTGCGCCCGGTCAGTGCCAACAGGACCGGCTCGCCCTGCCCCAGTGCCACGCCGACGCGCGCGGCCAGCACCGTCGCCTGATCGAGCACCTCGTCGGGAAGCCTGAACGGAATGCCTGACGCGCGCACGATGTCGAGGCCGTGGACGGCCAGTTCGAACGTCCGGGTCGGCAGATAGTTGCTCAGCCGAATGCCAAGGCCGCCGATGACCTCGATCAGCGGATCGCCTGCGCCGTCCAACTCTCCGAGCACCCGGTCGACCAATGCGTCGACGGTCGCCGCAGGATCGGCTCCGAGGTCGCGACCGGCCTGCCTACCGCGTTCGGTGATCGCGGCGGTGCCGAGGGTGGACGCGTAGTCGCGGATCTTCGCGTAGTAGTCGTGCGGGCTCGTCACGTGCTCTTGTGACGCGGTCGTCTTCAAGTAGGTGCTCACCGTGATCAGCGAGCGCGAGGCGTGGCCGACGAGCGCGCGCAGGTCCCAGTCGCCGAGCCCTGGCCCGGCCCACCCCGACGCCGGGAGCGCGTGGACGAGTCCTGCGAAAGCTGTTGCTGTCGAAGCGAATACGGCGTCAGTCACGACTGTGCTATCTGATCCCAGCCGTCGACGGACTCTGGGCTACGTGGCTCTGGTCCGACGTAGATGGCCGCGGGCCGCACCAGCTTGCCGAGGCGTTTCTGCTCGAGAATGTGTGCGCTCCAGCCCGCGGCACGCCCGCACGTGAACATGGCGGGCATCATCTTCGAAGGTACCTCCGCGAAGTCGAGGATCACCGCGGCCCAGAACTCGACGTTGGTCTCGATGGCGCGATCGGGCCGGCGTTCCCGCAGTTCGACGAGCGCCGCCTGCTCGAGCGCGAGTGCCACGTCGAAGCGCGGGGCCTCGAGCCGCTTGGCGGTGGCCCGCAACACCCGGGCGCGCGGGTCCTCGGCCCGGTAGACACGGTGCCCGAAGCCCATCAGCTTGTCCTTGCGGTCGAGGATGTCCTTGACGACGGCGCGTGCGTCGCCGGAGCGCTCGACCTCTTCGATCATCGGGAGCACGCGCGCAGGAGCGCCGCCATGCAGAGGGCCGCTCATCGCGCCGATCGCCCCACTCATCGCGGCGGCCACGTCGGCGCCCGTCGATGCGATCACCCGAGCGGTGAACGTCGAAGCGTTCATGCCGTGCTCGGCTGCACTCACCCAGTAGGCGTCGATGGCCTCGACGTGTTTGGGATCGGGGTCACCTTGCCAACGGGTCATGAAACGCGCTGTGACGGTCGAGCATTCATCGATATTGCGCTGGGGCACGGCAGGCTGGTAGATACCGCGGGCCGACTGGGCGACGTAGGACAGCGCCATCACCGACGCCCGGGCCAGCTGGTCGCGGGCCGTGGAGTCGTCGATGTCCAGAAGTGGCGCGTAGCCCCAGATCGGCGCCAGCATCGCCAGGCCGGCCTGCACGTCGACGCGGACGTCGCCGGTGTGGATCGGAAGGGGGAACGGCTCGGCTGGTGGCAACCCGTGGCCGAACCTTCCGTCGACGAGCAGCGACCACACGTCGCCGAAAGTCACCCGACGGTTCACCAGGTCCTCGATGTCGACGCCGCGGTAGCGCAGCGCGCCGCCGTCCTTGTCGGGTTCGGCGATCTCGGTGGTGAAGGCGACGACGCCTTCAAGCCCCTCGACGAAGCCGTCGGGTACCGGGGAAATGGCTGTCATGCGCCGATTCTTGCACCTCGTCGACGGTCGATTTCTACCGGCCGGTAATGGCTCGGCAAACATGCGGGCGTAGCGTCGCAACGGTGACTTTGGAGGGTGGAGAGCACCTCGCGCAAATGCGGGTGGAGTACGGATCGGTGGAGAAGGACGGCAGCCCCGACCTCGACGCCGACTGGCTCGCCGAAGGCTGGGTTTCCTTGCTGCGCAACTGGTTGAGGGATGCCGAGCTGGCCGGCTGCTCCGAGCCGAACGCCATGGTGATCGGCACGGTTGACGAGCTGGGAAGGCCCGTCACCCGCACGGTGTTGTGCAAGGGCGTGGACGAAACCGGCATTACGTTCTTCACCAACTACGACTCCGACAAGGGCGCCCAGCTGGCCGCCACGCCGTACGCGTCGGCCACGTTCCCCTGGTATCGGCTCGGCCGCCAGATCCATGTGCGTGGGCCCGTCACCAAGGTCTCGCGGGAGGCGACGGCCGACTACTGGTCGAAGCGGCCACGCGGTTCGCAGTTGGGGGCGTGGGCGTCGCATCAGTCCAGCCCCATCGCCTCGCGTCAGGCGCTCCTGCAGGAACTCGCCGAGGTCACCGAGCGGTTCGCGGAAGTCGAGTCCGTGCCCGTGCCGCCGAACTGGGGCGGCTACCTCATCGCACCCGAGGTCGTCGAGTTCTGGCAGGGCCGGGAAAGCCGCGTGCACAATCGAATTCGCGTCGACCGGGGTCGCGTCACGCGACTGCAACCCTAGGGGTGGCCGGGCTGTTCGCCGACACCACACCGCTGCGGACGCTGGACTTCCGCAGGCTGTGGTTGGCAGGCATCGTCACCGTCATCGGCGGAAACCTGACGATCTTCGCGGTGCCCGTCCAGCTGTACGCGCTCACCCAGAACTCCGCCTACGTCGGGCTGTCCGGCCTCTTCGCACTGGCCCCCCTGGTGGTGTTCGGCCTGTGGGGCGGCGCGTGGGCCGACGCCATGGACCGCAGACTGCTGCTGATCATCACCTCTTGCGGGCTTGCGGTGGCCTCGATTCTGCTGTGGCTGCAAGCCGCGCTGGAGCTGAACAACGTGTGGGTGGTGCTGTGCCTGCTGTCGGTCCAGCAGGCGTTCTACGCGGTCAACTCGCCGACCCGGTCGGCTGCGATCCCGCGGATGATTCCCGGCGATCAATTGCCAGCAGCCAACTCGCTGAACATGACGGTGTTTCAATTCGGCGCGATCGTCGGGCCGTTGCTCGCCGGGGTGATGTTGCGCTGGGTGGACCTGTCCACGCTGTACATGATCGACGCCATCACGTGTGTGCTGCCGATCTGGGCGACGTTCCGGCTGACGCCGATGCCTGCGACGTCCCAACAGAAGACCGGCCAGTGGGGGTTCGCCGCGGTGCTTGATGGCTTCCGGTACCTGTCCGGCAACCGGGTGGTGTTGATGTCGTTCGTGGCCGACCTGATCGCGATGATCCTGGGCATGCCGCGGGCGCTCTTCCCCGAGATGGCTCACCAGAGCTTCGGCGGCCCGGTAGAGGGCGGCACGACCATGGCGTTGCTGGCGGCCTCGATGGCGGTGGGCGCGGTGGTCGGCGGGGTGTTCTCCGGGTGGT
>JAOPVI010000232.1 GCA_025966225.1 Mycobacterium sp. | reverse complement strand
AGTTGAGCGCGTTCATCAGCCCAGTCGCTGAGTTCAGCGCGTGGACGGGCGGACTCATCGATATCGATGTCCGATGGTCCCCGATCGAAGATCCACCGATGCCGGCCGAACGGCAGCGGTGAACGTTCGATGCGCCGTCCCAACAACCCGCGACCGAGATTGTGGTGAAAGCGCCTCACCCCATCGAAGTCGATAGCGTGCTCATACACCCACACGCATTGGATGACCAAGTTTCGGCCGACCGCGTGATGCTGCGTAAACAAACCATGGTCCATGAACGCGAGCCAATTATCTGGCCGCACATCTCCTTTGGATGCGGAGCGCTCAGAGCTTGCAGGACGTATCGGGCCTCGCACTGATCAGCCTCCGTCGACGCAACATTCGCCCGTAACGCCCGGTTGGGCGTTCACCTCGTCACGAAGGGCGACGCTGCACGCGACAGCGTGGGCCCTGGTGGGGTCGAACCGAGTCATCGGCTCAGCGTAGCCGATCGCGTGCGTTGGCTTGGCCCAGAACGAAATTCAGACCCCAGTCGTGTTCGAGCCGGCCGGGCCGAAACCTCAGGTCGATATAGAAATGCCTGCTGCGGGCAGCTGCCGTAGCGGATCTCCTTCTGATACTGCCGGATTCGATCCCGGGCTCCGCGAGCGGCCAGCTCAGGCGACCGGCTTGGCCTCGGGCAACACACGCAGCGGTGTTCGGCCTCGAGTATCTTGGCGGTGTGATCCGCGCTGACCGCACGACGGCAGGCAATCCATCTAATCCACCGCAAGGTCGGTCAGCCACGTGGTCATGGCGTCAACGAAGCGTTGCCGTCTTTGCGGTGCATGCGTAGAAGCTGCATCGGGACACCTCGATGACGGTGTAGGCAGGCTGTTCCGGTGTGCCACTTGCGTCCTGTATTTGCGGAAGTGCGAGTAAGTGCCTTAATTCGTCCCGCCCGAGAAATTTTGCGACGGATAGTGTTTCACGGCGCGAGCGCCGAACAGCCCCTATTCTGGCGCCATGATCAAGAGCCTGAGCACGCTCCGGAAGCGCGCCGCAGGACCTTCTTCCTCCGATTCGCCGACCGCGCACATCGATCAACTCGCATGCGGCCCAACGCGCCAAGTGCTTGAAGTCGAAAAGGTGCACCGATATTGCGTGGCTAGCCTGCCACTAGACCGTCCTATGGAGATGTGCTTGTGACCGACGCCGGACAGTCCCCTACGGCGCCCCGACCTACCGTGCTGTTCGTGCTTGGCATGGCCCGGTCCGGAACGTCGGCGCTCACGCGGACTCTCTCGCTGTGCGGTGGCACGCTTCCGGCCGGGATGGTGGGCAGATCAAGGGGCAATCCGCTTGGCTTTTGGGAGCCGCGCAGAGTCGTCCAACTGAACCTAGCAATCCTGCGCCGTCACGGCAGCCCATTTTTCGACCCGTCACTGCGCCTGCAGCAGGAAGGTGCGTTCGACGCCGAAGAGAAGGCGATCTGCATCGCCGAGATCACGGCGCTCTTGACCACGTTGCCGGCCGCGCCGCTGGTGGTCATCAAGGAGCCTGCGATAACGGCGCTGTCCGCCATGTGGTTCGAGGCGGCGCGTGTGGCCGGATTTGACGTCGCGACTGTGACCGCGGTGTGCCACCCGCAGGAGGTCATCGCGTCATTAGGCAAGAGTGGAACCAAAACCTCGCCGGAGCTCGCGGGTGCCTTGTGGCTGAAATACAATCTGTTGGCCGAGCGAGACACGCGCGGGTTGCCGCGCGTGTTCGTCGAATACGCCAACCTCCTCGATGACTGGCGCCGGGAAGTACAGCGGATTTCCGCAGCGCTCGCGATCGATCTCAACACCCGCGATGAGGACGCAATAGAGGAGTTTCTCACACACGATCTTCGGCACCAGCGACAGTCCGACGCGGTGACGGAGCCGTTCGGTACGGACTGGATTTCCGTGGTTTACGAAGCGCTGCGCGCGGCCGCGCGGGACGAACCCTGGGATGGTTCTGCGCTGGATCGTGCTTTCGAGGCGTATCAGGCGAGCGAACAAGGTTTCCGGAAGGTGTTCGAGGAATTCCGCCGCCTCCAGAAGCTTGACCGGTTCAACTGGCCGCCCCTCACGGGGCGGGCACTCGAGGTCGTCGCGATGGCCCACCGGCGCAAGGGGACTTGGGCCTAGACCGCCACTCCGCGGTAGCCGCTGCCCAGCCGGGGCGCCAAAGCAGCTGAGCTCTTCGCTGCCAGCTCAGATGCTGCGGGCCAACAACGCGACCCCGACCACAACGAAGATCGCTACGAGGACCCGCTCACGGTGAGCGAATGTCCAGTCATGCAGCCGCGTCAGTACCGCATGGGCCCTGGCCGGCGCGGCCACATAGCTGACGAGCACGATCTCGATGACCGCTACCATCCCGACGAGATACACGACCGCGGCGCCGACGTGCGCTCCGATCGCGGCACCCGAGGTCGCGATGATGGCGAAGAGGAAAAGGGCCTCACCCGGCGGCGGTCCCCCGAATGCCAAACCCATCGCATACGCTACCCACGGCGATCCGTTTTCCCATGCATTGTGCGCGCGGTGCAGGAGCCGCCGGAATGCCGACCCGCCCTCGGTCGGTGCGTGCTGCGCGCGGCCCAGCAACCGCCGGAATGCCGACCTGCCTTCGGTCGGTGCGTCCTGCGCGCGGCCCAGCAACCGCGAGTCTCCGGTGGGTGCGTTCAAATCCAGCGTCAAGGTCGAGGTGGCGTCCTTTCGATGCCGTCCGCGTGGAGCTCCTCGGGTCAGCAACTGTGCACGACGGCGGCGCGTCAGCGAGCGCACTGCGATCAGCGCCGCCATCGATAGCGCCAGCACACCCATGCCGAATTGAACGTGCCGAACGGTGGAGTTTGTGGCCGGAATGGTCGCATCTCGTACAAAGGAGGTAAACATTGTTGTGACGTGCAGCAGCGTCAGCGGAAGCACCACGACGGGGATAGCCCCTGTCAGGCAGCCAGCGCAGAAGGCGAGTAGGTTTCGCACGGGCCGCGGTCGGGAGATCAACAGAACGGTGAGACCGAGACGCACCGGGTTCAACGCGGCTAGAAGCGCCAGCCCCAGCACCGAACCCCACATGGCCGGAACACTACCGGTAGTCCGACGAGTGACGGCTCCATTTGAAGTTCGCTGGGTTGTTGCTGCAGCGAATGCTGAGGCGGCGTCCCGGCGTAAGCGGCGACATGGCTCCCGTGTGCGGATGCGTTGCAGTACAACGCTTCCGAGTCTCACATCGGACAATCCGACGCTGCGGCCAGCAGGGCGGGGATCGGTGTGCTGGGCGACCCGTGTCCGAGACCGGTGGGCCTAGCTCCGGATGCTACCCACGAATGGCATCCCACGGCGTCCCAACCAGCGTGCACATCGTGGGACGGCCGGCCGGTGCTTCAGGCACGCCGTGATTTGGTCATGCTGGACACCGTTTCACACCCCCGGCTCCTGCCGTTGGACCAACTTCGCGGCACCCCGGAACGCGTTGTCGACAGCAGCTCGCTGGTCCCCTGAAGGGCATCGTTAGACCGTTTCTTGGCTGGCAAGACCCTGCTATCGACG
>JAOPVI010000219.1 GCA_025966225.1 Mycobacterium sp. | reverse complement strand
CCACCTCGACGGCGAAACGCTCACTCTCAGCGCTGAAACAACGTCGCGGAAGGGTGTGTCGTCGACACACGTGCTGGTCTGGCGGCGGCCAGTCGCGCCGTCCTAGAAGGGTGGGCTGGCGGCGGCGCCCGGCGGCGCTCGTCGTCGATGCGTTGCGCTCGGGCCTGGGCGCGGGTGGTTTTGCGTTGGGGCATGGTCAGGCCGGTGTTGGTGGTGGCGGGCCGGCCCCGCAACATGCAGGCCAGGTGCTAGTTAGCCTGCCTCGACGATGTCGTCGCGGTAACGCTCGAACAGTGCGAGGAAGTCGGCTCGCTCCGCGTCGCCCACGCCGTTCTTGGCTAGCGCTGCATCCGAAGCTCCCATATTCGATTCCCACTCAACATCAGCGATACCGAGTCCACTGTGCGATGTCTTCATGTCGCGCCCAATGTAACTGCATGGCCCGCCGCTTAGCGCACACATCTGCTCGATCAAGAGCTGCCGACTGCGAATGACCGAGTCATTGCTGCGGCCACCGAAGAAGCGAGCGAAAGCGGGGTCGTCATGCAAAATGGCGAAGAGATCGTCGATGACGGCCGCGATCACGTCGTAGCCGCCGATCCGCTGATAGAGGGATGTAGCCGACTGGGTCATGAGTGCCTCCACCAACGAGATGCGGGAGGCCCTCATGGTAAGGGCAAACGAACCTGCCCAACACCCCACCATCGATCGCGTCGCAATCGGTGAAGAGTATTCGATTGGACTTGGCCGCGGCACAGGCATTTGAGGTTGGACGCCTGGGTCGGACCGGGCGGGTCACTGCAGTGGAAAGTCCAGAACGTGCTCCTCCACCGGGCGCGGCCCGAAGATGCGCCGGTTTCCTTCGTCGATCCGCAGGTCGTTTATCGAGGCCTCGCGGCGGCTCATCAGACCATTGGCGTCGAACTCCCACAGTTCATTGCCGTAGCTCCGCCACCATTGGCCGTCGTCGTCGTGGCACTCGTACTGGAAGCGAACCGCAATGCGGTTCTCGCCGAAGGTCCACAGCCCCTTTCGCAGCGCGTACTCGTGTTCGCGCTCCCACTTGGCGGTGAGGAATTCGACGATGGCATCCCGACCAGTCACGAACGTGTCGCGATTGCGCCAGACGCTGTCGGGTGTGTACGCCAGCGCGACCTTTCCTGGGTCACGTGTGTTCCATGCGTCTTCTGCCCCTTGAACTTTCTGCAAGGCGGTCGACGTGTCGAACGGGGGAAGGGGCGGACGGGCCTCAGTCATGCGATTGACGATAGGCGGATCGGCTGGGCAAGCGGAATCGCGTCGCTGGAACCTCTGGCGCCGGAAGACGAACAGCGCCATCGTTAGTCGGGTGGCCGCAGGGCGGCGGTCCCGCAGAGGAAGGACACCCATGACTGACGCATTCGTGCTCGGCGGCGTGCGTACCCCGTTCGCGCGCTACGGAGGCACGTTGTCGCACATCCGCACCGACGACCTGCTCGGGATGACGATGAAGGGCGCCTGCGAACGCGTGGGTGTCGAGCTAGGCCAGGTCGAGGACATCGTCGCCGGCTGTGTGAACCCTTCTCACGAAGGGATGGGCGACGTCGGTCGATGGGCCGCGCTGGCCGCAGGGTTCCCCGACAGCGTCGCGGGAGCGACGATCAACCGGTACTGCGGCTCGTCGCTGAGCGCCACGGTCAACGTCGCCCACGCGATCAAGGCCGGCGACCTCGGCGTCGGGATCGCGTGCGGGGTCGAGTCGATGTCACGCTCGGGCTGGGCCCTGATGAAGGGTGACGCACCGTTCAGCCCACGGGGCCCGGTATTCATGCTCGACACCATGTGGGCAGGCGCAGGTGGTCCACCCAATCCGAAGCTGTTGGCGCGCAACGCTTATATCGGCATGATCGAAACCGCTCAGAACGTCGCCGACCGGTATGGGCTGACCCGTGAAGAGATCGACGCGTTCGCGCTGCGCTCGCAGCAGCACGCCAAGGCGGCCCGCGACTCCGGCCGGTTGGCCAAGGAGATCATGCCGGTGACGATTGCGGCCACCAAGAAGGCTCCGGAAAAGGTCTTCGAGCACGACGAGTTCATCCGCGACGACACCACCGCCGAATCGCTGGCCAAGCTGCCCGCCCAGCCTGGCACCACCCAAATGACCGCCGCCAACTCGACCCCCTTGACCGACGGGGCCAGCGCGATCGTGCTCGCGTCGGGGGAACGGGCCGCCGAACTCGGAATCACCCCGCTGGCCCGGGTGCTTTCGTCCGCGGTGTACGGCATCGACCCGCTGTTCATGGGATTGGCCCCCGCGTTCGCGATCCCGATGGCGATCCGACGCTCCGGACTGAGCCCGGAGCAGATCGACGTCTGGGAGGTCCACGAAGCATTCAGCGCGCAAGCGCTCGGGGTGTTGCGTGAACTGCCCAACCAGTTAGACGGATTCGTCGTGCCCGACGACAAGCTGACCCCAAACGGGGGAGCGGTCGCCATCGGGCATCCGTTCGGCGCGACCGGGACGCGCTACGTCCTGACGCTCGCGACCGAACTGCGCGAACGCAACGCCCGCTACGGCGTTGTCGGGGTGTGCATCGGGTCCGGCCAGGGCGTCGCCGTCGTACTGGAGAATCCCAACGCGTAGTGGCAGCCTGGAGGGCATGACCACCACTGACGTCGAACAAGCGGCCCAACTCGTGAGTGGCAACGCTGCTGCGTTGTTACCGCAAGGTGAGCGGACGGTCGAGCAGGAACGACTCCACCGAAAGCAGAATCTCGCGGCCGCATTCCGATTGTTCAGTCGCTTCGGCTTCGACGAGGGGGTGGCCGGGCACATCACCGCCCGCGATCCGGAGCGCACCGACCACTTCTGGGTCAACCCGTTCGGCATGCACTTCGGACACATCCGGGTCAGCGACCTGCTGTTGGTACGCCACGACGGCACGATCGTCGAAGGTGACCGTCCCCTCAACCAGGCCGCCTTCGCCATCCACTCGCAGATTCACGCGGCCCGGCCCGACGTGATCGGCGCCGCCCATTCCCACTCGGTCTACGGCAAGTCGTGGTCCACACTCGGCCGGCTGCTCGACCCCATCACCCAGGACGCGTGCGCCTTCTACGACGATCACGCGCTATTCGACCAGTACTCGGGCGTCGTGCTCGACATCGAAGAGGGCAAGCGCATTGCTCACACGCTCGGCGATCGCAAGGCTGCCATTCTTCGCAACCACGGCCTGCTCACCGTCGGTCATTCCGTCGAGGAGGCGGCGTGGTGGTTCATCACCATGGAGCGGTCCTGCCATGCACAGCTGATGGCCGAGGCCGTCGGGAAGCCGGTGTTGATCGATCCCGAGATGGCCAAGCTCACGGCGGGTCAGGTCGGCACCCATTTCGCAGGCTGGTTCAGCTTCCAGCCGCTGTTCGACCGCATTACCCGCGAACAGCCCGATCTGTTCGACTAGATTCGCCAGGCCTTATTGCGGAGCAGTCGGAGTCCGTTGAGCGCGACGATGATGGTGGAGCCTTCGTGGCCCGCGACGCCGAGCGGCAAGGGCAGATGGCCGATCAGGTCCCAGGTGACGAGCACGGCGATGAACGTCGCAGCGATTACGAGGTTGGCGATCACCACTCGGCGAGCGCGGCGAGAGAGTGCGATGGCGGCCGCGACGGTCGATAGATCGTCTTGGACGATGACGGCGTCGGCAGTCTCCAGTGCCAGGTCCGCGCCTGCTCGGCCCATCGCGATTCCGGTGTGCGCGGCGGCGAGCGCAGGCGCGTCGTTGACACCGTCGCCGACGAGCAGGACTGTGGCTCCGGCGGCTTCGAGTTCACGTACCGCGGTGACCTTGTGCTCGGGTAGCAGTTCTGCCCGGACGTCGGTGATCCCGAGTTCCGCGCCGAGACGTGTTGCGGCACGGCTGTTGTCGCCCGTAAGCAGAATGGGGACGTTGCCGGTCAGTCCGGTCAGGGCACTGATCGCGTCGGCGGCGTTCGAGCGCAGCCGATCCTCGAGTCCTAGTGCGGCCGCGGGCCGCCCGTCGATGGAGGCGACCACCACGGTGTAACCCGCCGCTTCCAGCTCGGTGACTACATCGTTGGCGGGGTACTGGATCGGGCTGCCGACCCGAACCTCGCGTCCGGCAACCACGGCGCGAACACCACGACCGGGGAGCGAACTGAATTGTTCGGCCGGCAGGAGGACGACACCGCGAGATTGGGCCCCGGCGACGATGGCCCGTGCGAGCGGGTGCTCGCTAAGGCGCTCTGCGCTGGCGGCCAGCTGCAGCACGGTGTCGTCGTCGATGCCGGCAGCTGGCCATGCACGCACTTGGGTAAGCACGGGTCGACCCTCGGTCAGGGTGCCGGTCTTGTCGAAGGCGACGACGGTGGTGTCGCCGAGCCGCTCCATGACGACAGCGGACTTGATGAGTACGCCGTGGCGGCCTGCATTCGAGATGGCGGAGAGCAGCGGCGGCATGGTGGCCAGGACGACTGCGCAGGGCGAAGCGACGATCATGAAGGTCATGGCCCGAAGCAGGGTCGCCTCCAGGGTGGCCCCGAACACCAATGGTCCAACGAACAGTGCGAGCGTCGCGACGACGACTCCGACCGAGTAGCGCTGTTCGATCTTCTCGATGAGGAGTTGGGTCGTGGCCTTCGTCGCCGTTGCCTCGGCCACCATGGCGACGATGCGCGCGATCAACGTCTGTGAAGGTTCTCGGGTGACGCGCACGTGCAGTGCGCCGGTGCCATTGAGAGTGCCCGCGTACACGTCGTCACCAAGCAGTTTGGCGAGGGGCAATGGTTCGCCGGTGATGGTGGCCTGATCGACATCGCTTGTGCCGTGGACGATTTCGCCGTCCGCGCCGATGCGCTCGCCAGGCCGAACCAGGATCTCGTCGCCAACGGCCAGGTCAGCGGCGTTCACCCGACGCTCATCGCCTTGGGGAGTCAGGATCGTGGCTTGGTCCGGTGCGAGGTCGAGCAAGCCGCGCACGGAGTCCCTGGTACGCCTGGTTGCGACCGCCTCCAAGGCGCCGGAAGTGGCGAAGATGACGATCAACAGGGCGCCGTCGAAGACCTGCCCGATGGATGCGGCACCGACGGCCGCTAGGACCATCAACAGGTCGACGTCGAGCGTCCGTCGGCGCAGGGCCTGCAGACCGGCCAATGCCGGTTCCCATCCACCGGTCACGTAGCAGCCGAGATACAGCGCCCACCAAAGCCATTCGGATGCCCCGGCTAGCTGTGCCGTCAGGCCTGCGAGGAACAGACCGGTGGCTGCGCAGGCCCACCGCACCTCGGGGACCGCCCACAACCCGCTCCGGCGCAAAAGGCGGTAAGAGGAAGCCCGTCCAGTATCGGTGGGCATGGTCGCGGTGGTCATTGAATCCTCGGGGACGAGGTGCCGGAAATTCCGACACTGCGATATATGTAGACCTCTTCATATATAGCACAAGATAGTATCGACCCATGGGTCACGGCGTGGAGGGCAGAGACACTCCTGCTGCCGTGCTCGATGCCGACAGCGCTGCCAACGTGGCAGAGACGCTCCAGGCCCTCGCATCACCGCGCCGGTTGATGTTACTCACCCGTTTGCGCCAGAGTCCGTGCTCGGTCAACGACCTCGCCGAAGCGATAGGGATGCAGCAGTCAGCGGTGTCACACCAGCTGCGCCTGCTACGTGCGCTCGGGCTGGTTACCGGCACCAGGACCGGGCGCAGCGTCGTCTACAGCCTGTACGACCGGCATGTCGCCCAACTTCTCGACGAGGCCGTCTATCACATCGAGCATCTGCGGCTCGGCTCCCGTGACAGCACTGCAGTCTGACTTTCGAGTTCGCCCTAAATCGTCCAGCCGCAATGAAATTCAAGAACATTGCTGCAAATGGACGGCCGAATGGGTGATCGTTGGGTCGCATTCGTGCTGCGCAAGAACGCTTTTCGAATGCTGCGTGGCCTCATCGACTGGCTGATGGTGGCTCACCCGGCCGGTTGACCTCGACGACCTGTAACCGCCTGTTGCGCAGAGAACTTATCGCGGCGGCTGGAACGTGCCCCACTTGCCGGCGCCTCGAATGCCAGATTGAGAATCACAGAAGTCTGAGCGTGGTAAGTAGTCGGCGCAGGTTTGCCCTGTGAAGGTGCCGACAGTTCGATAACAATCACCTATCGATCCCCTATTCCCCTAATCGGACTCACCAGCAAACCCCGGAAGCGCCCGGGCAACCACGGGCACTTACCCCGTGTTCGTGGCGAGTAGCGCTCCGTAACGTCGCCGATAGGTGACTCGATGAGTCCGGTAACGCAACTCTCAGAGAACGAGGAAGGCCTCCCCATGGACTCCGTGCTCCAATTCATTCTGGAACTGTTCGACAACGAGACCGCTGCAAAGCAGTTCGTTGCGGACCCCAATTCAGCGCTGGCGACTGCCGGGTTGTCGGACGTCAGCCCAGCGCAGCTGCAGTCAGTGGCTGCGAGCGCGGTTCCGGGGCTGGCACTCGGCGGCGGCGACCCGATCTCCGGCCTGCAACAGGCGGTGTCGGACCAGTTCGGGTTCGCGCCCGGCCTGGTGTCGCCAGCTGTGGGTTTGCTCAGCGACAGTGCGGCCCAGCTGGGCGGTGGCGTCGATGAAGGCCTCGGGCTTGGTCTTGGTGGCGGTGCCGAAATGGGGGGTGGTTTTGAGGCTGGCCTGGGTGCAGGTCTTGGTGGTGGCGTTGGGACCGGGCTGGGTCTTGGTGGCGGTGCCGAAATGGGTGGCGGATTTGAAGCGGGTCTTGGTGGTGAAGCTGGCCTGGGTGGCGAGATCGGAAGAGCACACG
>JAOPVI010000213.1 GCA_025966225.1 Mycobacterium sp. | reverse complement strand
CGCCGTTCTCGCAGAACTCGGCGACCTTGCGTCCGCCATGCTCCTCGGGCCACGCGCAGCCCGGACAGTCGAACCCGTGTCGCTGGTTCAGCCGCGTCAACGTCGCCGCCGTGCGCACCGGACCCATCTGCTCGAGCGCACGCTGCATCGACACCATCACGGCCGTCATCCCGGCGGCCTCGTCCTCGACCCCCGACACCACGGCCGCGTGCTCGTCGTAGCTCGCGTCGATGTCGTGGTCGGGGTGGCGTCGGGTGGACATCTGACCAGCCTAGGACGGCGGGTCCACGATCTGCACCACGCCGGCTGTGACGCCCGCGATGAACAGGCGTCCCGTCGTGGCGTCGACGCCCAAGGTGTAGGGATTCTGCACCGTGGGGATGCGCGAAACTTCTCGCGGCGTGGGGTCGGCCATGTCGTAGCCGACCACTTCGTTGGTGCCCGACGACGCCACCCACAGCCGGTCGCGGACCGGGTCGTAGGCAATTCCGTACGGCGCACCGGGCTGCGCGACCTCGCCGACCTGCGTCGGGGTTGGGCGCGGCGTGAAGGCCCGCACGGCGTCACCTCGGGTATCGGTGGCGATCATGCGGCCGTGCCTGTCGGCGACGAGGTGCGTGGGACCTTCCCCCGCCGGTGTCGACCCCACGATGGTGAGCGTCGCGGTGTCGTAGATGGTCAGGTCGTTCTTGCGGACGTCGAGCAGGCCCATCGACGTGCCGACTGGCGCCAGGCCCGCGGGCTGGACGCTGTCGTTGAACACCTTGACGATGTCGTCCCCGCGGATGGCGGCGACCGTTCCGCCGTGCTCGTTGGCGACGAACACCGTTCCGTTCGGCGCTTCGGACGCGTCGTGCGGGACGGTGCCCGTGATGAGTTGCGGTTCGGCGTGGCCGCCGGGCAGGTCGACTCGGACCAGGGCGTCGGCGCTCTCGACCGGAACCAGAACGGGTCCTCCAGGCGTGGCGAGTTGAAGGTGCCGGACGAAGCCGGGAAGCGGCACGCGTGCTGTGACGGTGCCGGTGTCGGCGTTGATGAGCACTAGTTCGTTTGGCTTGCGCTTGGCGACCGCGACGGTGCGGGTCTGCGCGTCGACGACGACCCCTTCCGGCGCAACCCCGACGGGTACTTGCCTGCCCGGGACCGGTCCGACCGGTGCGGGTGCCCGTCCAGGCTCGGCCGGCGGCGGCAGGTGGTTCGCCGGCGGCCTGGTGCCCTCGGTCGGAACTCCGGCGGGCAGCAGACCCGTGGTGGTCGGGGTGGCCGTCGGGTCGGGAATCGTTGCTGGCGGAGTCGTCCCACACGCCGAAATGACGCTGATTCCGGTGACCAATAGTGTCAGCACGAGGCGATTCACGACTCCTGGCTACCCGCATTCTGTCGTTGACGCGCGCGTAACAGTCCTGGAACCTGGCGTTCCTAGTGTGGGCCGGTCGACGTCCGCGAATTAGAAGCGGACGCACCCGCAGCGATAGGAACTCCATTGAGCGGAAACGCCACCCGTTTGCAGGCAATCAACAATGTCGAGGGTTATGTGCCGCCGACAGCGAGCTTCGATCCGGGCGAAGCACCTGGCGAGATCTTCGGGTCCAACGTCTTCAGCAAGTCCGTCATGCAGCAGCGGCTACCGAAGAACGTCTACAAGTCCGTCATGGCGACCATCGAGCATGGTGAGAAGCTCGACCAGTCCGTTGCCGACGCGGTTGCCTCCGCCATGAAGGATTGGGCGCTGGAGAAGGGCGCGACCCACTACGCGCACGTCTTCTACCCGCTGACCAACCTGACTGCGGAGAAGCACGACAGCTTCCTGGAGCCGGTTTCCGACGGCTCAACGCTGGCCGAGTTCGCGGGCAAGACTTTGATCCAGGGTGAGCCCGACGCCTCCAGCTTCCCCAGCGGCGGCCTGCGCAACACCTTCGAGGCCCGCGGCTACACCGGCTGGGACGTCACCAGCCCGGCCTACGTGTTGGAGAACCCGAACGGCAACACGTTGTGCATCCCGACCGTCTTCGTGTCGATGACCGGTGAGGCGCTCGACCACAAGACCCCGCTGCTGCGTTCACAGCAGGCGATGGGCACTCACGCCGAGCGCGTGCTCAAGCTGTTCGGTCACGTCAAGCCCGACCACGTCGTCTCGTTCTGTGGTGCGGAGCAGGAGTACTTCTTGATCGACCGGCACTTCTTCGTGGCCCGTCCCGACCTGCTGAACTCCGGCCGGACGCTCTTTGGCCACAAGCCGCCCAAGGGCCAGGAGTTCGACGACCACTACTTCGGCGCCATCCCCGAGCGGGTGTTGGGCTTCATGATGGACACCGAGCGTGAGCTGTTCAAGCTGGGCATCCCGGCCAAGACCCGCCACAACGAGGTCGCGCCGGGGCAGTTCGAGATCGCCCCGATGTTCGAGCGGGCGAACATTGCCGCCGACCATCAGCAGCTGCTGATGACGACGTTCAAGTCCGTCGCCAAGAAACACGGCATGGAATGCCTGTTCCACGAGAAGCCATTCGCCGGCGTCAACGGATCCGGCAAGCACGTCAACTTCTCGCTGGGCAACGCCCAACTGGGCAGCCTGCTGGTGCCCGGTGACACCCCGCATGAGAACGCGCAGTTCCTGGTGTTCTGTGCGGCCGTCATCCGGGCCGTGCACAAGTACGGCGGCCTGCTGCGTGCGTCGGTGGCATCGGCCACCAACGACCACCGGCTGGGCGCCAACGAAGCCCCGCCCGCCATCATCTCGATCTTCCTCGGTGACCAGCTCGCCGACGTGTTCGAGCAGATCGCCAAGGGAGCGGCCACGTCGTCAAAGGGCAAGGGCAGCATGATCATCGGCGTCGACACGCTGCCGGTGCTGCCCACCGATCCCGGCGACCGCAACCGCACCAGCCCGTTCGCCTTCACCGGCAACCGGTTCGAGTTCCGCGCGCCGGGCTCGATGCAGTCGGTCGCTGGCCCGATGGTCACGATCAACACGATCATGGCTGAGGCGCTGGACTACTGCGCCACCGAGTTGGAGACCGCTCTCGAGGCAGGCACCGACTTCGACAAGGCGGTGCAGACGCTGCTCACGAACATCATCACCGAAGACGGTGCCGTGGTGTTCAACGGCGACGGCTACTCGGAGAACTGGCAGACCGAAGCCGCTTCCCGCGGCCTGCCGAACCTGAAGACCACGCTGGACGCGCTGCCGGAGCTCCTCAAGCCGGACGCGATCGCCCTATTCGAGAAGTACAGCGTGTTCAGCGACCGGGAGATGCACAGCCGCTACGAGATCGGCCTTGAGCAGTACGCGCTCACGGTCAGCGTCGAGGCCAAGCTGACCCTGGAGCTCGGCACGACGGTGATCCTGCCTGCGGCGCTGCGCTACCAGACCGAGCTGGCGTCGAACGTCGCCACCATGAAGGCCGCTGGAGTCGAGCCCAGTACCGCGCTGCTCAAGGACGTGTCGGCGACGGTCGCCGAGCTGGTCAGCGCGCTCGCCGATCTGAAGAAGGGCGTCGAGGATCATTCGGCAACCTCCGCGATGGACGAGGCTGCGCACATGCAGGGCCTGCTGCCTGCGATGGAGGCGGTACGGGCCGCCGCCGACTCGCTGGAAAGCGTTGTCGCCGACGACCTGTGGCCGCTGCCGACCTACCAGGAGATGCTCTACATCCTCTGAAACGTCGTCGAGTGTGGGGGTCTCCGTCCGAAATCTTCGGTACTGGTAGCCGCGGCCCCCACACTCGGCGATTGAGTGCCCCCTTTCCCCGCCAGCGTGCGTGTCCGTACACGACACGCCGCGGAAAGTCGGCACTTTGCGCACCCTCGCGGGAGGGGAACGGTAACTCTGCGGCCAGTTTCCGATGGAAGCGAAGCATAATTGAGTTAATGTTTTACTGGTGTCCGCCAAGCTTCCGATAATGCATCACGTCGTCTTCGCCGTGGCGGCGGAGCGGCTCGACGCGGCGACCACGTTCCTGGAGGTGCTCGGGTTTCGGTTCCAGACCCACGTACTCGACGACGTCGGCCTTCGGGTGACGTTGGATTGGGACCGAGGAGTCGAGCTCGTCACTCCGACCGAGCCGCAGGATCGAAACCCAGGCTCTGTAGCGCATTTTCTGGCACGTAGTGGCGACGGAGTGTTCTCGGTCGTGATGCGGGTCGAGGATGCCGATGCATCGATGGAACTCGCTCGGCGATACGGCGCATCGGCCGAATTCCGGCAGGACCGCAGCGGGGACGGGCTTGAGCTCGTCGAAGTCCAGCTCGCCACCATCTTCGGGATGCCGTTGACGTTCTTGTCCACCAACATGCGTTGATTCTCGACCTCTCGCCAAATTATTGAGTAATCTATGTTTACCATCTCGCATGTGACCGGTTTTTAACAACGAGACGAGGAACCCAAGTGGGTGGTCAACGTTCAACACCAACCCGTGAGCGACCCTACAAAGTGGCGGTGCGGGCGACGGGTGGCGTCGCCAGAGGTCGGGTTCCAAAAGGGCGAAAACGCCAACGACCAGGGCCTGCTGGCGACGGGCATGCACGCGGTCAACGCGATTCCGTGGGTCTGCGATGCCGAACCCGGAATCGTCGACGCTTTGCACATGCCGTTGACGTCGCCGTTGGGCGCGCTACGTCCGCGCCGCGACGGCATCCGCGCGTTCTGATGACTGACCTGACTGGACGATTCGCGATGGACGAAAGGTTCTGATCATGGGCGCATTGGCGGGCAAGGTAGCGATCGTCACCGGCACCAGCCGAGGCGTTGGCGACGGGATCGCAGAGGAGTTGCTGCGGGCAGGCGCCACCGTCGTCGGCTGTTCTCGCTCCCCACTCGACGAACTCCCGGCCGCGGCCCGAGTTGAAGGTGGTCGGGACCGCTCCGCCCAATGGGTCTGTGATCAAGGGGATTACCACGCCATCGACGCGTTCGTCGGCAAGGTCGTCGACACCTACGGCCGCATCGACATCCTGATCAACAACGCTGGCGGGACGGTACCCAGCCCCAGCGTGGAGGCGGTTCCCGAACTGGTCCAACGGATTCAGGGGAGTCCCCGCTGCGCAGACGATTACGAGCGCAGCGTCTTGTTCCACGCGTTTGCGATCCAGATGAACTTGATCAGCCCGCTGTGGTTCGCCATTCGCGTCTGCCCCGAGCTGAAGCGCGGCGGTGGGGGAGCGATCGTCAACATCTCCAGCGGCGCGGGACATCCCGCGGGCTCGCCGACGTTGGTCTCCTACGGCGCGGCGAAGTCCGGACTCAACCACCTCACGCGTTCGCTGGCACAGGAGTGGGGCCCTGACATCCGAGTCAACTGCCTCGCCTTGGGGCCGACGATGACCGCCAACTTCCAGGACTTCGTGCTGCCATCGGACGACAAGGACGGCACCAAGTACTTCGCGAAGGTTCCGCTCAAGCGGGCGGGTGGGGCCGATGAGGTAGGTCGGGCGTGTGTGTTCCTGTGCAGCGGACAAGCCGATTACATCAACGGCACCACCGTCGAGATCGACGGTGGAATGCTGCCCGGCGTGCTGTACGACGCCGGGCTGAAGACGATCACGGATCTGTTGTGACTGAAACTGTGGAGTTCCCTTGACGCTCAAAGTCGTCCAGTTCTCGACCGGCAACGTTGGCCAGCATGCGCTGAGGCAGCTGATCGAGCACCCCGACCTCGAGCTTGTCGGGGTCCGTGCGAGCAGCCCGGCCAAGATCGGTCGGGACGCCGCCGAACTGTGCGGACTAACCGAGCCGACGGGAGTGGAGGCCACCGACGACGTGGACGCGCTCGTAGCGTTGGGCGCGGATTGCGTTGCGTACACCTCGCAGGGCGAGACGCGACCGACCGACGCGCTCGCCGAGCTCACTGCCTTCCTTCGAGCGGGCACGAATGTCGTTGCGACGTCGATGGTGTGGCTGATCAATCCCGACACCGCCGATGCTTGGCTACGGGAGCCGCTTCTGACCGCCTGCCGCGAGGGCGGCACAACGATGTACGTCAACGGCATCGACCCCGGATTCTCCGGAGACATGTTGCCCTTCGCGGCGCTGAGTCTGTGCCAGTCCGCCACGTCGATCCTGGTTCAGGAGGTCTTCGACTACGGCACCTACGACGACGCCGAGTTCACCGGTGTGAGTTTCGGTTTCGGCTTCACGCCCGACCAGGATCCGCCGCTGATGTTCCTACCGGGTGTGCTCCGCTCGATCTGGGGCGGTCCCGTGAAGCACTTGGCCGAATGTCTGGGCGTCGAACTCGACGAGGTCCGCGAGCGACACGAGACGTGGGTGACGCCCGAACCGATCGACTGCACGATGATGCACGTCGAGCCAGGCCGGGTGGCCGCCATACGGTTCGCGGTCGAGGGCATCAAGGACGGCCTACCCGTCATCGTCATGGAACACGTCAATCGGCTCACCCAGGCGGCGGCCCCCGACTGGCCGTATCCGCCAGAAGGACGCGGCGGCGTGCATCGCGTCGTCGTGACGGGCAGGCCGGGTGTCGAGATCAACGCCCACGTGGGCTCCGGCGACATCGATCAGAACGAGGGTGGCGTCATCGCGACCGCGGCCAAGGTGGTCAACGCGATCCCAGCGGTGTGCGCAGCACCGCCGGGGATGCCGTCACTGCGCGATTTGCCGATTGCCCAAGTCCGCGGGCTGATGCGATGACCGCGCCCACCCGACGCGGCGAGACCCGTCAACAACGCGGCGACGAAACTCGGGCGGCGATCATCGCAGAAACGGTGGCGTGCATCCTCGAAGAGGGCTTCGGCGCGGCGAGCGCCAAGCACATCACCGAGCGCGCGCACGTCAGTTGGGGCGTGATCCAGTATCACTTCGGCGACCGGGATCAACTCCTCATGGCCGTGGTGGACGAAGGTTTCGCGGGACTTCAACGAACCCTCGCCGACGTGGAGCTCCCGAACGGACCGCTGCGCGCCCGCGTCGCGGCCGTCGTCGAAACGGCCTGGCCTGCCTTCAGCAATCCGACGTCGATGGCTGCGCAGGAGATCCTGGTGGCTACCCGCGTCACGCGCACCAAGAGGCTCAACCGCCATCTCGTCGAACTCAACGAGGGGCTCAGTGCGCTCGGCGCAAAGTTGGTTCCCGACCGCGACGGCACCGAGGTCGCCGATCTGATCTGGGCCTGCCTGCGCGGTTTGACGGTGCCGCAGATGGTTTCGGCGGTGCCCTACGATTCGACGCGACAACGTCAGACTTTGATCGACATGTTGACGCTGTACCTGTCGGCGGAGAGCCTGTTCGACCGACGCTAGAGCGCCTTCCCCCTTCCCCCGCGAGCGTGCGTGTCTGCACACGACACGCCGAAGAAAGTCGGGAGTTTGCGCACGCTCACGCCCGCTACAGCACTGCCAACGCTGTCTCCGCAGCGAGCTTGAGGGCGTCGGCAACCGGGAGTTTCCGATACGACGTGGACAAGATTTCCACCCCCCACGGGCCGTCGAAGCCCAAGTCGCGAAGGACCGCCACTAGACCCGTCAGATCGAAACAGCCTTCGCCACAGAACAATCTGTTATCGACCGTGTCCTCGAACAGAGTCCCGACGACGTCGGGTGCGGCGTCGTCGAGTTCTACGGCGAAGATCATGTTCGGCCGTAGCGCGGGCCCGCAGCTCGGCCAGCGTCGTACCCGCCCGGAAGACATGCCAGGCATCGACCAACAGGCCAGCGCCCGGATGTCCCGACGCTGCCACGATTTCGGCGCCCATGGGCACGGTGGCGATGGCCGAGAAGGGCATCGTCTCGATGGCGACCCGCGTACCGTGCGCGTCCGCCTGTTCGGCGAGCTCTCGCAGCGGGGCTGCCAGCGCCAGCGGATCCGATGCCGGTGGGCCGTTGCGCGAGCCGAGCTTGACCTGCACCGGCCTCAGCATGTCGGCCGCCTCGAACAGCTGCTCGCGGACATCGTAGGTGTGGCCTGGTGCACCGCGTGGGATCCACCACCGCTCAAGCAGTTCGAGCTCGATGTGGTGCAACCCCGCGTCGGAGGCCAGCACGCGGAGTGCCTCGTACCCGATGCTGTCGCGGACGGCGATGAGGTCGTCGACGACCAACCCGAACCCGACGAAACCGGCGTCCGCGATCGCGGCCAGTCGCTCACGGATGGGCACCGGGCTGCTGGCCGGCGCGTCCACGGGGGAGACGTCGCCGGCGCTGCTCCACGACGTGGCGACGAGTCTGGGATTGGTCACGTGATTGCACCTTCGCGAGCGTGCGCCAAATGCCGCCCGCGGGCGGCGTGTCGTGTACAGACACGCACGCTCGCGGCAAGAGTGCTACTGGTTCTGCGGGAAGCCCAGTTCGATGCCGCCGTGGCTGGGGTCCAACCAGCGGCTCGTGATGGCCTTGGCGCGGGTGAAGAAGTGCACGCCCTCCATGCCGTGGGCATGCGTATCACCGAACAGCGAAGCCTTCCAGCCGCCAAAGCTGTAGTACGCCATCGGAACTGGGATGGGCACGTTGATGCCGACCATGCCGACCTCGACCTCGTTCTGGAACCGCCGCGCGGCGCCGCCGTCGTTGGTGAAGATCGCGGTGCCGTTGCCATACGGGTTCGAGTTGATCAGGTCCATCGCCTCGTCGTAGGACTCGACGCGAACGACCGACAGCACCGGGCCGAAGATCTCGTCGGTGTAGACGCTCATCTCTGGGGTGACGTGGTCGATCAGGGTGGGCCCGAGCCAGAATCCGTTGGCGTCGCCGTTGGCGGACACGTTGCGTCCGTCGACGACGATCTTGGCGCCGTCGGCCTCGCCCGCGTCGATGTAGGACGCCACCTTGTCGCGGTGCGCCTTGGTGACCAGCGGGCCCATGTCGGAATCCTTGGTGCCGTCGCCGATTTTCAGCGGTGTGGTGCGCTCGGCGATCTTGGCCACCAGCTCGTCGGCGATGGGGCCGACGGCGACGCACGCCGAGATAGCCATGCAGCGCTCACCGGCCGAGCCGAAGCCGGCGTTGACCATCGAATCGGCCGCCAGGTCCAGGTCGGCGTCGGGCAGGATCACCGCGTGGTTCTTCGCGCCGCCCAGGGCCTGCACCCGCTTGCCCGCCGCGGTCCCGGTCGTGTAGACGTACTGCGCGATGGGGGTGGACCCCACGAAGCTGATCGACTTGAGCGACTTGTTGGTCAGCATCTCGTCGACGACGGTCTTGTCGCCTTGCAGCACGTTGAACACGCCGGGCGGAAGGCCGGCTTCGGCCCAAAGTTCGGCCATCCACAGCGACGCCGACGGATCCTTCTCCGAGGGCTTGAGCACGACGGTGTTGCCCGCGGCGATCGCGATGGGGAAGAACCACATCGGCACCATGGCCGGGAAGTTGAAGGGGCTGATGATGCCGACGGGACCGAGCGGCTGGCGGATCGAGTAGATGTCGACCTTGGTCGAGGCGTTCTCGGTGAAGCCGCCCTTGAGCAGATGCGGAATGCCGCAGGCGAACTCGACGACTTCCTGGCCGCGGCTGACCTCGCCCAGCGCGTCGGAGACGACTTTGCCGTGCTCGCCGGTGATGATCTCGGCGAGCTCGCCCTTCTTGTTGTTGAGCAGCTCTCTGAAGTTAAAGAGTAGTTGAGTCCTTTTGGTCAGCGAGGTGTCCCGCCAGGCCGGGAACGCCGCGGCGGCGGCATCGATGACGGCGCGGGCATCCTCGACGCTGCCGAGCGCCAACTCGCCGGTGACCTCACCGGTGGCGGGGTTGGTCACCGGTGAGGTGGTGCCGGCCGTGCCCGGGTAGGCCTTGTTGTTGATCCAGTGGCCGATGGTGTTGGGCTTGGAAGAATTCTCAGTCATTTTGATCCAATCCTCAATTCTTGTACTTGGAAACGTAGTTGGTCATGGTCGCGAGTTGGTAGCGCGATACCTCTTGCACATTTTCGTCCTCGGCGAAGACCGACGACACCATTACGGTGTCGGGGTGGTCGTAGAACCCGATCTCGGCGAGCCCGGAGAAGAACTCGTCCCAGTCGACGTCGCCGTCACCGATCTTCAGGTGCTGGTGCACCCGGGCGCTGTTGCCGGGTGGGTTGGTGATATACCGCAGTCCGTGGCTGCGGTGGTGATCCATGGTGTCGGCGACGTGCACCAGTCGGAGCTTGTCGCCGGCGGCGCGCATGATCGCGGTCATGTCGCCACCCATGTGAAACGTGTGGCATGCGACGTACACCATGCCGATGTTGGGGGAGTTGACTCCCCGAATGATGCGTACCGCCTCGAACCCGTCCTCGACGAAATCGTCTGGGTGCGGGTCGATCCGGACGTCGATGCCCTCGTGCTCGAAGATGGGCATCAGTTCCTCCATGGAACGGAAGAACGCCCGCTCGGACTCCTCGGCCCGTTCCGGCCTGCCGGAGAACTCGGTGTTGATGACGTTGACGCCGAGGTCCACCGTGATCTGGATGACGCGCTTCCAGTTTCGCACCGCGGCTTCGCGGGCATCCTCGTCCGGGCCCGACCAGCGCAGCACCGGGAGCACCGACGCGATCCCGACGCCCGCGTCGGCGCAGGCCTTGCGGAACTTCGCCACCAGCGCGTCATCGGCACGGGGGTGGTTGTAGAAGGGGATGAAGTCGCGGTGCGGCGTGAGCTGCAGATGCTCGTAGCCGAGTTCGGCCACCAGAGCCGGGAATTCGAGCAGCTCGTAGTCGTGGTGAAACGGCGTGGGATCCAGTGCGATCTTCACGGTCAGGCCCCCTTGATGGAGTCGCGCGAGATCATCTCGACGGTAACGGGCTGGCCCGACTCCAGAGACTTCACGCCCGCCTCACAAACGGCTGACGCGGCGTAGCCGTCCCATGCGGTCGGCCCGTCGACGTTCGTTCCAGCCAGGACCGCGTCCACCCAGCGCTGGAATTCCGTGTCGTACGCCTGGCCGAAGCGCTCCCGGAAGCCGGGCGTGATCTGTCCACCCCACGTCCCGGGCGCACTCTTGCGCACGAGTCCGACGTCGAGTCCGATCATCGCGCTGCCCTTTTCGGCGACGACTTCGGTGCGCACCTCGTAGGCCACGCCGGTCGTCACGAACAGTTCGACGTCGACGTGCTTACCGGAGGCGGTCCGCATGATCGCGATCTGCGGATCGGCAAGGCCCTGCGGTGCGCCGGGATTCGCGGAGGGCTTGATGACCTGGATCGAGGTGATCTCCTCGTCGAACAGGAAGCGGGTGACGTCGACCTCGTGGACCAGTGAGTCGCGAACCACCATGGCGCTGTCGAAGCTTGGCGGGACGGCCGGATTGCGATGGGCGCAGTGCAGCACTAACGCCTGACCCAGGTCGCCCGAGTCGAGGAGTGCCTTCAGTTGGGCGTATTCGTGGTCGAAGCGCCGCATGAAGCCGACCTGGATCAGCCGCTTGCCGAGTTCGGCTTCTCGCTTGACGACCTCCAAAGACGTTGCGACGTCAGTGGTCAGCGGCTTCTCGCAGAGCACCGGCTTGCCGTGTTCGAGGCAGGCCAGCAGTTGTTTCTCGTGGGTAGGCCCTGGGGTGGCGAGCACCACGGCGTCGACGTCGGGGTCGGCGATCGCGTCGAGGGGGTCGGAGAGCGCGCGGCAGCCGGGAAGGTTCGCGGCGAGATGTTCGGCCTTCTCGGCGACGTAGTCGTTGACGACCGAGACTCTTGCCCCCGAGATTCGGGTGCTCAACCGGGCGACGTGGTCGGCGCCCATGACGCCTACCCCGAGGACGGCTACACGTAAGTCGGACATGGCTTTTGGACTCCTAGTCAGTTGAAGCGGACGGAGGGAACGCCGCAGGACCCGAGGTAATTGCGGGTGCGTTGGGCGATGGGCAGCGGAGCATCGATGGCGCAGGGGTACATGTCCTGCTCGACGATGGCGAACACGTCGATGCCGAGCCGGTCGATGGCGGCCAGCAGCGGCGGCATGTCGGGGATGCCCAGCGGCGGCTCGGTCATGGCGCCGAGCTTGACGGCCTCGCCGAAGGGCAGATCCTCGGCTTCGACCTTGGCGCGCACCACGGGGTCGACCTGCTTGAGGTGCAGGTAGCCGATCCGCTCGGGCGCCCGTTCGATGATGGCGATGTTGTCGCCGCCGCAGTAGCTGATGTGACCGGTGTCCAGGCACAGGTTGACGAACTGCCCGTCGGTCCCGTCGAGGAAGCGGTACACGTGCTCTTCGGTGTCGACGTGGCTGTCGGCGTGCGGATGGTATTGCGCACGGACGCCGTACTTCTCGAACATGGCCTTGCCGAGTTCGTTCATGCCCGTGGTCTTCCTCCGCCACTGCTCGGGTGTGAGATTGCGGTCTTCGAGCACGGCGCCGGTGGCGGGATCGCGCCACATTTCGGGGATGACGACGACGTGCTTGCCGCCGACGGCCGCGGTGAGTTTCGCGACGTCCTCGATCTGCTTCCAAACTGAGTCCCAATTTTCGGCCACAGGAACCCCGTCCCGGTGCAGATGTTCGAAGACGGTGCCTGCCGAGAGTTTCAGGCCGCGCGAGCCCAGTTCGTCGGACAACTGCTTGGGGTCGGTCGGCAGATAGCCGAACGGGCCGAGTTCGATCCACTCGTAGCCGGAGGCGACGACCTCGTCGAGGAAGCGGGTGTAAGGGGTCTGGTTGGGGTCGTCGGGAAACCACACACCCCAGGAATCGGGCGCTGACCCGACGAGAATGCTGCTCACGTGTCTTGCCTTTCAGCTATCAGAGGGGCGGACGAAGGGTCGCTGGATCTTCTTCCAGTCGGCATAGGTTTGGTACGCGGCCTGCGTGGACGCCAGCGTGGATGTTTCGGATACCGGTACGTCCCACCATGATTCGCTGTCCGGAGCGGGGATCAGCGGGTCGGTCTCGACGTGGATCACCGTGGTCCGATCGCTGGCCTTGGCCACCTTGACCGCATCCGTGAACTCGGCGGCGGTCACCACTCGGATGACGTCGGCGCCGAGGCTGGCGGCGTTGGCGGCGAGGTCGACGGGCAGCTTCGCACCGTCGAGTCGGCCGTCGTCGCTGCGGTACCGGTAGTCGGTGCCGAACCGCTGAGAGCCCAACGCCTCTGACAACGAACCGATCGACGCGAATCCGTGGTTCTGCACCAGCACGACGATGACCTTGACGTGCTCCTGCACCGCGGTGACCAGTT
>JAOPVI010000201.1 GCA_025966225.1 Mycobacterium sp. | reverse complement strand
TGACTGCCGCGGTCCTCGAACTCGAGGCCTGACCCGATCACTAGGTCGCGCAACGTGCTGGACACCAGCACGTCGTTGGGCCCTGCCAGTGCGCTCACGCGCGCGCCGATGTGCACGGCGATGCCGCCGATGTCATCACCTCGGAGTTCGCATTCGCCGGTGTGCAACCCGGCGCGCACCTTGATGCCGAGCGCCCGCACTGCATCGCGGATCGCCATCGCGCAGCGGATCGCCCGCTGCGGGCCGTCGAACATCGCCAGGAAGCCATCACCCGACGTGTTCACCTCACGGCCCCGAAAGCGACCCAGCTGCGACCGGACCACGGCATCGTGTGCGTCAAGCAACGCATGCCAGTCACGGTCGCCGATCTCCGCCGCCCGGCGCGTCGAGTCCACGATGTCGGTGAACAGCACCGTGGCGAGAATCCTGTCATCGGCCACGTGTGCCTGCTCGCCGGTGAGGAACTCAGCGACGTGCAGGAATGATTCGCGCCAAGGTTCGACGATGTGGAAGAGGTTGCGCCCCGGCAGCTCAACGTACTTCGCGCCCGAGATGTGATCGGCGACGTCCTTGCCCCACTCGGGCGGGATCACCGGGTCGTCGGCGTGCTGAACGACGAGGGTTGGCACGCGGACTGTGGGAAGCAGCGCACGCACATCCATTTCGGCCAGCAGAGGCACCATGAGAGCAGCAGTCGAGGGGCTCGCCGCCAGACGTTCCAACCGAGCCCACGTTGCCCGGATCTCCTCGTTCCACGGCATGTCCGGATTCAAGACATGCTGGGACTCCCCCGTGCCCCACATGCCGACCATGGCAGCGAGGACTTCCTCAGGAGTGACCCCTTCAGTGCGTTCAGCGAGCGCATCCGCATAGACCTCGAGGGCGACCAGCGCGGTTGTGCGAGACGGATGTGTTGCCGCGAATAACACTCCCGTCGCCAACGCTCCGACGCCCACGAGGAGCACCGCTTCGCGGCTCCCGAGATCGTCGAGCACCGCGGTGATGCTGTCGGCCCATTGCTCCAAGGTCGGCAGCGCGCCCGCTGTGACGGGATCGGAGGCTCCCGTACCCGGCTGGTCGAAGAAGATGAGCCGACCAAGCGATGTCATCGCCTCGGCCCACCCTTGAATGGACGGTAGCTCCGGAACGACCTCACAGTTTGTGAACCAGCTCGGAACGAACACGATGTCGCGAGGACCTTCGCGTGACGCGCGATAGGCGACGCGTAGGTCGCCGTTGCGCGCGTAACGCGTCTCGGAGAACACGGCGGAAGTGTATGCCGAGGATGAGGTCGATACGGTCGTCATGCAACGAGCTGAACCAAAGTGTCTTTCACGAATCACCCACCCCACCGTGGCGCTACGACGAAGACTTCACCTACGAAGAAACCTTCACCCAAGAACGGATCCCGCCACCCTTCTAGACCGTTGTGACCGTTCCACCGTCGACGACGATGTCCGACCCGACGACCGACGAGGCGGCGTCCGACACCAGGAATCCGATCACCTCGGCGATCTCCGCGGGTTGGGCGGGCCGACCAAGCGGGATCCCGCCGAGCGAGTCCATCAGCGTCTGCAACGCGGCGGTCTCGTCGGTGCCCGCCGCGTCCGCTATCCGTGCCACGAGTGCCTCGGCCGCTGTGGTCTGAATGAATCCGGGCGAGACGGTGTTGACCCGAATGCCCTTGGGGGCAAGCTCGTTGGCGAGCCCTTTGCTGTAGGCGCGCAGGCCGGCCTTCGCGGCCGCATAGCCGAGCGTGCCGTCGTACAACGGCATCCGACTCTGAATCGAGCCGACGTGAACGATCGCACCCGTACCGGCTTCGATCATCGCAGGCACCAGCGCACGGTCCAGCCGAACGGCACCGAGCAGGTTGAGTTGAAGTTCGTCGAGCCAGTCCTGGTCGTTCAACGCCGCGAATCCCCCTGCGGGCGCCGACGATCCGCCCGCGACGTGCACCAGGATCTGCGCGCCGCCGAGCTTCGCCACGTGCCCGGCGACGGTGTCGGCGCCTTCACGGGTGGTGATGTCGGCCGCCAGGAAGTCGTCGGCATCCTCGGGTGCGTGCCGGGCCACGACCGTCGTGGCCGCCCCCGCCGCCCGTAACCGGGCCACCACTGCGGCGCCTGCCCCCTTGCTCCCGCCCGTCACCACGGCGCGGCGTCCGTCGAATGTCATGATGCGAACTCCTTTCGGTCGGATCTGAAGATGGGCCAACACAAATCCGTCACCCACTGCGAAGAGTCGTCGGTGTCCCAGGAGAACCGCTCGTAGTACTCGCGCAGCGGCGCCTCGATGCTGAGCTCGTGCCGTGTCGCGTACTCGCCGAGTTCGCTGTAGGCAAGGTCGACGTCGTCGTGGGGGCCGCGATGTCGGATCACGACGAGTTCGGCTGCTGGCACGATGAATTCGCCACCTTCGACCGGTAGGAACACGGTGACCGGGCCGCGGTCGTTGGCGTACACGCCGAAGCCGTACAGGCCACCGGGCGGCCCTGTCGGTACCAGCCCTTGGGCGCGCACGGCGTCCCGCACCTCGGTGACCGCGTCGAAGAACCAGGCCACCAGGTCGTCGCGGTCGACGGTTGCGTGCACCGCGATGGACGGCGTGGCCTCGACGCTGCGGTGCTCCAGCGGCAAGCCATCACTCGGGCGATCGAGGATGTCGCGCAGCGCTCGGACGGCATCCTGGGTGGTCGCAAGCCGTGCTTCCAGCCTGCCGAGGTGCGCGCTGATGAGCGCGTTGCGGTCGTCGGGATCCGCCGCGAGCACGGCCTTGACCTCGGGCACCGGCATGTCGAGTGCCCGCAGCCGAGTGACGACCTGGGCGGTCGGCACCTGCTCGTAGGAGTAGTACCGATAGCCGGTGGATGGGTCGACGTGGTGCGGTGGGATCAGTCCGACGTCGTGGTAGTGCCGCAGCGTCTTGACGCTGAGTTGCGTCATCCGCGAGAAATCACCGATCGAGAGCATGCCGCCAGTCTGGAGGCTCCCCCAACCGGAGGGTCAAGCGAGCTGGATCAAGAGAGATATGAAGTGAGCCCCTGCACCACTGCGGCGGCATACCCGGCCTGGCCCTGCGGGCTGGTCATGCGAGCGGCATCATCGGCGTTGCGCATGTTGCCGAGCTCGATCAGTACTGCGGGGTATTGGGCGAGGTTGAGACCCGCGAGGTCGGCGCGCCCGTACAACCCATCGGAGCCGATGTACGTCGACGGTGTCAGTCCCGACGCCGCCAGGGAATCCCGCATCGTGCGCGCAAGCCGCAGATCCGCCTGCTCGTCATAGACCGGCGGGCTGGAGTAGTTGACGTGGAAACCGTGCCCGGACGAAGGCCCGCCGTCGCCGTGAATGCTGACGATCGCGGCGGGATGCTGCGCATTGGCCAGCGCTGCGCGCGCGTCGACGCACGGCGCGGGCCCGGTGTCGTCGGTGCGCGTCATGACGACCGTGGCGCCGAGCTGGTCGAGCTGGTCCCGGATCAGCGACGCCACGTCCCAGGTGAACGTGTGCTCGGGGAATCCTGCGACGGTCGACGTCCCCGTGGTCTGACAGTCCTTGGTGGCGCCGCGGCCGTTGGGCACCTGACTGGTCAACGGCGCGGCGGCCGAGGCGCCGTGACCTGCGTCGAGCACGATCACCTTCCCGGCGAGCTCCGCGCGGGCTACCGGCGCTGGACCTGCGGTCAGTCCCGCACCGACCAAGACGAGGGCCGCCGAAAACGCCAAGGCACGCATCGCACGAGGCTAGCGTCGACCTTGCGGTGGGAAGTGTTCGACCCAGTGCCTGGCGATGTCGACCCGGCGCGCGATCCACACCTTGTCGTGGGACTGCACGTGATCGAGAAAGCGCTCGAGCGCCGCGATCCTCGCCGGGCGACCGACCAGCCGGCAATGCAGCCCGATGGACAGCATCTTGGGCGCACCCGCGGCCCCCTCGGCATAGAGCACGTCGAACGCGTCGCGCAGATAGGTGAAGAAGTCCGTGCCACTGGGGAATCCGCTTGGCGACACGAACTTCATGTCGTTGGTGTCCAGCGTGTAGGGCACCACCAGGTGGTCGACCGGTCCGTCCGCGCCATCGACGCGCGTCCAGTACGGCAGGTCGTCGGCGTACGAGTCGGAGTCGTAGAGGAACCCGCCATGTTCGACGACGAGCCTGCGGGTCTGTGGCGAATCCCGGCCGGTGTACCAGCCAAGCGGCGCTTCGCCGGTCAGCGCGGTCATCACGCGGACTGCCTCGGCCATGTGTTCGCGCTCCAGCCCCGGTTCAACGAGTTGGTAACTGAGCCAACGCAACCCGTGACAGGCGAGCTCGTCGCCGCGGGCCACGAACGCCGCGACGGCATCGGGATTACGGGCCAACGCCGTCGCGACGCCGAACACCGTCAGCGGCAGCTCGCGCCGGTCGAACACCCGCAGCACCCGCCAGAGCCCGGCGCGCGAACCGTATTCGTACAGCGACTCCACACTCATGTGCCGGTTCGGAAAGGCCTGCGCCCCAACCACGTCGGACAGGAATGTCTCGGACTCCTGGTCACCGTGCAGAACGTTGCGCTCGCCACCCTCTTCGTAGTTCAGCACGAACTGCAGGGCGACGTTGGCACCGCCGGGCCACCGCGGGTCCGGCGGATTGGGGCCGTACCCGATCATGTCTCGCGGATAGCCAGCTACGTCGTCGCCGCCGAACGTCACGCTCATGCGGGCATTCTGACAGCCGGGCGATTCGTGCGCCGGTCAGCGGACATCATCACCCACGAATCGGGCCACGCCGTCTCCGGGCCCCCGGCGGTGCGTCGGCCCCGGTCGGGTGGTCGGCGCAGATCATCCCGTCAGAGCCGGTTTCATCGAGCATGCGCGTGACCGCCAAGGCGTCCGCGGTGTTCAAGAACGCCGTCCCCGACCAGAATTGCATTGGCCCAGCCTGCCGTACGTCGGGTTTCCCGACGACGAATTCGGGGCAAGATCAGTGCATGCCCACGCTGATGTGGTTCCGGCGCGACCTTCGCCTGCACGATCTGCCGCCACTCCTGGACGCCGCGAGCGCGGACGGGGAAGTGCTGGCCTGCTACGTGCTCGACCCACGACTGCGGGCGTCGTCGGGGTCGCGCAGGCTGCAGTTCCTGTACGACTCGTTGCGCGAGCTGCGCGCTGGCCTTGACGGCAGGCTGCTCGTCACCCGCGGCCGTCCGGAGACCCGAATCCCCGCGCTGGCCAAACAGATTCATGCGACCTCGGTGCACGTCTCGGCGGACTTCTCGCCGTTCGGCGTGCGCCGCGACACGACGGTGCGCAAAGGACTTGCGGACGTCCCGCTCGAGGAATCGGGTTCGCCGTACCTGGTTTCGCCGGGCCGGGTGACCAAGGGCGACGGCACGCCCTACCAGGTGTTCACGCCGTTCTACGCCGCGTGGAAGGAGCACGGATGGCGGGCCCCGGCCAAGACGGGAGCCACGTCCGCACAGTGGATCGACCCGGCCGACCTGAAGGAGGGAGCAGGCGGAGTCGACATTCCGACCGGTGACGTCGAACTCGACGGGCCCGCTGGCGAAACGGCCGCGCGCAAGGAGTGGAAGAAGTTCGTCGACTCCAAGCTCGCCGACTACGAGGCCGACCGCAATCGGCCTGACCTCGACGGGACCAGCAGGATGTCGGCCCATCTCAAGTTCGGCACCATCCACCCGCGCACGATGGCGGCCGACCTCGGGGGCGCCGCCGGCGCGCAGGCATATCTGCGTGAGTTGGCCTTTCGCGACTTCTACGCCGCGGTGCTGCACGCCTGGCCGGATAGCGCCTGGTGGAACTGGAACAAGTCCTTCGACCGCATCGAGGTCGACGAAGACCACGACGCCGAGCAGCGGTTCGAAGCGTGGAAGGCGGGCCGGACGGGATTTCCCATCGTCGACGCCGGGATGCGTCAGATGGCCGAGACCGGCTTCATGCACAACCGGGTGCGGATGATCGTCGCGTCGTTCCTGGTCAAGGATCTTCACCTGCCGTGGCAGTGGGGCGCGCGGTGGTTCCTCGACCAGCTCGTCGACGGGGACATGGCCAGCAATCAGCACGGCTGGCAGTGGGCGGCGGGCTGCGGCACCGACGCGGCGCCCTACTTCCGGGTGTTCAACCCAGAGGCGCAGGAGCAGAAGTTCGATCCAGACGGCGCCTACGTGCGGCGCTGGGTGCCGGAGTTCGGCGGCAAGGACTATCCGGAGCCGATGGTCGACCACGCCGCGGAGCGCATCGAAGCGCTGCGGCGGTACAAGCAGATCGGGACTACCTGAGGTTGAGCCCGCCATCGACGGGCAACGTGATGCCGGTGATGAACACGGCCGTGCCCTCGAACAGCTGTGACACGACGATCACCCTAGCGCTGAGCGATCAGTCGAATACGACGCGCCGTCGTATGCCAGAATGGGCTCTGATCAACGGGACGTTGAGCAGCACACCTGAGGAGTATCCGTGGCGAACACCGAGGTCGAGCGACACACCGGCGTTGACGTCGAGGACGTGCCGTCCGCGGCGTGGGGCTGGTCCCACCAGAACCACCGCGTGATCCAACTCGGCGGCATCTTCGCCGGCCTCTTCATGTTGCTCATGCTTCGCGGCAATCACGTCGGCAAGGTCGAGGACATCTTCCTGGTCGCGATCGCCTTGCTCATCTTCATCGTCGTCATCCGCGACTGGTGGCTGCGCCGCCGCGGGTGGAACCGCTAGCCCGTCGACGGACTGTAACGGTCAGTGGCGCGAGGTCTCGTCACCTTTCGTGTCGAGCAGTTCTGCGAGGTGGATCCCAACACGTCCGGTCATGTCGTGAAGTTGGGTGCGGCAGGAGAATCCATCCGTCAGCACGGGCGCGTTTGCGTCGGCCTGCTCGACCGCCGGCAACAGGTCGTTCCCGGCGATGGCAACGCTGACGTCGTAGTGCCCTCGCTCGGCTCCGAAGTTGCCCGCCAGGCCGCAGCACCCTGCGACGACCCGCGACGTGATCCCGGCACGGCGAAGGATTTCGAGGTCCGCTTCGAAGCCGAGCACGGCGCGGTGGTGACAGTGTGGCTGGACGACCGCATCGACGCCGGCCAGCTGGGGCGGCTCCCAACCGTCGGTCGAGCCGAGTAGCTCGGCCAAGGTTCGTACTGAGCTCGCGACGGCATTGGCGCTTTCGCCATCGTCGAGTAACTCGACGGCGTCACTGCGAAACACGGCGGTGCACGACGGCTCCAGACCAACGATGGGCACTCCGGCGCGCGCTGACTCATCCAGGGCAGTGACGCTGCGGTTCAACACTTTCCGTGCGGCATCGAGCTGCCCGGTGGAGATCAGCGTCAGGCCGCAGCAGAGCCGCTGCTGCGGGATGCGCACGGAGTAACCGGCGTCCTCGAGCACGTTCACCGCAGCGATTCCCACCTCCGGCGTGAAGTAGTCGGTGAAGGTGTCCACCCACAACATCACCGGATCACCACTGGCACTTGGGTGTTGGCCAAACCAGCGGCGGAACGTCTGGCGGGCGAACACGGGCAAGTCACGGCGGGAGTCGACTCCGGCCATCCGCTTGCCGAGCGGCGCCAACGGACTCGCCATCACCCGGTTCACGGTGCGCGGCATCAGCGCCGCCAGCCGAGCCCAACGCGGCAGCCACCCCAACGAATAGTGCGCTGCCGGTCTCAGCCTGCCGCGGTAACGCTGAAACAGGGCCTCGGCCTTGAGAGTTGCCATGTCCACCCCAGTCGGACACTCCGACGAGCAGGCCTTGCACGACAGGCACAGGTCAAGCGACTCCAACACTTCTGGGGAACGCCAGCCCCGGACCATTGATCCGTTGGCAAGCTCCTGGAGCACCCGCGCGCGCCCACGGGTGGAATCCTTCTCGTCCCTGGTGGCCCGGAACGACGGGCACATCACGCCGGGCCCGCTGGTAACGCGGCACTTTCCGACGCCGGTGCAGCGATGCACCGCGGTGCTGAAGTCGCTGCCGTCCTGGTGGTAGCCGAACGCCAGCTGCGAGCGCATGGGCCGCGCGGACACCTCCCGAAGGTCGACGTCCAGGGGGCGCGGCCGCACGATGACACCCGGGTTGAGCAGGTCGTCTGGGTCGAACAGGTGCTTGACCGCGGCAAAGGTGTCGATGGCCTCAGGCGTGTACATCAGCCCAAGCAGTTCGCTCCGCGCACGCCCATCTCCGTGCTCGCCGGACATCGAACCGCCGTAACTGGCAACGAGTTTCGCCGCGTCGGTAAGAAAATCGCGGAACACGACGCGTCCGTCGGCCCGCTCGAGCGGAAAGTTGATCCGGATGTGAATGCAGCCGTCGCCAAAATGCCCGTACGGCACTCCCGTCAGCTCGCGCTCGCGCATGAGTGCCTCGAACTCGCGCAGATAACTGCCGAGATGTTCGGGTGGGACGGCAGCGTCCTCCCAGCCGGCCTTTCCTGGCGGGTCGGTCGTCCTGGCGGCCAGGCCGGCGCCGTCCTCCCGAATCCTCCACAGCGCAGCGGCCTCGTCCGCGTTGTCGACGACCCGGCCCTCGTTGGCATCCGCAGCGGCGAGCGCCGCGGCGGCGCGGGCGACGACCTCGGCCAGGTCGTCACCACCGATTTCGACCAGCAGCCACCCCTGACCAGTCGGCAGCTCGGGCACCGCGGCGGCGCCCTTGCGGATGCGAACCACGTCCACGATGCGGGCGTCCAGCCCCTCCACTGCAACCGGACGGAACGGCAGGATCGCGGGCACGGCGTCAGCAGCCGACGCCATGTCGGGATAGCCAAGCACCAGCAGCACGGTGACCGACGGGGCGCGGACGAGCCGTACGGTGGCCTCGCGGAGCAGCCCCCACGTGCCTTCGGTCCCGACACATGCCTTCGCCACGTCGAAGCCGTGCTCCGGCAGCAGGTGCTCGAGCGAGTAGCCGGACACCTGCCGGGTGAACCGACCGAACTCGGTGCGGATCATGCCGAGTCGCGACTGGACCAACGCATCGAGCCTGGGCAGCGGGGAGGTCGTGCCTGGATCGAAGCCCCTACCCACGCGCAGCAGTTCACCGGCGCCGGTCACCATTTCGAGCTCGACCACGTTGTCGGCGGTGCGCCCGTAGCCCAGCGCCCGTGACCCACAGGCGTTGTTGCCGATCATTCCCCCGATCGTGCACCGGCTATGGGTGGACGGGTCGGGGCCGAAGCGCAGGCCATCCGGACCGGCGGCCCGCTGCAGGTCGTCGAGGATGACTCCGGGTTGCACCGTCGCGGTCGCCGAAGTCGGATCGATGTCGAGCACGCGATTGAGGTGGCGGGAGAAGTCGAGCACGAGGCCAGGGCCGACCGCATTGCCGCCGATCGACGTGCCTGCCCCGCGTGCGGTCAGCGGCACCCCGAGCGAGCGGCCCACCTCGACGATTGCGCCGACCTCGTCGGGCGCGCGGGGAAAGACCACGACGTCGGGGACCACGCGGTAGAGCGAGGCATCGGTGGAGTACTCCGCACGTCGCCGCGTCGAAGCGTCGACGTCGGTGACGCCTGCGCGCCTTAGCGCGGCGACGACGCCACGATCATCTGTTCCGGACACTGTCGCACCGCCTCGAGCACTCGGGTTTTGATCGTCGGGTGTCTACCCAGTCTGGAGCACTGCGACGTCGACGATCGCCGGCGTGACATCTGTCCAATAATTTGTAAACCTAGACCTATGATGGCCAACTTAGGCGCCACCTCGTGAGTCTCGTAGCCGGTCGAGGTCCCCTCGGCGTCGATCCCGCTGGTTGGTTCTCGTCGCCACTACCCGTCGACGTCGTCTACGTCGAACCCCATCCGCGCCGGATTCAAGCGCTGGTGGACGGAGCCACGGTGCTCGACACGGAGCATGCGCTGATGGTGCACCGCGCCGGTCATGCGCTCAGCTACGCCTTCCCGGAGGACGAGGTGGGCCCGCTCCCCCACGAACCCGTCGCCGAGGCGCCCGGTTACGTCCACGTGCCGTGGGAGGCCGTCGACTCGTGGCTCGAAGAGGGTCGCAAGCTCGTCCACTATCCACCGAACCCCTACCACCGGGTCGACTGCAGACCGACCAGCCGTGGACTCCGCGTCACGGTCGCGGGCACCGTCCTGGTGGACACCACAGACACCGTCGTCGTGTTCGAGACGGCGCTCGCCGCAAGGCTTTACGTCGACCCAGCCCATGTCCGCACCGACCTACTCCGCCGGTCTGACTCCACCAGCTATTGCAACTACAAGGGCGATGCCACCTATTGGTCGGCGGTCATCGGCGACATCGTGCACGACGACGTGGCCTGGAGTTACGAAGACACCCCGCCGGAGACGCTTCCGATCCGGGGCTTCCTCAGCTTCGACGACACTCGCGTAGACGTCGTCGCCGAACTGCCGGAGGCACCGGACACCGCAGCGGACTGCGGCTGTGAGGTCTGACGCAAGTCGACCCCTCAACAACGGCGAAAAGCGAGTAGTCGAGTACTCACGCCGCCGTGCGCAAACCTTGCCATGCTGACGCAAGATGGGGGGTTGCTCATGGAGAAGCTCGGTGAGCATGCGGTGGTTCTGGGAGCGAGCATGGCGGGCCTGGTGGCTGCGCGAGCACTGGCCGAATTCTTTGAAACGGTCACCGTGGTGGAGCGGGATGCGCTGAGCGACGTCGCCGATCACCGCCGCGGCGTGCCGCAGGGCCGCCAGGCCCATGGCCTGATAATGCGAGGCGCGCAGGCGCTCGAAGAACTCTTCCCGGGGATCCTCGACGAACTCGTCGGAGCTGGCGCGCCCTCGATTGATTATCGGGATCTATCGAAGCTCCACTTCAACATGGGCGGCCACCTGGCCGTGCAATCCGGTTCGGCCGAAGGGCTGAGGGCGTACACCCCAAGCAGACCATTTCTGGAGTCCCACACCCGGCGCCGGGTACGCGCGATTCCCAACATCGCGTTCCTCGATAATCACGACGTCGTCGACGTCACCTCCAATACGAGCCGTGATCGCATCACCGGGGCGCGAATAGTAAGCCGTCACAGCAACTCAGAATCAGAACTGTCCGCCGATCTCGTCGTCGATGCGACCGGGCGTGGCGCGCGGACACCGGCAATGCTGGAAAGGCTGGGTTACGCTCGCCCCGCCGAGGACGATGTCGTCATCCATCTGACGTATGCGAGTCAGCTGCTGCGGATGCCACCGGAGTCGTTGCACGAGTGCGCTGGCATCGTGGCCCCGGTGCCCGGCCGACCCACCGGCATGGCGCTGCTCAGATACGAGCACGACACCGTGATGTTCGCCGTCTTCGGTATGGCGGGCAATGATCCACCTGTCGGATGTTCCGCGATGTGTGCCTTCGCCGAACAATTTGCGCCCGCCCACCTTTTGGCGGCCATTCGGGCGGCCGAACCTCTTGGAGAGACAGCGCAGCATCGGTTCCCGTCGAGCCGTTGGCGCCGGTACGACAAAGCGCGACTGCTGCCCGGGGGCTTGCTGGTCGTCGGAGACGCGGTGTGCAGCTTCAACCCGATCTATGGGCAGGGCATGACGGTGGCCGCACTGGAAGCTTTGGCGCTGCGAAATTGCCTGTCCCGGGGCACAACGGATCTCCCGCGGCGGTTCTTCCGAGCTACCGCAAAGCCAATCGGCCAGGCTTGGCAGCTGGCCGCCGGCGGTGATCTCTCCCTTCCCGAGATCCAGGGCACACCACCGCTATCGACGAGGTTGCTCAACGGGTACATGGAGCGATTACTGACGGCTGCCGAATACGACATCGCCGCATTCGAGCAGTTCCTCAAGGTGGCCTGGCTTGTCGACGCACCGATTCGGCTGCTGCGCCCCTCGATGATGTGGCGTGCCGCCTCAGCCAACCAACGCCGGCAAAAACGCCCGACACCGGTCACCGTGACCAGTCCCTGACAGTGAGCTGAACTGACCGCTTGTGCGGATATAACCGTGCCGAGGCTCCGACGAATCTTCGTAGGCGAAGGGTCGCGCCATATGCCGCCGAAGTGTTGCGGCAGGGGGCTCGAAGCGGAGTCGCCGAGGCGCCCGCGGCAGAGGGTGAGTTTGCGCTGATCGGTCGGCCTACCGCCTGCCGCTGAGGATCAAGCCTGGCGCTTGGCAGGTGGCGAGTAGTTCGGGCGCCCCAGGCCCAGCGCATGCTGGGCGATCATGTTGCGGAACACCTCGAGCGTGCCGCCGTAGATGCCCATCGGCGACGCCAATCGGAACAGGTACTCCACGCCCCCGTCGTCGGCGGCGCCATCGGTGCCAACCGCCAGGGCGCTGGCACTGCCGAGGATGTCCATCAGGTCGGGGGTCAACTCGCGCAGGGCCTGGGCATTGGCGACGCGGCCGAACATCTCGGGGGTGCTCAAGGCTGCCTCCATCCTGGCGATGCTGCGCCCCAGGCGGTACTTCACCGACTCGTCGTCGATGAGCCGGTCCCCATGCTCGCCCGGCTCGGCCACGATGCTTGCGATTCGATCGGTGGCCCTGGCAAGCAGGCTGACGTGCTCGGACATCGCAGCGACCTTCTGAAGCCCTTCGGCGTCCCTGTCGATGGTGCCGTGCTCGGCGTTCAATGCGCCCCGAAGCACCACCCACCCGCCGTTGACCTCGCCAACCCGGTACTTGTCGTCGACGCGCACGTCGCTGTAGTAGGTGATGTTGGTTCGGTCACCGTCGACGGTCCGGATGCCCTGGACCTCGATGCCCGGCGAATCCATCGGAACCAGGAACATCGTCAGGCTCTGATGCTTGGGCGCATTGGCATCGGTATTGGTGATGAGAAAGACGTACTGCGCGTTCTGGGCGTTCGACGTGAACATCTTGGACCCGTTGATGATCCAGCCGTCGTCGTCGCGCACCGCGCGGGTCTTGCACATCGCGACGTCGGACCCACCCTCGGGCTCGGTGTAGCCCAGACAGAGCCGGGTGTGGCCTGCCAGCACGCCCGGCATGACGTCGGCCACCAGCGCGGGCGATCCGAACTGTTGGAGCGTCTGGGCGACCATCCTGGTGGTGCCTGAGTGATACCACGGCGTGCGGGACCGGGCGATCTCCAACTCGAAGATTCGCATGCGTAGCGCATTGAAGCCACCGGCAGACTCGGCGTTGTAGTAATCGGTCAGATACCCCGCCGCACCCAGCGCCAGATGCACGCCCTCGTCGAAGTTCTCCCCCGTCTCGCGGTCGCGGCGGATCACCTCGTCGGTGACGAGCTCACCCAGCAATGCGCGTAGTTCCTTCTGGAAGTTCTGATCCTCGGCCGCCAACGCGACGCGTGAGAACTCCATCTATTCGCCCTTCCCAGAACGACTTTCGCGCGCGACCACGAGGTCGGCGACGTACTTGGCGGTGGAACCCGGATCGCCGCCCGCCAACGGCCAGCCCCTCGCCCGAACCAGATACGCCGAGGACGCCGCTTCCGCGGTGACGCCGAGGCCACCCTGAACTTGCACGGCCGTGGTGGCAGCCCGCGTGGCCTCCTCGGCCATGTAGACGAACGCGGACGGCGCAAGTTCGGGTCGCTCGGTTGGCTCGTTGTCGAGAAACCAGGCGGCCCGTCGCGCGAGGTTCCGGCCGCCTGCGACCACGATCGCGATGTTGGCCAGGGGGTGAGAGACGCCCTGCAACGTGGAGATCGGAACTCCGAGGGTGTAACGGGACTTGGCGAACTCCGCAGCGATGGTCAGCGTTGCTTCGACAAGCCCGACGAGCGCGCTGGCCATCAGTAGCCGCCACTCATCCAGTGCCCGTTGATGACTCGCGAGCGCCTCGGGACCGCTGGCCAGCACGACTTTGTTGTCGACGGTCCGTGGATCGATCCACGCCATGGGTAGTCGACCGATGTTGTCGACTCCTGCCGGCTTGGCGTCCGACGACACCAGGAGGATGTCGTCACCCTCCCGTAGCACGACGTCGTCGGCGACGGCCCCCGACGGGATCAGCCGTGGACCGCTCGAACCACCGAGGCGCGCGTCCATGCCGACGATGCGTTCGCCACTGACGGCGCCCTCGCCGTCGAGCACGCCCAGTCGGTCGAGCAGCCGGGTCGCGCACACGTGGTCGATCCATGGCAGCGGCGCGATGGAGCGGCCCACTTCCTCGGCGAGCAGCGTCAAGTCGACCAGCGTCGCCCCGTCTCCCCCGCTGGCTTCTGACAGCGCCATGGTTGTCGCGCCCGTGGCGCAGAGGCGTTCCCACAGGCTCTTGTCGAATCCGGAATCTTGCGCTGCCCACACGGTTTCGATCGGACAATGGGCCTTGAAGAACTGCCGGTAGGCGGCCTGCAGGTCGACGTGGTCCGCGGAGAGGTCGTAGTCGAGCCTGCGGAGTTCGAAGCGGTCCATCAAGACACCGTGACACTGTCGGGTATTTTTGTAAAGTGTGGACTATTTGACCAGTCGTCGACCAACCGCTCCGGCCACTTTCTTGATGCGGTCCGAGATATAGACCGACACAAAGACGTTGAAGATGTCCTCACGCAGCCGGGTCAGCGTGGAGGTCTTGAAGAGCCAGTGCCCGTCCACCTTCTCGTAGGTTTCGTGGTAGTGACCGTAGCCGCGCAGGTTGACGCCCGGGGCAAGCCTGACCACGTCTTCGAGCGCCCAGATTCCCTTCGCCGTGGTCGGGGAGGTCAACTCGAGCTCCGGCGCGTGTACCTGATGCGCCGTTGGCTGCGAAGCCTTCTTCAGACTGCCGCGCGTGAACGCGACGAAGTGGTCCGCGCCCTCGATGACCTTGCCGCCCGCCCGCGACGTGTCGCTGATGAAGTCGTCCGCGAACAGTTGGCGCCACGCCTGCCAGTCCTTGGCGTCGAGAAGTCGGCAGTAACGCGCCTTCAGCTGCTTGAGCAACTCGATTTCTACGAGCTCGGAGACGTCCACTGCCGGCCTTTCATGTGTGGGTTCTGGTCGTTCGTCGAAGCCCGGTACCACGGCCTGTTGGTGGGAGTGATTCATTGACCGCCTCATAGCGTTGGAGAAACTCGTCGATGGTCAACGCCGATGGGTGACTGGTGATCCCGACGGCAGTAGCGTGACACTATTCGGACAATCTGTAAAGAATGTCCGATCGCCATGCCGCCCTAGGCCGGCGGCGACTGTCGGCGGCCAGCGAGCTCGGCGAGTACCTCGTCGGTGTGTTCGCCGAGTCCCGGTGCCGCCCAACGCGGTTCCCACGGCGTGCCGTGGAAGTCGGCAGGGGTCGCGACCATCGGGATGCTGGAGTCGCCATCAGGGACGTCGACGAGCCCGCCCCCGGCGTGGAACTGTTCGTCGCCCAGGATGTCCTCGAGCGAGTTGATCGGTGACCAGAAGAAGTTCGGTTCGCGGTCGAAGATGGCGGCCCATTCGTCGAGCGGCTTCGTCGCGAAGAGCTCGTCCAACTGGCCGATCAAATGTTCGCCGTTGACGAAGCGGTCGCGAGCGGTGGCGTAGCGCGGGTCGGTCAGCCAGTCATCGTGCCCGACCGCGCGACATAGTGCGGGCCAGTGCCGGTCGGCCTGCAGCCCGACGATCCAGAACCGCCGCCCGTCGCCCGCCGCATAGTTGTTCATGCAGGGATTGCCCATTGTCTCGCGCTGGCCAACGGCGATGGGGTTACCAGTCAGCACGAAGGTGTTCAGGTCAAAGCTGACCGTGTAGGCGCCCTGACGATAGAGCGACGTCGTCACCAGCTGTCCGGTTCCGGTCCGGGCCCTCGCGACGAGTGCCGCGCACACCGCGGCGGCCAACGTCATGCCGACCGAGTGATCCCCCATGCCGCCGCGCTGGAATGGAGGCGTGTCGCCGGGACGCGTCAACAAATGCGCCAATCCAGCGCGTGCCCAAAACGCCGCAACGTCATAGGCCGCTCGGTCGGCATCCGGCCCTGCCATCCCATAGCCGGTGATCAATCCATACACGAGGCGCGGGTTCGAGCCGGCGACGCCTTCGTAGTCCAGGCCAAGGCGCTGCAACGCTGCCGGCCGCACATTGGTCAGGAAGACATCGGCGTCGGCGAGCAGGGCGAGTGCATTCGAGCGGCCCGCTTCGGTGGCGAGGTCGAGGACGACACTGCGCTTCGACCGGTTGTCCATCTCGAACGGCGGGCTCGCGGCATGGCCCTCTTGGGGGAGCCCCAGCATGCGGCCGAACATCCGCGCGGGGTCCCCGGTCGGCGGCTCGATCTTGACGACGTCGGCACCCCAGTCGGCGAGGATGCCACCCGCGGCAGGTCCTGCCACCCACACCCCGAGTTCGACCACTTTGACGTCTTCCATGGGTCCGGCCACGTCGCCTCTTCTCGTCTCACGGGTTCCGCCGAAGCACCTTACAGTCGTCCGTCACTTTGTAAACTGACCAAGGGAATGGGTGACATCAGGCCCGTAGCGAGGTGATCGTGACCTCCATCGTGCCGCGCGTTTAGCGTGACCATCGGTTTCGAGCTCTACGATCAGGTGCACAACCAGCTGTACCGCAGAACGTGATGAGGGTCTAGACGTGAATGAACCAGCAACCCCAGTACCCGACGGCGACGATCCCCATGACGACACGTCGACCAGGACCCGAATCCTCGCCGCCACCGCCGAAGTACTCGGCAGCAGTGGTCAGACCAAGCTCAGCCTTTCCGAGGTTGCGCTGCAGGCCGGGGTATCCCGGCCGACGCTGTACCGCTGGTTCGCCTCGAAGGACGAGCTACTCGCCGCATTCGGGCGCTACGAACGCGACATGTTCGACTCAGGGATCAGCAGAGCGACGGCTGAGCTCCGCGGCAA
>JAOPVI010000168.1 GCA_025966225.1 Mycobacterium sp. | reverse complement strand
CAGACGACCTCGACGTCGGCGCTGTCCCAGAAGTCGACCAGGTACGCCCGTTGCGTCTCCAGCAGGCCCTGCCAGCCGGGGTAGCGCGCACCCTTCATCGCCCCCGCCACCTGGTCGCGCAGCGCTGGCCGCGACCGCAGGCTCGACCATCCGTAGGACAGGTATTTGACGATTCGCAACTGCTGGCCGGGACGCAACCCACAGATCACCGTGGTGCGGGCCAGGTCCTCACTCACTTCGGTGTCGGCTTCAACCCGGCCGGGGACCTCGATGTCGTGGTCCATCGCGGCGGCCATCATCAACTCGCTGAACCTGGTGCGGTGAATGAGCACCGCCTGGTTCTCGCCGGATTCCTGAGCGATGGCCTCCAGCGGGCTACTGAGCAGCGCGGCGGCACGCGGATCGCTGGAGGTCTGGGGCTGATCCTCATTGGCCACCAGCTCGGATTGCACTGTGATGCGCGCGAATTCGTCGATGGCTTCCACGATGTATTCGATGGCGGCGACGCCGCGGTGGGCGAGCGAGACCAACCTGGTCGAGGTGACCGCGACCTGCTGGCCGGCCGGGGAGGTCCAGCGCACGTCGCGGGTCAGCGTGCCTGCGCGCATGTCGAGCACCCGCTCGTGGTGCTGCAGGTTGCCGTACCGGACGTCGAACGGTTCGTCGTCGACCAGCAGTCGAAGGATCTTGCCGTTGGTCACGTCGACGAGCGTCTGGCCCTCCTCCGGGTAGCCGTATCCGGCCTCGGCGTAGGGCAGCGGGCGAAGCTCGAAGAACGAGTTGAGGTAGGTGCCTGGCAGCCCGTAGGGCTCGCCTTCGTCGAGGTTTCCGCGAAGTCCGATGTGTCCGTTGGACAATGCGAACACCGATTCGCTCTGGGCCAGCAGGTCGAGGTCGAGCGTCGTCTCCCGGACGTGCCACGGCTCGACCGGGAACGTCCCCTCGTTGATCATTCGCCGTCCAGCAGTCCGGCGAGATCGGTGACGACGACGTCGGCGCCGTGGTGCCGCAGCGCTTCCCACTGGCCCACCCGGTCGACCCCGACGACGAGTTGCCGCGCGCCCTCGAGGTAGGAGTCTGGCGCTGGCTTGCCCGGGACGTGCTTCTTCCGCAAGGCGACTCCGTCGACGCGCTTGACGACGGCCACGGCGAGTCCGGTGCGAGTCACGGCCTCAAAGGTAACGCCGCGAGCCCTCGAATACCTTGACGCCATCTGTGTCGACGCTGTGGAGGAACGTCTTGTTCTGCCGGTGGCCGAGGCCGGACACCGTCTGGGTGGTCGGCCCGTCGACGTACGTGAAGTAGTCGGCATCGGCGTCGAACGCCACGAACTTCGTCCCACTGTGTTCGGACCACTGTCGGGTAGGGCTCGCGATCGGGCTTCGCGCGGGCCGGGCAATCTGACGGGGTTGATGCCCCGCGTTCGGGGACGAAACCTCATTTCGGTGAGGATGCGAAGCGTCGCTTGAGCGCGTGCTGAGACGCGCGAATATGGTAGACACAGCTGTGTTCTCGCTGTGCCCCGAAAGCCGCTCAGTGGACTGACATGCGTGATGACCAAATCCTCCTTCGTGGCCGAACGTGCTGGCGCCTGGAACGCGCTGACCGGTTCGCCAGCATCGTCGATGCTGCGGATTACTTTCACCACTGCAAGGCGGCGATGTTGCGCGCCCAACGCCGCATCATCATGCTCGGATGGGACTTCGACACCAGGACGACATTCGAACGAGGCGGCAAGAGACTCCCGGGGTCGAACCAGTTAGGCCTGTTCCTTGGTTCGCTACTCCGGAAGCGACCTGCGCTCGAAGTATTCGTGCTGAAGTCGAATCTGCGCCTGGTTCCGGCGTTCGAAGGCATCTGGGATGGTGTGACCCCCGTCGCCTTCTTGAATTGGTTCAGCAGCAAGCGGATGCACTTCGCCGTCGACGGCGCACACCCGACGGGCTCCGTACATCATCAGAAGCTAGTGGTAGTCGATGACGCGGTCGCGTTCTGCGGCGGTATCGACTTCACCACCGACCGCTGGGACACCTCGGAACACCTGCATCGCAATCAATTCCGTCGAGCCATGGGTCAAAGCTACGCGCCCCGCCACGAGGTGGCCGCTGCGGTGGACGGCGCCGCCGCACGCGCCTTGGGTGACTTGGCCCGTGACAGGTGGGCCTCCGCGACCGGGCAGTCCCTGGCGCCGGTCGGCGCCCGCCACGCCGTTTGGCCCGGCAAGCTGGAACCGACGATCTGCGACGTCGACGTCGGGATAGCGCGCACCATGCCGGCCCTCGGTGATCGCAGTGAAGTCCGCGAGGTGGAGGCGCTGAACCTCGATGCGATTGCGAAGGCCCGCGAGACCATCTATCTCGAGAACCAGTATCTGGCCTCCCGCCAGCTCGTCGACGCGCTTGCCGCACGACTGGGAGAACCGGACGGTCCGGAGCTCGTGATCGTCATGCCACGTAGTTCCGAGAGTCGTCTCGAACAGCAAGCGATGGACAGTGCGCGACAACGGCTTCTTCAATTGCTTTGGGCGGCTGACCACCACCACCGCCTGGGCGTGTACTGGCCGGTGACTGACGGTGGGACCGCGATCTACGTCCACGCGAAGGTCCTCGTGATCGATGATCGGCTACTGCGTATCGGGTCGTCGAATCTCAACAACCGATCGATGGGCTTCGACAGCGAATGCGACCTGGCCGTCGAGGCAACCCCCGGCACGCCGAGGCACGAGGAAACGAGCCGCATGATTACGGCTCTACGGAACGGATTGGTGAGCGAGCATCTGGCTGTCCCAGTCGACGAGTTCGAGGCCACGATGCAGCCATACGGGTCGTTCTTGAAGGCTATCGACGCACTCAGCGGAGAGGGAAGAACGTTGCGTCGGTTCACCAGTCGCATCGTGGACGGTGAGGCCAGTCCGCTGGCCGAGAATGACCTGATGGATCCCGACCACGTTCCGCGATCGCTGACCCGAAGCGTGCAGCGGTGGCTGGAGCGTCTGAACGAATGATCGTTGCCGACGCGCGACTCGCCGATTTCAACACACGCCCGTTTCGATCCCGGTAGTCGTTGCCGATCTTCGGCGATGACGAGTGGCCAGGCATTTTCGCGGCCCACGGATTCGACGAGCGAATCCCGTCCTTCGGCCGGAGTTCGCGAAATGTCCGCCAGCGTTTGCCGAAACCGGATGGGTTGAGCGGGCCGACTGCGGGTAGTCGGTGGCGCAGGGGACGACGAAAGGACCGTGCTGATGCCAAATGAACTGGAAGGGCGCAAGATCGCGTTCTTGGCCGCCGATGGAGTCGAAAAAGTGGAATTGGAGCAACCGCGCGCTGCGATTCGAGACGCCGGTGGGCAGGTGGAGTTGCTGTCGCTGAAGTCCGGTGAGATCGACGCACGAAACCACGATCTCGAACCCGCAGGCACGTTTCCGGTCGATCGGGTCGTCGGCGAGGCGCATGTCGACGAATTCGACGGGCTGGTTCTGCCGGGTGGCACGATCAATCCGGACAAGTTGCGGCTCGACCAATCGGCGGTGGCGTTCGTGAGGGACTTCGTCCGCTCCGGCAAGCCGGTCGCCGCCATTTGCCACGGGCCGTGGACGTTGGTAGAGGCCGACGTCGTACGCGGCCGGACGCTGACGTCCTATCCCAGCGTGCGCAGCGACTTGCGCAATGCGGGTGCCACCGTCGTCGACCAACAGGTCTGCATCGACGGGAACCTCATCACCAGCAGATCGCCGCAGGACCTTCCCGCCTTCTGTCAGGCGATCACCGATCAGTTCGCCGACACACCGGCGCATACCTGAAGCCTCCGCTGACGGGGTCACAGCACCGGCCGTCCGCCGTCCAGGACGTCACTTTTCGACGTGAAGTGAATGACCTCCCTCGAAAACGGATACGCGCGGCTGTGCGCCGAAGCCGGGCTCAACGTCTGCCAGGCTGGAGCAGGACCCACTGTCGAGACAGCACGAGTACACGGGCGAAGCCTGCGAATGCGGACACCCGATGTACACCCGGGTCGCCCGGCGGGGACCGTCGTGTTGGCACGAGGAATGCGTGTGGAGGGCGACGGCGTTCCGCACTAGCCATGGTTCAGCCGCGCCCGTCCGGGTAGTCGGTCAGCATGAAGCCTCGAGGGGCAGCGGACTTCGTGCCCGATTCGCGGAGCGTGCCGACGCTGGCCGCCGCGGCCAAGGACTGCCGGGGATGTCACCTGTACGAAGACGCCGAGCAGACGGTGTTCGGGACCGGCCCGCGCGCGGCGCGCATGATGCTGGTCGGGGAGCAGCCCGGCGACCAGGAGGACAGGGCCGGTAAGCCGTTCGTCGGTCCAGCGGGCCGAGTACTCGACGAGGCGCTGCAGGCGGCAGGCATCGATCGGGACGACGTTTACGTCACGAATGCGGTCAAGCACTTCAAGTTCACCGTGCGGGTGGAGCGCGGCAAGCGCCGAATACACCAGACGCCCAGCCGGACCGAGGTGGTGGCGTGCCGGCCCTGGCTGTTCGCCGAACTGGCCGCCATCGAACCGGAAGTCGTCCTGCTCATGGGTGCAACCGCATCCAAATCGTTGTTGGGCAACGACTTTCGGCTGACGGCACACCGCGGCGAAGTGCTACACGCATCCGCTGAGCACGGTCGGGATACGCCGGATCTGGTGGTGACCGTGCATCCCTCGTCGATCCTCCGCGGACCGCCGGAACAACGGGAAGAAGCGCTCAGCGGGTTGGTCGACGACCTGCGGTTCGCCGCCGGCCGGCTCCGTGCCGCCAGTCGCGGGTAGCCGCGCCGTGCGCAGCGCCAGGTCGCGACCCAGCTGCCCTACTACCACGACGCCCATGCCGTCAGCGTGCCCCGCCAGTCGGGATGTGCAGCGCCACAGCCGGTCAGCCTCATGACGAGTAGGGGAGTACGGCGGCGATGCGATCGGTCGGATAGCGCGGCTCATCGGTGTCAGGTGCCCCGGCGCTCTTGGCTTGAACCGAGCCGACCCCGGTCGTGTAGATCATCGTCTGGAGACGTCGACGACCAGCGGGCGGTGATCGGAGATCGTCATCAGTGGTGTTGAGCTCGGGCCGCCGGACAGCTGCGGATCGTCCGTGAGCACGTGGTCGAGTTGCCTTTGGGGCGCGTCGGCGGGGAAGGTTGGTGCGGTTGCCAGCGGACGCAGGCTCGAATAGCGCGCGGCACTGGCGGGCGGCATGTTCAGGTCGCCCATCAGTACGTGAGGCCCGGGGAAGCCGCGCAGGTCGCGGACGAGCCGGCGCAACTGCAAACGATTCCAGCCCGGCACGAACGACAAGTGCGTGTTGGCGACGGTGAGCGCACCCAATGGCGTGTCCAGACAGGTGATCACCGCGGCGCGCGGTTCTTCGTCGACGATTTGAACGCGGTTGGGACCTGGCAGATACATCGGAAACCGTCTCGGGATGCGAGGCAGTCGCAGCACCTGCCAGGTCGATGCCGGATACCGAGACAGCAGTGCGATGCCGTAGCCGGCGATGCCCGGGCCGTCGCTGCCTGTGGCGGCCATCCAGGTGGCGCCCGGCGTTCCACTGATTGCGGCGACGAAGCGGTGACTGACGGCATCCATCGCCTCCGCGGCCACCGCGGTCAGATCGGCCATTCCGGAGCGCGGCTGATCGATGTCGACCTCTTGCAGGGCCAACACGTCAGGGTCGATGCGCCGCACGCAGTCGCCGAGCCGGTCGAGGTCGACCACGCCGGCTTCGAGGTTGCGTCCGTGGAGGATGTTGAAGGTTGCCATCCGCATGGGTAGTACCTACCCACGATGACCAACGACGACCACAAATCCGGCGATGATTCCGCGAGCACCCAGCACCAGCGGCTGAGGGAGGCACTGCGTTGCGCGGCCTCAGCGCTGAAGGCTCATGGCCCGGAATTCGCGTTGGGGGGTAGTTATGCGCTGTGGGTCGACGGCGGTCCCGAACCAGTGCACGACGTCGATCTCGTGGTGGCCGAGGTCGACGCCGCCGCGGCTGCGGCGAGCCTGGGCAAGGCGGGGTTCGACATCACCCGCCCGCCCGAGGATTGGCTGTTCAAGGCCGCGCTCGACGGAGCCGTCGTCGATGTCTTGCACCGGCTCAACGGCGTGCCGGTGGACACCGCGACGCTGGCGGGGGCGGAGGTTCATCAGGTACTGGCCATCGACATGCCCGTGCTGTCGCCGACGTCGGTGGTGACGGTGAAACTGCGTTCGCTGAACGAACACTACTGCGATTTCGCAACACTGCTACCGGCCGTGCGGGCCGTGCGTGAACGAGTGGACTGGAGCCAGGTGCGCGACGAGACGGACGACAACCCGTTCGCGGCAGCCTTCCTGGTGCTGCTCGCAAGCTTGAGGATCATCTAGGTTACCGCGCGAGCGTCAACGCCGTGTTCGCCTGTCCAGGTTGTCGCCGCGACTAGTCCGTCGGCCATGTCCCAAACGTCGTCAAGAACGTTTTGACCGGTCGCCACGGGGGTATTGGCCCCTCGGGCCGAGGGTGGAGGCGCCAGAGGCGGGCGTGCACCGAGCCCTTCTCCACGACCTGGTAATCGGCGAAGGAGCACGGATGGGCTTACGGCGGTGGATCGAGAACTGGCCGGTGTACCGCCAACTCGCGACGTCTGACCTGACCGGCAAGGCGGCCGCCGCGCAATCCCGGCGGAGTCGTACGCTGCGCGCACGCATCTCCGATGCCGACCGCGTCGTGAGTTCGATATGTCCGTACTGCGCCGTGGGGTGCGCTCAGAACGTGTACGTGCGCGACGAAAAGGTCATCCAGATCGAAGGAAATCCGGACTCGCCGATCAGTCGCGGTCGGCTGTGCCCCAAGGGTGCAGCCACCTTGCAACTGACCACAGGCCCGGCGCGGCGCGATCAAGTGCTCTACCGGCCCGCGAAAGCCAGCGACTGGCAGCGGATTTCTCTGACGGATGCCATGGAGATGGTGGCCGACCGGGTGATCGCGACGCGCAGCCAGCACTGGGAGGAAGAGGTCGACGGGGCCCGCACGGCCAGGACGATGGGCATCGCCAGCCTGGGCGGGGCGACACTGGACAACGAAGAGAACTATCTGATCAAGAAATTGCTGACGGCGCTGGGCGTCGTGCAGATCGAGAATCAGGCCAGGGTATGTCACAGCTCGACGGTCGTCGGACTCGGTGCGTCGTTCGGTCGCGGTGGCGCGACGACGTTTCTCCAGGACCTCCAACACTCCGACTGCATCATCATCGAGGGCTCCAACTTCGCCGAATGTCATCCCGTCGGCTTCCAATGGGTGATGGAGGCCAAAGCCCGTGGGGCAGTGGTCATCCACGTCGATCCACGGTTCACCCGCACCAGTGCGCTCGCCGATCTGCACGTGCCGATCCGGGCAGGCACCGACATCGCCTTCCTCGGCGGAATCATCAATTACGTGCTGAGCGAGAACAAGTACTTCCGCGAGTACGTGGTGAACTACACCAACGCGGCCACCCTGGTGACCGAGGACTACGAGGACAGCGAGGAACTCGACGGGCTTTTCGTCGGATTCGATGCCGAAGAACACAAGTATTCGACGGCGTCCTGGCAGTACGACGGCATGTCGGTGGTGTCGGCGTCCGGGGAACGGGGTGGGCCGACCGGGGGGTCCAGCGGCCGCGGCGAGCAACACGGCTCCGGGGGCGCCGCGATGGAAGGCACGCCGCAACGCGACGAGACCCTGCAACACCCACGCTCGGTGTTCCAGGTGCTCAAACGTCACTTCGCCCGCTACACACCGCAAATGGTGGCAGAGGTGTGTGGCATCGCGCCGGACACCTTCGCCCAGGTTTGCCGGCACCTCGCAGAGAACTCCGGGCCCGAACGCACCAGCGAATTCGTCTATGCCGTGGGCTGGACTCAGCACAGCACCGGTTCGCAGTACATCCGCACGGCCTGCATCCTGCAATTGCTGCTCGGCAACATCGGGCGCCCCGGTGGCGGCATCCAGGCACTGCGCGGGCACGCCAGCATCCAAGGCTCCAGCGACATCCCGACCTTGTTCAACCTGCTACCCGGATACATTCCGATGCCCCATGCCGCTCACCAGCAGAATCGGGAGGACTTCATCGCGGCCGACGCCGCCCGCAAGGGCTTCTGGTCGGAGATGGACTCCTACTTCGTCAGCCTGCTCAAGGCGTGGTGGGGCGACGCGGCGAACGCCGACAACGACTTCGCCTTCGACTACCTGCCGCGATTGACGGGATCCCACAGCACCTACGACACCGTCTTCGAGCAAATGGCCGGGCGCTGCAGGGGCTACTTCCTGCTCGGGGAGAATCCGGCGGTCGGGTCAGCGAACGCCAAGACGCAGCGCCTTGGGATGGCGAATCTGGACTGGCTGGTGGTGCGCGACTTCTCCTTGATCGAAAGCGCCACCTGGTGGAAGGACGGGCCCGAAATCGAGACCGGCGAATTGCGCACCGACGACGTCGACACCGAGGTCTTCTTCTTCCCCGCGGCCGCGCACACGGAGAAGTCGGGCAGCTTCACCAACACCAACCGGACGTTGCAGTGGCACGACCAGGCCGTGCCGCCGTCAGGCGACGCCCGCAGCGACCTGTGGTTCATGTATCACCTGGGCCGCATCATCAGGAAGAAGCTCGCCGGCTCTGCCGATTCCCGCGACCGACCGATTCTTGACCTCACGTGGGACTATCCGACGATCGGTGCGATCGACGAGCCGGACGCCGAAGCGGTATTGGCCGAGATCAACGGCCACGACGCTGACGGAAACCCGCTGACCGCCTACACCCAACTGCGAAACGACGGCAGCACCCGTTGCGGTTGCTGGATCTATTGCGGGGTGTACCAGGACGGTGTCAACCAGGCGGCCCGGCGCAAGCCGCACACCGAACAGGACTGGATCGCCGCCGAATGGGCGTGGTCGTGGCCGGCCAACCGTCGGATCCTCTACAACCGGGCATCGGCGGCTCCGGACGGAACACCGTGGAGCGAGCGCAAGAAGCTGGTCTGGTGGAACGAACAGGGCCAGAAGTGGACCGGCTACGACGTCCCTGACTTCGAGCCGACGAAATCGCCGCAGTACCGGCCGTCCGACGACGCGACCGGTGTCGCCGCGCTCTCGGGCATCGACCCGTTCATCATGCAGGCCGACGGCAAGGCCTGGCTCTATACCCCGGCGGGGGTGGCCGACGGGCCGCTGCCGGCGCACTACGAGCCTCAGGACTCCGCGGTGCCCAACGCGATCTATCCTGGCCAACAAAGAAATCCCGGTCGAATGTTGTTCCCCGGCAAAAACAACCGATACGCACCCGATGCTGCCAGCGCGGAGAGTCGGGTCTATCCGTTCGTCGTCACGACCTACCGGCTCACCGAACACTTCACCGCCGGTGGCATGTCGCGCTGGACGCCCTATCTTGCGGAGCTGCAGCCGGAACTGTTCTGTGAGGTTTCGCCGGAACTGGCCGCGGAGCGCGGTCTGGAGAACAGCGGATGGGCGACGATCATCAGCCCCCGCGGCGCCATCGAAACTCGGGTGCTGGTGACGGATCGCATTGTGCCGCTTCAACTTGGATCGCAAGTGGTGCATCAAATCGGCCTGCCCTACCACTGGGGACCCAACGGCGTCAGCACCGGTGATGCGGCCAACGAACTGTCGGCGATCGTGCTCGATCCCAGCTCGCACATACAAGAGGTCAAGGCATTCACCGCGGACATCGTGGCCGGACGTCGCCCGCGCGGGGCCGCCGCCAACGAGCTAGTCGCCGAGTACCAGCACCGGGCCGGGATCTCCGACAAAACGGGTACGGAGGTGTGAGGCAATGGGATTCGAGAGATTCGACATTCGCGCGCTGCTGACGGCCGCCGATCCGCCGCACGACGGAGGCTATGTCGACCGGGAGCACGAACAGGCGACTCCGCGTGTCGGCTTCTTCACCGACACCACGGTATGCATCGGCTGCAAGGCCTGCGAAGTGGCGTGCAAGGAGTGGAACATGGTGCCGGAGGACGGGCTCACGTTTACGGGTACCTCCTACGACAACACTGGCGGTCTGAGCGCCGATACCTGGCGGCACGTTGCGTTCATCGAGCAACGCAAGCCACTTGGCGGGCAGACGCCAGCCGCTGCTGCGGCCGTGGAACTTCCGATGCCGTCCTTCAGAGGATCAGATGATCGAGCTGAAGCTGACCGCGGCGATTTCCGGTGGCTGATGTCCTCGGACGTCTGCAAACACTGCACACATGCGGCGTGCCTCGACGTCTGTCCGACGGGCGCGTTGTTCCGCACGGAGTTCGGCACGGTGGTCGTTCAGGAGGACATCTGCAACGGCTGCGGATATTGCGTGCCCGCCTGCCCGTACGGAGTGATCGATCAGCGCCAGGACGACGGCAGGGTCTGGAAGTGCACGCTGTGCTACGACCGCCTCGGCGATGGGTTGGAGCCGGCCTGCGCCAAGGCGTGTCCGACCGATTCGATCCAGTTCGGTGAGCTGTCAGAGCTGCGGGAACGGGCGCAGCAGCGCGTCGAGCAGTTGCACGAAGCCGGGATCGCCGATGCCCGGCTCTACGGCGAGAACTCCGAAGACGGCGTCGGCGGCGC
>JAOPVI010000162.1 GCA_025966225.1 Mycobacterium sp. | reverse complement strand
GCGAAGACTTACTAAACATGACAGTTCACTGTCACAGTGTCAACGGTCGCGTCGGAATGCTGCTAGCTGTACAGCTGATTCATCAGCGTCGCGGTCTCGAGGTCGTCGACGGCCGCACACGCCCGACGAAATGCCGCGTCGGTGTTCTCCGGAGCCTGCAGGCCCGGCCAGTTGACGGTCAAGCGACAGCCTCCAGATTCTGGTGACAACTGACATGTGGTGAACTAGGTTACACAAGTAAGAATGATCTGGGTCACATGAACAGTGAGAGGCAAACGATGCTCTTGGCCGCGTCGGACTTGACACCCCCAGCCACCCTCGAACCGTCCGGGGTGTGGTTCTTCAACTGGGTCATCCCGATCGCGGGCAGCATCTTCATCGTGCTGGCGATCGCCGACGCAATTCGGCGGCGCCGCCTGACCTGGGGCTTCCTGTTCCTGTTCAACAGCCTCGCCGTGTATTGGATGGAGACCATCGGCGATTGGGGCCAGATGCTGTTCTACAGTCCCGCCTTCGCTCAACACCACCTACTCGACTGGCTGCCGCTCAAGACGCCGCACGATCCCCTGTTCATGCCCTTCGCCTACGCGGTCTACTGGGGCGTACACGCGCTCCTGGTGTTGTGGCTGAGCCAATGGGTCGCCTCGAAGTTCGGCTGGAGCATGCTCAAATCGATGGTAGTACTTGCCATCCCGGTCAACTACATCTGGGACTTCGTGGTCGAGGGCACGGCTACGGCGATGGGCTGGTGGACCTACGATCCCGGCATCGGGCCCGTGCTCGAGTGGGGCAACGGTGGTCGCATCACGCTGCTCTGGACCATCGGCATCATGTGCGTGTGGCCCAACCTGATCGCGTACTGGGCAGGCAAGCCACCGATCCGCGGGCTCAATCACTTCGAGCGGTTCTGCCGACTGGATCGCTTCACCGTGCCGAAGACATCGCCTCTGCCACCCGAACTCGCCACCACGGCAGGCACCGTTGCGGTCGCCACCGAGCAGGTGCGGCTGACCAAGCAACAGGAGTTCGACGACCACCTCAACTACGAAGTCACCATCCCGCGATGGCGGTTCGAACTCATGCGACTGGGCGCCTGGTTCGTCGTCTTCCAGGTCAGCTTCTTCGTGTTGCTGGTCGTCCCGCTCGTGGTGATGCGCTTGGCGACCGGCGCCGACAGCCCCTTCATTCCATGACCCGAAGGAATTTTCCAGCATGAAAGATCTGCCCGCCGAGTTCTTCCTTCCGCCACAGACCAGCGAAGCGCTGAAGAAGGAAACCGTCCGGCTGCTCGCGGGATGCGTCGCATTTCTCGTGATCCTCGGCGTCATGGTGGCGTTGACGCAGGGCATCGTCATCAAGGTGTGACGCGTCTGGAGTAGACCTCGGCGAGGAACTGCTCCACCGCCACCGCGGCGTGCGCGGCGCGCGCCGAGCCGAAGGTGTCGAAAGCGTGCTGAGCGAAAGGCAATTCGGCGTAGACCACCGGCTCGACACTGACGGCGCCGAGGCGTGCGACGAAGCTGCGCGCCTGCTCGACGGGGATGAACGAGTCGTTGCGCCCATGCAGGACGAAGAAGGGCGGGGCCTGAGCACTGACGTGCGTGATCGGTGACGCGGCGGCAAAGGCGTCGGGCACGTCGGCGCGCCGCTCCTTGACGACGAGGCGTTCCAGGAACGGCACCATCATCGAGTGCAACGCACGGTCGGTTCGGGTGAAGTCGTAGACACCATAGAACGGGACGGCCGCCTGCACGGACGTGTCGGCCTCTTCGAAGCCGGGCTGTAGCCGACCGTCGTTGGCCGTCAAGGCAGCCAACGCCGACAGATGACCACCCGCCGACCCACCGGTGAGCGCGACGAAGTCCGGATCTCCGCCGTAGTCGGCGATGTGGTCCTTCACCCAGCTGATCGCCCGTTTGACGTCGACGATGTGGTCCGGCCATGTGCTCTTTGGGCTCAGCCGATAGTTGATCGCCACACAGATCCACCCGAGCTCCGTCAGATGGCTCATCAGCGGATGTGCCTGCCCGCGTTTGTTGCCCGACGCCCACGCGCCACCGGGGATCTGCAGCAGGACTGGCGCACGTCCGGCGTGATCGAGGTCGGGACGCCGCCAGACGTCGAGGTGGTTGGCGGCGCCGTGCGGGCCGTAAGGGATGTCGGCGTCGTGGGCGTAGTCGCGGTACACCCGCGCCATCCGCACCACGCCAAGGCGCTTGGCCAGGCCCTCGCTCGAGGTCGGCCGCTCCCACAGGCCCGTCGAGTCGGTACGACGATCGGTCCCCAAGCCTTCGTCGAGGGATGCGCACAGCGGCCCATCGGCGCGCCGACCCACTCGGTTCAGTCCAAGCAGCCCCAGAGCCGAAGCCGCCCAGAGCACCCCGACCACCTGGCGAGTCCGTGGCGGCGCGACGGTGGCCAGAAGTCCCACCGCACCGGATTGCGCCAATAGTGTCTGCAGCGGCAACTCGCTGGTGGCGAGGCCGTCCGCGAGTGCGAGCACCGACGACAAGCCGCGGTTGGACAGGGGTCGGTATCCGTTGACGGTGGCGACGATCCCGGCCGACGCCGCCGCGACCGCCGCCCAGCGGCGCGTCGAGTGGGCCTGCTGTCCGAGCGACATGGCGATCCACCTTCCTTGGGCTTCCCCGGGCAGCAACCGAGGCGGGTTCCTAACGGGTGCCCGGCTCATCTAACATTAGTGTCACTTCTACCGGAGGTATGGACGTGACGTCAGAACGGCTGGTGGTCTGCGCGAGCCACAGTCCGGGCAAGGAGCGCGACGTCGAGCACGCGTTCGGGCGCCGCTTCCGCTCAGCACTAACAGCGGCAGCCGAGCGCGTCCAGCGGTTCGACCCCGACGTGGTGGTCGTATTCGGCGGAGACCATCGGCGGGCGTTCCGCCATGTGGTGCCCGCGTTCGGCGTCGCGATATCCGCGTCGATCCTGGCCGAGGGCGGCCATCCCGCCGGGGCACTCGACGTCCCCTCCGGCCTGGCCCGGAGACTCTGCGAGCACCTGCTGTCGGCTGGCTTCGATGTCGCAGCATGCCGCGACATCGAGTTGGATCACGCCTTCGCCCAACCCATTCGGGATCTCGTCGGCGAGCTGGCGGCCAAGCCGGTCATCCCGGTGCCCGTCAACTGCGCGACGGCGCCCCTTCCCCTGGGTCGCCGGGTCGCCGACTTCGGAAGGGAGCTCGGCCGGTTCCTCGACGGCCTCGACGAGCGGGTGCTCGTGATCGGCACCGGAGGGCTGTCTCATTCGCCACCGAGCCTCGAGGTCGATGCCTACGACCTGAGCGACGAGGACCGCGCGCGTATCATCTCCGAGGGCATGGCGGACGCGCGCAACAAGATTCGGCCCGATTGGGACGCCGAGGTGTTGGACGCGATGTCCATCTGGGATGTGGAGGCGCTGGTTCGACTCGTCGACACTGCGCACGTTCGGGCGGGCGCGGGTGCCAACGAAGTCCGCACCTGGCTCGCCGCGGGTGCCGCGGGGGGCGGTCGGCCCGTCGCGCCGTTGGTCTACGAGCCTGTGCCCGAATGGATCACCGGGATGGCGGTCGCCACGTCGGCTTGACCGAGTCGGTGTGCGCGGGCGCTGGCGGCGGTGCAGGAGTTCGCGAGAACAGCGGTGCGGGCGCAGGCTGACGGACGCCGTCGACGTCGACGAATACGTTGCGGCTCTGCAACTGTGGATCATCCATCGCCTCCGTGATGGTGAGCACCGGCGTGACACATGCGTCGCCGTCCGCGAACACTCGCCCCCAGTGGTCACGAGCGTGCTGACGGAACTTCTCCGACAGTGCATGGCGCATCGCGGGCCACCCGTCGCGGTCCCGCTGCGGCCCCAGTGCGGTCGCGTCGAGCTCCAGCAGTCGCAGCAGCTCGGCGAAGAACTCCGGCTCGAGCGCACCCACCGCGACGTAGCCGCCGTCCGCGCACTCGTACGTGCAGTAGAACGGCGCGGAGCCGTCGAAGACGTTGGCTCCCCGCTCATCCGACCATCGACCATCGGCGCGCATCGCCCACAGCACGTGGCCCAGCACCGGCGCACCGTTGACGATTGCCGCGTCGATCACCTGGCCGCGCCCGGACGCGTGCCGTTCAAGGAGTGCGGCGAGCACGCCGACAACGGCGAACAACGAGCCGCCGCCGTAGTCGCCGACGAGGTTCAATGGCGGCGCGGGCGGGCGGTCCGCTGCGCCCATCGTGTGCAGCAGCCCGGTGAGGCCGACGTAGTTGATGTCATGGCCGGCCTGCTGCGCGCGAGGGCCGGTCTGCCCCCAGCCAGTGATGCGGGTGTACACCAGACCGGGGTTTCGGCGCTGGCATTCGTCGGGTCCCAGGCCGAGCCGTTCGGTGACCCCGGGGCGGAATCCCTCGAGGAGGACGTCGGCCTGGTCGATCAGTTCGCGGACCCGGTCCAGATCGCCGGGATCCTTGAGATCCGCCGCCACGATCCGGCGGCCGCGTAGCTGCGCACCGCCAGTCTTGGCCGCTGGCCGCTGTACCCGCACCACCTCGGCGCCGAGGTCGGCGAGCAGCATGGCAGCGTGTGGCCCGGGGCCCATGCCAGCCAGTTCGATGACCTTGACGCCAGCCAGGGGGCCCGCCGACGCTGGCGGGGAGGCATCATCCACGCGACTCAGCGTAGCGCTAATCTGACATGATGTGCACGTTCCATCTCCATGCCTTGGCCGATATTCAGCACATGGCCAATTTTTATCTGACATAACCGTCACCATTTCTAGGAGTCGACCGATGACCGATGCGCCGCTGGCGGACATCACCGTCGTGAGCCTCGAGCAGGCGGTCGCCGCCCCGTATGCGACCCGTCAACTCGCCGATCTCGGCGCACGGGTGATCAAGGTCGAGCGTCCGCAGGGCGGCGACTTCGCTCGTGGCTATGACCATGCGGTACACGGCGAGTCGAGTTACTTCGTCTGGCTCAACCGCGGCAAGGAGTCCTTGACCCTGGACCTCAAGCAAGCCGAGGGCCGACGCGCCGTACACGGACTGCTCGACGACGCCGACGTGCTGGTGCAGAACCTTGGGCCCGGCGCCGCAGCCCGAATGGGCCTCGACGCCGACACCGTGAGCCAAGAACATCCACGGGTCATCACCGCCACGATCAGTGGTTACGGCCAGGACGGCCCGTGGCGCGACCGCAAGGCCTACGACCTGCTGGTCCAGGCCGAGGCCGGGTTGCTGTCGGTGACGGGATCACCCACCGAGGTGGCACGCACCGGCGTATCGATCGCCGACGTCGCCGCAGGCATGTTCACGTTCTCCGGAGTGCTCACCGCACTGTATTCGCGCGCCACTACTGGTGTTTCGCGGCCGGTGTCGGTGTCGTTGTTCGACGCGCTGGTGGAGTGGATGTCCCAGCCGCTCTACTACGGGCACTACGGCGCGGCTCCCCCGGCCCGCACTGGGGCCCGGCATCCGACGATCGCGCCGTATGGTCCGTTCACCGCGGGTGACGGCACCACGGTGTTGCTTGCCGTGCAGAATCCGCCCGAATGGCAGCGCCTCTGCGAAATCGTCTTGGAGAGCGCCGATCTCGCGGCCGACATCCGATTCGCCTCCAACCCCGATCGGGTCGCGCACCGCGACGAGTTGGAGTCGATCATCACCGCCGCGGTCGCCCGGCTTCGCGGCGACGAACTCGAGCAACTCCTGGATCGCGCGGGCGTGGCCCATGCCCGGATGAACGACGTAGAGCAGCTGTGGCAGCATCCGGTGCTCGCCGGCCGCGACCGGTGGCACGAGGTTCAGACGCCAGGCGGCCCCGCAGACGCGCTGCGCCCGCCCGCCTCCCTGGCCGGCGTCGAACCGATGATGGGAGACGTGCCCGCCCTGGGTGCGCACAGCCGAAAGATCTTGAGCGAGTTGGGGTATTCGACGCCGCAGATCGACGACCTCGTCACTGCGGGCATCACGACGGGATAGCTTGAACTACGTTGCGCGGCCGAAGAACCCGCGCCTGATGCACGTCATCAGCAATTCGACGACCTCGTCGCCTCCCATGGGCTCTGGCATGTCGAGTGCGGCCTGCGGCACTCGGGTGACGAGGGCGCGGAGGATCAACGCAGATACCACGGGGTCGAACGGCTAGGGACCGGGTCGGCGAATCAGCATTCGGGCCGCGCCGATGTCCATCATCACCTGGCCGTGCTCACCGATGCCGACGATCGTGGGGTCGTCGGTGGTGCCCTCGGCCCACGCGTCGATGCACCCCGAGTAACGGTCGTAGAACTCGACGTAGGTGGCCAGCCATTGCTGCAGCGTCGCCTCGTCGGCCACGGGGTCGACGTCCGCGACCCGATCGGCGAAAATCAATCCGGCCCCGTAGATCTCGGCGCCGATGGCCGCGAGCAGATCCTGCTTGTCGCTGAAGTACTTGTAGAAGGTCCCCCGCGCGACGTCGGCGGCTTCGACGATGTCGTCAACGCTGGTGCTGCGGTAGCCGTGCGCACGGAACTGCGCGGCGCCCGCGTCGGCCAGCGCGGCCACGGTGGCCACGGCCCGCTTGCTCAGGGTGGCGGTGCGCTCGGTGACCGACAGGCCGGCGGTGTCCGGAGCCGCTGGCACCTCGACCGCGTCCACGTCGGCGACCGGGTCCGCGCTGGCGTGCAGCCGCAACGACGTCAGCACCGACGGAGGCGTATCGGGGAACAACGCCAGCTGAAGGAACACCGACAGCGTGTCGACCGCATCCTTCGCGCTACGGCCGTAGTCGCGGTCGGTGTGCACGAACAGGTTGATGCGGTGCACGAGGGCGGTCATCGTCATGGCGGCGACCTCGGGGTCGATGCCCTGCAAGCCCGAGGCGGCCAGTCGTTCGGCGACGCGGTGGTTGTAACTGCGCACGAAGCGGGTGATCTCGGGACGCACCTTCGTGTCCGACGACGCGATGGCCGTCCACTGCACGAACATCGTCGAGTACTTCTCGAAGACCCAACTCCACTCGCCCAGCCACCAGTTCAGATTGTCGAAGCCGACCTCGTCGGGCCCGAGTGGACCGATGCGTCGAGCGACCCGGAACAAGGCGCTGCCGCACTCGTTGAGCAGCTCGAGGAAGATCTCGTCCTTGCCCTTGAAGTACTGATACAGCGTGGCCCGGGAGACCCCGGCAGCCTTGGCGATCGCGTCGACCGACGTGTCGAAGTAGCCGAGCCGCCCGAACAGGTCCAGCGAGACCTCGGTGATCCGAACCCTGGTGCTGGCGCCGCGGGCACCGATGGCGGGGCTGGAGGGGCCGTAACTGGCCCGGCGGACGATCGAGGCTTCGGACATGGTCGTTTCAGCCTATGGCCCAGCCGCGCCGGCCGCGTGGTGCCCAGCCGCGTTTCGAGGGATGAGGAACTCCGCGTTGCCGGTGATCGCGATGCCGCCGGTCTGACGGGTGGCGGTCAGCTCCACGGTCAATCGGTCGCCGTCCGATTCCTCGACGACGGCGGCGACGACGCCGGAGCAGGTCAGCACGTCACCGGGCCAGACCTGCTCGCGGAAACGCACTCCGAAGCGGCGCACGCCGCCCGAGCCAAGCCAATCGGTGGCGAATCCGGCCAGCAACGCCGCCGAGAACATGCCCTGCGCGAAGACCGAGGGGTAGCCCGCGGACCGCGCGAATTCGTCGTCGTAGTGCATGGGGTTGAGGTCCCCGGACGCCCCTGCATAGCGGACGAGCATCTGACGGGTCAGCGGCCCGAAGTCGCGCGGCGGCGCCTGCGTGCCCACGCCCAGTGCGGTGGTGGCGGTCATTGCTTGGGCGCCGTCTCGATGAAGGTGGCCTTTGCCTCGGCCACCAACTCCCCGCCCGCGTCGCGGTATTCGGTGACGACGGTCGCGAACCGCAGCTCGCCTCCCCGCTTGCCCGGTTTGGAGAACCGGTCGACGATCCGCTCCTGCGCAGTGAGCACGTCGCCTGCCGCAGGCAGGTCGCCGTGAAAGACGTACTCCTGCTCCCCGTGCAACAGGCGCTTGCGGTCGAAGCCGACGGCGACCCGTACGCCAGCGGGCGCCCAGCGCGCGGCGCTGGTGAGAAACGTCGGCGGGATGATGGCGTCGGGACCGCGGAAGGCCGGATCGGCGCAGAGCATGGCATCGGCGAACTCGGCGATCTTGCCGCGCTCGACGACCACCTCCCACGGCTGTCCCGTACTCGGGTCGACGTCGCTGTCCGGCGCTACGCTCATAGTGACCAATAGTGTCAGAAAAAGTCCAGGACCGAAACCGAAATACGGCTCCACCACAACTGAGGCGCTTGTCCAAAGATGACAATGCTGCCAGAATCGGCCCCATGGTCGAGTTGACGGCGAGCTATGTCGCGGGCAAGTGGATGGCAGGGGCGCTCGCCGAGAGACTGGACGTGAGGTCCCCGACGACCGGCGAACTGCTCGGCACCGTGGGTATCGCGGGGCGTGACGAGGTGGACGCCGCCGTCGCGGGCGCCCGCACCGCGTTGCCGTCGTGGGGCCAGACCTCCCCCGCCGACCGCGGTGCCGCACTGGGCCGACTGGCCGACGCACTCAACGCCCGCAAGCGCGAGCTGGCCGACCTGACCACCGCGGAGATCGGTTCGCCCCGCTCCTGGAGCACCTTCGGCCAGGTCATCACGGCGGTCGGCGTGCTGCGCGCCTACGCCGCCATCACCCCGGATTATCCGTTCTCCGCCACCCGTCCCTCGATGACGGGCGGGACGGTGCAGGTACGTCAGGTAGCTGTCGGCGTGGTCGGTGCGATCGTCCCGTGGAACACGCCGCTGTTCATCGCCGCGCTGAAACTCGGTCCCGCGCTGGCCGCAGGCTGCACGGTGGTGCTCAAGCCCGCGCCCGATGCTCCGCTGGAATTCGGCGCGCTGATGGAGGCCATCGAGGAAGCGGGGATCCCCGACGGCGTGGTCAACATCGTCAACGGCGGCACCGCGACTGGCGAACTGCTCACCGAGCACCCAGGTGTGGACAAGATCAGCTTCACCGGATCGACGGCGGTGGGCGCCCGCATCGCCGCGTCGTGCGGATCCCGCATCCGTCGCTGCAGCACCGAACTCGGCGGCAAGTCCGCGGCCATCGTGCTCCCCGACGCACCGCTGGAGACCACGGTGGCCGGACTGGTCGGCGGCGCGATGGGCAACAACGGTCAGCTGTGCGCGGCGCTCACGCGAATCCTGTTGCCGCGCAGCCGCTACGACGAGTTCGTCACCGCATTGACCGCCGCAGTATCCGCGTTGACCGTCGGCGATCCCGCCGACCGGGCGACGGACATCGGCCCGGTCATCAACGAGGCCGCGCGCGACAGGGTGGAGGGGTTCCTGGCGCGGGCGCGGGACGACGGCGCCACCCTGCTGACGGGCGGCCAACGTCCAGACCTGCCGGGCTGGTTCGTCGCCCCGGCACTCGTCGAGGCGACCAACGACATGGAGATCGCGCGCGAGGAGGTGTTTGGTCCGGTCGCGGTCGTCGTCGCATACGACGACGCGGGCCGTGACGAGGCCGCCGAGGCGGTAGCCATCGCCAACGACTCCCGATACGGGTTGGTCGGCGCAGTGTGGTCCGCCGATACGGAGCGCGCGGCTGCGGTCGCGGGCCGCCTGCAGGCCGGGTCCATCGCGGTCAATTCGACCGCCGTGCTCGACTTCGGTAGTCCGTTCGGCGGCTTCAAGCAGTCCGGCATCGGCCGCGAGGGCGGCCCCGAGGGCATCGCAGGCTTCGTCGAACATCAAGCGATCATTCGTTAAGGGCTGGAAGGAATCTCAGTGCAGACGCAAGCAGCGGTGCTGTTCGAACGCAACACGCCGTGGTCGATCGAGACCATCGAGCTCGACCAGCCGAAGGCGACCGAGGTGCTCGTGGAGTTGCACGCCTCGGGCATGTGCCACTCAGACGACCATCTCGTGACCGGTGACATGCCCATCCGGCTGCCCTGCATCGGGGGGCACGAGGGCGCAGGCGTGGTGAAGGCCGTCGGCGACCACGTGTCGTGGCTGGTGCCCGGCGACCACGTGGTGTTCAGCTTCATCCCGTCTTGCGGTCGGTGTCCATCGTGCTCGACGGGCCATCAGAGCCTGTGCGACCTTGGCGCAAAGATCTACTCCGGCATGCAAATTCACGACGGCACTGCCCGCCATCACCTCATCGATGGGCAAGGTGGCGGTGACCTTGCGCTGGCCTGCGGAGTCGGTTCGTTCGCGCACCACACCGTCGTTCACGAGGCCAGTTGCGTCAAGATCCCGGAGCACTACCGGCTGGAGACGGCGTGCCTGCTCGGCTGCGGTTTCATCACCGGGTGGGGGTCGGCCGTCTACGCCGCGGATGTTCGACCGGGTGACACGGTGGCCATCGCAGGAGTCGGTGGCATCGGCGCCGCGGCGGTGCAGGGTGCCCGCCTGGCCGGCGCCCGCACCATCACCGTCATCGATCCTTCGGAGTACAAGCGGGCCGAGGCCGTGAAGATGGGCGCCACCCACACTGCGGCGGACTGGAACGAAGCGAAAGGCGTTGTCGCCGAAGCTACCTGGGACCGGGGCGTCGACAAGTTCATCTGCGCGATGGGAGTCGGCGACGGTCAACTGGTCGGTCAGGCGCTGGCCATGACGGCCAAGCGCGGCAAGCTGGTGGTCACCAACATCCACCCGATGCTCGAACGGGAGATCCGGGCCAACCTGATGGATCTGACGCTGACCGAGAAGCAGATCATCGGGACGCTGTACGGCTCGGGCAATCCGCGAGCCGACATCCCGAAGATCCTGGAGCTCTCCAGCGCCGGGCAAGTGGACCTCGACGCCATGGTCACCCGCACCTACCCGCTGGAGAAGGTCAACGACGGCTACGCCGACATGCACGCGGGTGCCAACATCCGCGGTGTATTGATCTACCCGCCTGGCGAGGCGTCACTCGGCTGACTAGGAGCGAGGCGCGAGTGCGCCGGGCACTCGGGAAAGCTAGCGGCTGATCGTCCGCGCGACCATGATCCCGGCCAGCTTGCCCGGGTTGGCGATGGCGTAGAAGTTGGTGATCTTGCCGTCGATCACCTCGACCAGGAACACGCCTTCCACGTGGTCGCCGCTGTAGACGATGACCGCCGGCGCGTTGTTGTAGGTCGCCGTCTCGAACCGAATGTCTGGCACGCGCTGCGGTGCCACCCGGAAGAAGCTGACGAGGAAAGCCGCCACCTTCTTGGCGCCCACCACCGGCCTTCGAATCGCCTTGACCTCGCCGCCGCTGTCGGTGGTCCATGTCGCGTCCGGTGCGAGCATCGAGAGCAGTCCGTCCATGTCGCCGGTGGCCGCCGCGGTCAGGAATTGCTTGGTGATCTCGGCGGTCTGCCTCGAGTCGACGGGCCCGAAGCGCTTGCGCCGCGCCTGCACGTGTTCGCGGGCGCGGTGCGCCACCTGACGCACCGCGCCGACGGATTTGCCGACCGCGCCGGCGATTTCGTCGTAGTCGAAGCCGAACACCTCCCGCAGGACGAACACCGCCCGCTCGTCCGGGGTGAGCGTTTCGAGTAGCACCAGCATGGCCATCGACACCGACTCGGCGAGCACCACATCCGTTGAGGCATCGCGAGCGTCGAGCAGCAGCGGTTCGGGCAGCCACGGGCCGATGTAGTCCTCGCGACGGCGGGCGCCGGCCCGCAGCGCCTTGAGTGCCTGCCGGGTCACCAGTTGCGCCAGATACGACTTGCTGTCGCGCACCGTCGCGAGGTCCACGTGAGCCCACCGCAGATAGCTGTCCTGCAGCACGTCGTCGGATTCGGTTGCCGAACCGAGGATTTCGTAGACGATCGTGAACAGCAGCGGCCGCAGTAGCGTGAACCGCTCGGCATGCTCGTCGGCGCTCGAACCGGTGGTCACGGGTTCGTGGCCGCCTCGGGTTCGAGCACTGGCTGCTCGGGTCGCGGGCCGCCCTTGGGCCAGCGGGTCGAACCGGGCTTGCGTGCCTCGCGCCGGATGCCCCACAACGTGCCCTTGGCGACAGCCTCCTTGATCGACGCGGCGATGCGGCCGCCGATCCGGCCGCCGAAGTAGACGTTCACGGGCGTGTCGTCCCTACGGGTGAACTGGAATCGGGCTGCCCGCCGGCCCAGACCGACGTTGGAACCCACGTACGCCAGGCCGAACCGGGCAGCCCGGACGCCGGCGATGCGGCTCAGCACTGTGTCGGCTGCCGCGGCGGCCGTGGATCCTGCGGCAGCGCAGCACATCCGCAGCGGCTGGGCCGACGACACGACGGCGTCCCCGGCGCCGAGACGGTTGGCTGCCAGGGTTCCGGCGTAGCCGCCGCCGATGACAACGACCTTGGTGTTCGTGTTGTGATCAGTCATGCCCTTGAGACCCCGGTGCCGACCGGTTTGTGACAGGACATCGGCGATTGTGATCCAGCTCACTACCGGCTGAGCTGACCTCCAGCAGCCAACGGTGCCCGAAACGCTCGCCCGGCCAATCGCGCAGGTCCGCGACGGCCTGTCCCGCCGCCGTGCCGTCCAGCCGCCCCCGTATGCACTGGGCTCGGACGACCCCCATCACCTCGACGTCGATCACATGCGGCGCCGCCTGATCGACGTCTTCGGTTGCGTGCTGCCGACCCGCGAGCACATGCGCATCTTTACGTGCGTAACCGTTACCTGTTTCGGCGCCCGATCAGGCGCAGACCGGCTCCCAGCCACCACCCGCGGCGGAGCGATGCGCGGCGTCGATCACCGCGAGCGACAGCAGGCCGTCCTCGAAGGTGGCCGCGCCGCTCGGTCCGCCGTCGAACGCGGGCAGCCAGTCCTGCAGCATCAGCGCCATCGCCCGGCTCGCATGGCCCGCCAGCCCGCCGGGCAGCCGTTCCGGGTGCGCGGGCTCGCGCTCGTCGACCGTCAGCGGGCTCAGCCCGTCATCGGTGGCAGCGCCGAGACTATATGCCGCGGAACGCAAGTCACCGTCGCCGATGATGGTCCCGTCGGACCCGAACAGTTCGAGGCGGTAGTGGTCGGCGTGCGCGCCCATCACCGAGAGGCTCAGGATGACGGTCACCCCGGAGTCCATCCGCATCAGCAGCGCCGCGGTGTCGTCGGCGGTGACGTGCAGGGTCCCGCCGTCGGGCAGTTCGCGCGTGGGTTCACTGATGCGCACCTCGGCGCAGACCGAGACGGGGCGGCCGAGCAGGCTGCACAGGAAGTCCAGATCGTGCACCAGCATTCCGGCCAAGTAGCCGCCACCCTGCTCGCGGTCGTACATCCAATGGGCCTGAAGCGGATGACTGGGATGCCAGAACGAAGCGCTGCGGCTGACCCGCGCGAGGTACTGGGTGCCGAGAAAGCCCGAGCGAACCCGGTCCGCGACGGCCAACCAGTCGGGGTTCCAACGGTTCTCGAAGCAGCAGGCAGTGGGCACACTGGCCTCGGCGGCGGCGTGCACCATGGCGCGGGCCGCGTCCAGCTCACCGGCGAGCGGCTTCTCGCACAGCACGGGCTTGCCGGCCGCCAGCGCGGCCACCGTCATGTCCCGATGAAGCACGGTGGGCGTCGCGACCGAGATGACGTCGAGATCGTCGCGCGTGACGAACGACTCCCAATCGGTCGAGGTCTCTTCGATGCCCAGCTTGGTGGCAACCCGTTCCAGCCGCTCGGGGGTACGCGCGCAGAGCGCGGCGGGCTCGAAGCCCTTGGCCGCCCGGAAACCGGGCACCTGTACATGCGCACCCCAGCCCACGCCGATGATGCCGACCCGTAACGTCATGTGGTCTCCTCGATTGTTTCTTCAACCGTTCCGCAGTAGTGACACTAATGTTAGATAGCCCCGGGGTTCAAGAGTCCGAGGTGGACGCTTTAGCCGGTATTGGCCGGTACCCCGGCATTGCCTAGAAGTGACAGTAGTGCCAGAATCGGATGTTGTGAGCGCGACCGAGATCGACGAACAGCAGTTCGCACCGCTGATAGACCTGCAGTGGTGGCAGGAGCGCCCCGCCGATCGGGCCGAGCTCTACCGGCGCCTCCGCGAGGCGGGCGGCCCGGTGTTCGTCCGCACCAACCGACCCGGCTCGCCGCGGGTCCGGGGATTCTGGGCGGTCGGTTCGCATCGCGACGTCGCCGACATCAGCCGCAGGCCCGCAGACTTCAGTTCCGGCCAGGGCACCCAGATCTTCGACCAGACCGCCGACATGCGCGAATACCGCGGCTCCATCATCGACATGGACGATCCCGAGCACATGCGGCTACGCAAGATCGTCTCGCGCGGCTTCACCCCCCGCATGCTCGCCGAGTTGCGCGGGCTTGCCGAGGAGACCACCGCCGAGATCCTCGACGAGATGCCGCGTTCGGGTGAATGCGACTTCGTCTCCGCGTTCGCAACCCTGCTGCCGCTGCGCATCATCGACAACATGCTCGGCGTTCCGCGCGAGCACGAGCAGTTCATCCTGCGGGCAACCAACGTCGTGCTGGGCGCTTCGGACCCCGAGTACGTGCCCGACCAGAGCGTCGCGGGCATCGAGGCGGCGGTCACCGACACCAGCGAGCAGCTCATCGATCTGCTCAAGGGCATCGCCGAGGACCGCATCGCCCACCCCCGCAACGACGTGATCAGCAAGCTGGTCACCTCCGACGAGGAGAACCTGACCCCGCAGGAGCTGGCGAAGTTCTTCATCCTGTTGATCGGCGCGGGCAACGAGACCACCCGCAACGCGCTCACGCACGGCCTCCTGATCCTCAGCGCGCACCCCGAGCAGCGCGACCGCCTGCTGGCGGATTACGACGAACTGGCACCGGCCGCGATCGAGGAGATCCTGCGCTACTCGAGCCCGGTGATTCACATGCGCCGCACGGTCACCCGCGACGGCGTGACGCTCACCGACGCGGACGGAAA
>JAOPVI010000140.1 GCA_025966225.1 Mycobacterium sp. | reverse complement strand
GCACAACGGATTGCCCACCTCGATCATCATCCGCACCACCCTCCAAGACCTCGAAAGCCGGGCCGGGGTCGGGGTCACCGGCGGCGGCACCCTCGTGCCCATCGCCGACGTCATCCGGCTGGCCGGCCACGCCAACCACCACCTGGCCGTCTTCGACCAGGCCACCGGGTCCGCGCTGAACCTGTTCCGGGGCCGCCGCGTCGCGTCCCCGGCCCAACGCATCATGCTCATCGCCCGCGACGGGGGCTGCACCAAACCGTGCTGCACCGTGGGCGCCTACGGCTCCCAGGTCCACCACGCCACCGCCGATTGGATCGACGGCGGCAACACCAACGTCGACGACCTCGCCCTGGCCTGCGGCCCCGACAACCGGATGGTCGGCCCCGGCGGCTGGAGCACCCGCATCAACGCCCGCCACGACGTCGAATGGACACCGCCACCCCACCTGGACACCGGGCAAGCCCGGATCAACCACTACCACCGACCCGAACGACTCCTACGCCCACCCGACGACCCCGAAGCGCTGCCCGACAACGTGATCGGTGAACCCACACCACCGGAGGCCGACCAAGTCGGGGGTTGCGACCCGGAACCATTCGACCCGTGGGGAGACGACTCCCCCGGACATCCCGGCGAACCCGGCGGACCCGCACCACCCGACGACAAGGCCGCCTAGCGCGGCGCTCGGCAGGATTCGCGGCGACGACTTGGATCCCGGGTAGCGGTCGCGGCTGTTGAGCGCCTTCAAGGATTGGCACTGAGCCCTTCCGATATGCTCGACCGAGTTCACAAGTAGTTGATATTGCTCGGTTAGGGGCCGTGATGGATCAGCACGTCATCGAGGTGGTTTCGCCGCACACCGAGGCGGTCATCGCCGAGGTTCCCACGGCCGGGCCAGAAGCGGTCGACGCGGCCGTACAAGCGGCGCGCACCGCCTTCGACTCCGGGCCGTGGCCGCGCTTGGCCCCCGCCGAACGCATTGCCGCAATCCGCCGACTCGCCGAGCTCTACGCGACCCGACGCGGCGAAATGGCCCAACTGATCACCGCCGAGATCGGCGCCCCCATCAGCTTCGCCAAGCGCGCCCAGGTCGGCCTGCCCGCGATGATGATGGGCGCGTTCTGCGACCTCGCCGACACGTATGCCTGGCAGGAGACCCGCGCCGGCTACTACGGCTCGGACGTCTACATCCGCAAGGAGCCGGTCGGCGTCGTCGCCGCGATCGTGCCGTGGAACATGCCGCAGTTCCTCATCGTCACGAAGTTGGTGCCCGCCCTACTCGCCGGATGCGCAGTGGTGCTCAAGCCCGCGCCTGAATCGCCGTTGGACGCACTGTTGCTTGGCGAAATGCTCGCTGAAGTCGGGCTGCCACCCGGTTTGGTGACGATCGTGCCAGGAGGGCCGGCCGTCGGAGCGCAATTGGTGAGTCATCCTGGGGTAGACAAGGTTTCGTTCACGGGTTCCACCACCGCCGGTAAGGCAGTCGCGGCGGCCTGCGCACCCAACCTCACCAAGGTCAGCCTGGAACTCGGCGGCAAGTCCGCAGCGATCGTGCTCGACGACGCTGCGCCCGAGACCGTTGCGGCCGGGGTGCGCTCGGCCAGCCTGTCCAACAGCGGGCAGATCTGCAACGCGCTCACCCGAATTCTGGTGCCTGCGCACCGACAGAGCGAGTACGTCGACGCGCTCGCCGCTGAAATGGCGGCGCTGGTGGTCGGTGATCCGACCAATCCGAACACCCGGGTCGGTCCGCTGGTCAGCCGACGCCAGCAGGAGCGCGTGCGCGGATACATCGACGCGGGCCAACGGGACGGAGCGCGCGTCGTCACCGGCGGCGCGGACATGCCCGACGGTGTCGAGCGTGGTTGGTACGTGCGCCCAACGCTTTTCGCCGATGCGACCAACGCGATGAGTATCGCCCGCGAGGAGATCTTCGGCCCGGTGTTGACGGTCATCGGCTACCGCGACGAAGCCGATGCGGTGTCCATCGCCAATGACTCCGACTACGGACTGGCCGGCTCGGTGTGGACCGAGGACACGGACCGCGGACTCGCGGTGGCCACGGGCGTGCGCACCGGCACCTTCGGTGTCAACCAGGGGTACACCATGGATCCCTTCGCCCCGTTCGGCGGCGTCAAACAGAGCGGCTACGGACGCGAACTCGGCCGGGAAGGCCTCGAAGGCTATCTCGACGCGAAGTCGATCGCCGTGGCAAAGGGAGCTTGAGCAGTGGAGCCGTTGCGGTTTGAGGGACGCGTCGTCGTGGTCACCGGAGCGGGTGGCGGTTTGGGCCGCTGTCACGCCCTGGAGTTCGCCCGCCGTGGCGCCCAGGTGGTGGTCAACGACGTCGGCGCCTCCGTCGACGGAACCAGCCAATCCTCCTCGGCCGCACAGGCCGTCGTCGACGAGATCGTCGCGTCCGGTGGCTCGGCGGTCGCCAACACCGACTCGGTGGCCACGCCCGACGGCGGACGGGCCATCATCGGCACCGCCGTGGACACCTTCGGACGGGTCGACGTGCTGGTCAACAACGCGGGCATTCTGCGCGACGCGGCGTTCAAGAACATGACCGCCGAGCAGGTCGACGCCGTCATCGACGTCCACCTGCGCGGCGCATTCCACGTGACGAGTGCCGCCTGGCCGGTGATGCGCGAGCAGAACTACGGCCGCATCGTCATGACCACCTCGGGTTCGGGGCTGTTCGGCACCTTCGGCCAGGCGAACTACGGAGCCGCGAAGACCGGCCTGGTCGGCCTGATGAACGTGCTCGCCATCGAGGGCCAACGCAACGGCATCCTGGTCAACGCGATCTCGCCGATCGCCCGCACCCGCATGACGGAGAACACCATGGCCGACCTGGTGAAGGACGCCAGCCCCGAACAGGTCACCCCCGTCGTCGTGTATCTGGCCCACGAGCAGTGCGACCGAACCGCCCACATCTACCGTGTCGGCGGCGCCCACGTCTCGAGGGTCTTCCTCGCCGAAACCGCGGGCATCGACGAACCCGGCCTCACCGCGGAATCGATGGCTGCCAACATCGAACGGATCGACGACCCGGGTCAATTCACCGTCCGCGGGGGCCCCACCAAATAGCCTGGGTCACTGAATCGGCTCGTCACCGAGCACGGTGGTGCGCAACATCTCCCGCGGCGAATCCGGGTCGTAGGGGGACGCGCGGTGGAGCACGCCCTGGTTGTCCCATATGACGGTGTCACCAAGCGACCAGTCGTGGCTGTAGACCTTGTCGGGCATGGTGACTCGTCCGAGCAAGTCGGCGAGCAGCGCTTCGCTCTGCTCGGATTCCAGGCCCACGACGAAATCTGCGGACGCCCCTAGCACCAGCGACTTGCGGCCGCTGCGGTGTGTCCACACCAGTGGATGCTCGTGGGCGGGCCGAGCCCGCCACCGCGCCAACGTCTCCGGGGTCGGATCGGGATGGACCCGGCGCTGCGACGCCTCCAGCGAGTGCACCACCCGCAAGGACTCGACGTGACTGCGCTCCGCGGCGCTGAGTTCGTCGTAGGCGGCATAGGTGTTGGCGAACTCGGTCTCTCCACCAGTTTCTGCGACCTGGACGGCCGACAGCACGGTGGCCTTCTGTGGGCACTCGTCCCCCGTCGGCGTGCACCCGTCAATGTGCCAGTCGAACGTCGCCTTGAGATAGGCCGCCGACGCGTTCTTGGACTTGTCCAACGTGATCGGATAGATCCCCGATACAGGGTGGTGCCCGTCCGACGAGCGATCGACGTCCCCCAGCCGACCGCAGAACGCGACCTGAGCCTCGGGGGCGAGGTGAAGGCCGCGGAACACGAGCACTCCGTTGTCTTCCAACGCATCCAAGATCGCAGCGCCCAGTCCGTCGTCGCCAGCCAGCCGGTCGGGGTCGACTCCGATGACCTCGGCGCCGACCGACGCGGTGAGCTTGTTGATGGTCAGCAGACTCATCGACTGCCCTTTCCGTAGAAGTGAGTGGTGGTGTTCACGGCCGCGGTTCGCCCGTGCGGATCATGACGGCGTCGGCGGCGTCGACCGGTGCGGGCTGGTGCATGATCTCGACCGCCATGGCGACCATGACCAGCGAATAGATCAGGTGCAGCAGGTTCAGGGCGTCCTCGGGCAGGTCCTCGAGGGTGAACTTGTCGCAGTACTCGATGGCGTCCTCCAGTCGGGGGAAGAACGCGTCGTAGAAGTCCTGTAGTTCCGGCATCTTGCTGGCAATGCGTTGGTTCCACCGCTCGGTCTCCGTAGCCAGACACCAGGTTTCGGCGTAGGGCTCCAACTCGGCGAATGCGCTGGGCAGCCTGGACTCGACCATGCTCAGACCCCTGCCGGAACGGGTTCGCGCCGGTATCGCTCGACCCAGTCGACGGCCACCTTGTGCAGGTGGCGCACCAGGATCTCCTGGTCGTTGAGCGGGAATTCGTCGACGACGTCGTATTCGAGTGCGGCCTGCGTGCCGCCGAGCATGCCTGCGTCCTGGAGCGCGAACTCCTTGAGTACCACTGCGGCGACCTCGTGTTCGATGCGCTCGCGGACGGTGCGCGCCGGACTGAAGTACGTGTAGGCCTCGAAGCGGTGCGTGTTGTGCGAGGTCGGCCAGTACCGGTAGAGCAGATACCAACCGCCGTAGATCAGGAGCTCGATGTTCGGGAAGATCTGAAAGTTGCTGATCCCCCACGGTTCTATGCCACCGGGGTTCAGCGCGGCGGTGGGCAGCGCACCGAGGTCGGGAGTGCGCCATGGCCCCACCAGACCACTATGCGTGGCCCGTTCGATGGGGTACATGTACTCGTCGGCCAACAACCAGCGGCGCGTGCCCGCAGTCGACACCAGCCGGTGCGGCCCATCCAGTTGGAAGTGCCCACATGTGAAGCTTGCGTTGGGGTCTCGCACCGCCGACGGCACCTGCTGGGTGTGCAGCGACGGCACGTGGTAGTACTCCTGGAACGCGTCGGCGAAGATCTTCCAGTTGCTGTTGTTGTCAGCGACCCAGTCGTAGCGTTCGGTGAGCCTGTCGAACGGATAGTCCTCGAGCGCGGTGACCATCGGGCCGAGGAACTCGCGTAGACCCTGACCGGGCGTCGCGTCGAAGTTGATGAAGACGAACCCGGCCCAGACGTCGCAATGCACGGAGACCAGGCCGTAGTCGTCGAGGTCGAGTCCGAAGAAGCTGGTGTCAATCGGCACGAACGTCAGTGCGCCGTCGAGCGCGTACCTCCAGCCACAGTGTTTGCATGCGAAATCCACACTCAGACCTTGGGTTTCGCGGTCGGGCACGTCGTCCCATACCAGCTTGTTGCCCCGGTGGCGGCAGATGTTGTGGAAGGCTCGGATGCGCTCGTCCTCGCCCTTGACCAACAGCACCGAGGCATCGGCTACCTCGAGCTCCTTGGTGACGAAGCTGCCGACGTCGGGAAGGTCCTCGACGCGGCCGACGTTGAGCCAGGCACGCTTGAAGATCGCCTCGCGTTCGAGTTCGTAGAACTCCCGCGACGTCGAATCGCGGAAGGAGATCGGGCCGGTGCCCAACTCGGGGTAGTGCTGTGTCCAGGATCCCTCAGCTGGTTTCGGCCAACGCGTCATTGGAACCTCCTTGTCGATGTCGGTGTCACATCACGGCCCCGCCGTTGACACCGAGGAGCTGGCCGGTGATGAACCTTGCTTCCTCAGAGCAGAGGAAGCCGACCGCGGCGGCGATGTCCGCACCGGTACCCAGGTATCCGACCGGGATGTTGCTTGCCATCTGTTCGTTCGACGGAAGGTAACCGGCGGCTTGGCCCTCGTGCTGCATCGGCGTCTCGATACCCGAGGGCGGGATGGTGTTGACCGTGATACCCGCGGTGGCATATTCGCGCGCCAACGACTTGGTCAAGGTGAGCACCGCACCCTTGGACGCCGCGTAGTGCGCCGCGAACGGGGAGCCGCGCTGAGCGCTCGAGGAGGAGATCAGGACGATGCGGCCCCATCCGGCGGACACCATGTCGGGGATGGCCACCTGACACGCGTGGAACGTGCCCGTCAGGTTGACGTCGATCACCCGCGCCCAGGACTCGGGCGTGATCTCGGTGAAGGCGGAGAATGCGAAGAGCCCCGCACTGGTCACCAGAATGCCGACCGGCCCGAGCTCACTGCGCACCTTGGCGAAGGCCTCCTCGACCGCAGGCCGGTCCGTGACGTCGGCCGCGAGCCCCAGCGCGGTCGCGCCGATGCCCCGAAGGTCTTCGGCAACCTGTTGTGCGGCTTCGCCGTTCACGTCTAGTACCGCGACCTTGTGTCCGCGGCGCGCCAGTTCGTGACACGTCGCCTCGCCCATCCCGGACGCGCCGCCCGTCACCACCGCCACCCGCATCATTGCCACCTCACTCGTAGACGAAGCTCACCGCGCGACTCGTCGGCAGCGACTGGCAAGTCACGACCCAGCCCTCGGCCACCTCGTCGTCGTCGAGCGCGTCGTTGTTGAACATGTGTGCGCTGCCCTCGGTGACCTGCGCCATACACGTTCCGCAGGAACCGGTTTCGCAGGAGGACGGCGCACGCAGGCCGGCCATGCGCGCGGTCTGCAGCAACGTGTTGCCCGCGCGATAGGGCACGGTGACGGTCGTCCGGTCCAGCTTGATGGTCACTTCTTCGGTGACGACGTCGGCGGCGTCGGGAACCGGGATCGGAGCGACCGAGAACCGTTCCAGGTGCATGCGCTCGCGCGATACCCCGGCGGCGAGCACCGCCGCCTCCACGGTGGCCATGAACGGGGCAGGCCCACAGATGTAGTAGTCGGCGTCGCCGGCCTCGGAGTTGAACGCTGCGATGTCGGCGGCCGAGACGACCCCGCTCTGCTCGTCGAGATGGTGGTGCAACACCAGCCGATCCGCGTGGCCGGCAACGAGTTTCGTCAGCGCCTCGTCGAAGATCACCGAAGCCCGATCTCGGTTGGCATAGAACAGCCGGGCGCGGCGCGGTGTTCCGGCCAGCGCGGAGTGGATCAGCGAGAACACCGGAGTGATGCCGCTGCCGCCTGCGAACGCCACCAGTTCCCGGTCGGTATCGCCGAGCACGAAGCGGCCTTCCGGCGGAGCGGCGTCCAACCGAGTGCCCGCGACCGCGGTGTCGTTGAGCCAGTTCGACACCACCCCGTCGCGGTCGCGTTTCACGGTGATGCGCAGGTCTTCTCCGACCGCCGGCGACGACGACATCGAATAACACCGGCGGTGCTCCGCGCCGTCGATCTTTAGTCGGACGGTGAGAAATTGCCCTGCGCGGTAACGGAATTGATGGGCACATCCCGCGGGAACTTCGAGTACCAGGGATACGGCATCCGGCGTCTCGCGGACGATGTGCTTGACCCGCAGCGGCGCGAAATCGTCCACCGCCGCCGTTGCGGTGGTGGAGAGCCCTGTCGAGGATTGCATCGTCATCACAATATCAAGTACTTGCGATATATCTCAAGTAGTGACCATCGGTTGGCGAGTGCACTGGTGGGCGGCCTACGGCTCGACGTGATCAGCGAACACGGTGTGGCCCGTGCCCTGCTCGACGACGCGGCTCAGCAGGGTGCGCAGCACCAGCTGCTCCTCGACGCTGAGCACCCCGAAGACCTTCTGGTGGGCCTCGACCGCATCGTTGAACACTGCGGTGACGACCGCGCGGCCCTCGCCGGTCAGGTAGGCCTGCAGGATGCGTCCGTGCGCCGGGTCCTGTTTGCGTTCGACCAGCCCGCGGCGCTCCAGCGCCGTCAACGCGAGCTGAACGCCCTGAGGACTGATCAGCAGTCGCCGAGCCAGCTCCGCCCCGGACAACCCAGGCTCGTTGGCCAGTTGGCGCAGCAGCCCGAGCTGGGCGGTGGTCACTCCGTGCCCGGCGATGGCGTCGTTGACGGAGTTGAGCGAGAAGTAGAAGGACTGCTTCAGCAGCCACAGCAGGTTGTCGGCGAGTTCCATGCGCATCCTTCCTACTAGTCGATTCCCCGGCAATGCTCGTGCACCCGACCGTCCTTCATGACGAAGCGGACGTCGAGCGTGCTGGCGATGTCGGTGGCCGGATCGCCCGGCACGGCGATGATGTCGGCAAGGTAGCCCGGCGCGAGCCTACCCAGTTGATCATCGGCCTCGACGAGTTCCGCGCTCGTTACCGTCGCCGCGCGGATCGCCTGCATGGGCGTCATACCGCGCTCCACCAGCGCAACGAGCTCCTTGGCGTTCTGTCCGTGGGGGATCGCCGGGGCATCGCTACCGCAGGCGATACGCACCCCGGCCGCGATCGCCTTGGGCAACATCGCCTTTGCACGCGGGAACACCTCTTCGGCCTTCTTGCGGAGTTCAGGAGCGATGCGGTCGATCGCCATCGTGTCCGTGAGGCTCGTCGTTGAGACCAGGAAAGTGCCGTGGTCGACCATCATCTGGATGGTGTCGTCGCTGGCGAGGAACCCGTGTTCGATGCAGTCGATGCCTGCACGGATGCAGGCCCTGATCGCGCTGTCGCCTACCGCGTGTGCGGCGACCCGGACGCCCGCGCGGTGCGCTTCGTCTGCAATGGCCTCGAACTCGGCGTCGGAGTACTGCTGGGAGCCCGGCGCGGTGCTGTGCGACATCACCCCGCCCGACGCCGACACCTTGATCAGCTTGGCACCGTGCCGAATCTGGTAGCGCACACACGCAATGACGTCGGGCACCCCGTTGGCAATCCCCTCGGCCACGCTCAGCGGCATGATGCCAGGCGCGAGGCGCTGGAACACCGTCGGATCGAGGTGGCCGCCGTACGGCGTGACCGCATGCCCAGCCGGGTAGATGCGCGGTCCCGGATACCAGCCCTGATCGATCGCGCGCTGCAGCGCCACGTCGAGCAGATAGCCACCGGTCTTGACCATCAACCCCAGGTTGCGCACGGTGGTGAAGCCGGCGTCCAGGGTGGTGCGGGCGTTCACCCCTCCACGCAGGGTGCGGTACGCCGGGTCGTCCTGCACGCCGTGCATGGGCGAAGGCAGTCCCTCCGGGCCGCCGATGAGCAGGTTGAGTTCCATGTCCATCAGCCCCGGCAACAGGGTGACGTCGCCGAGATCGAGCTCGGTGGCCGAATCCGGGAGCGGCCCTTCGGGATTCACTGCGGTGATGCGGCTTCCACCGACGACGACGACGGCTGGCGAGCGCACTTCGCCCGCATCGACATCGGCCCACCGCGCGGCGCGCAGCACGACGGTGTCCGTCACGGCACTGGCTCGGAGACGCAGTCCAGGGTCGAGGCCCCTGAGTCGGGCACTCGGGGTTGGTTCCAGCACTCGACCGGAAACGACACCATCACCATCGAATACAGCAGGTGCATCAGGTTCAGCACGTCCTCGGGCAGGTCGTCGATGGCAAACTTGTCGCAGTAGGTGAAGGCCTCCTCCGCGCGCGCCGTGACGGCGTCGTAGAACGCCTGCATCTCGACCATGGAACTGGCCAGCCGCTTGGCGTAGCGCTGCGGTTCGGTGGGCAGACACCACGCCGAGAACTGTTCCAGGTCAGCGAATTCCGGTGGAAGGGTCATCGGGTCACACGCCTGCGGTCTTGCGCTGGAATTCGCCTATCCACGCCGCCGTCTCGGTGTGCAGGTGCCGTATCAGTACCTCTTGGTCGCAGAGCAGGAACTCCCCGACGGCGCGCGACTCGATCATCGTCTGAGTGGCCTCCAACGTGTTGGCGTCCTGAAGCCCGTACTCCTTGAACGACACTGCGGCGAGTTCCTGCGCGACCCGCTCCCGCGGCGTGCGCGCGGGCGGGAAGTAGATGGTGCCCTCGAAGATGTGGGTGTTATACGACGTCGGCCAGTAGTGATAGGTCAGATACCAGCCCTGGCCCCAGAACAAGATGACGAAATTCGGGAACAGCTGGAACGAATCCAGCCCCCACGGGTTGCACTTTGCGGGGTTGAGGCCGTCCGGCAGCTCCCCGAGGTCGGGACTGTCCCATGGCCCGAAAAGCCCGCTCTGGCAGATGTCCTCGATCGGCTTGCGCATCTCGGCACTCAGCTCCCACGCCCGGATCCCGGAGGTGCTGACGAGCCGGTGCGGCCCCTCGATGCGGTAGTGCGGCGCCTCGAAGCCGGACTCGGCGGCCGCCTTGGAGTAGGCCGTCGGCGACTGGTTCGCGTGCAATACCGGTGCGTGGTAGAACTCCTGGAACGCGTCCATGTAGAGCTTCCAGTTCGCGTTGACTTCCGACCGGTACACGAATCGGGACGTCAGCCGCTCGAAGGGATAGCCTTCCAACGCCGTGATCATCGGCCCGAGGAAGTCGCGCAGCGACTGTTCGGGCGTCGGCGCGAAGTTCACGAAGATGAAGCCTTCCCAGACGTCACAGTGCACGGGCACCAGCCCGTACTTGCTCTTGTCGAGGTCGAAGAACTCCTCTTCCTGCTGGACGAAGGTCAGCTTGCCGTCCAGGTCATAACGCCAGGCGTGGTACTTGCAGGTGAACTGCCTGCACACCCCGCTGGTTTCCTCCAGCGGCATGTCGTTCCACACCAGCTTGTTGCCTCGATGCCTGCACACGTTGTGGTAGGCCTTCACCTCCCCGGAGGTCGTGCGGACCACGATGATCGACGTGTTGGCGACCTTCAGTTCCTTGGTGAAGTAGCTGCCCTTGCGTGGAAGTTGGTCGGTGCGACCGACATTGAGCCACGCGCGCTTGAAGATGGCTGCACGTTCGAGTTCGTAGACCTCCGGGCTGATCGAATCCTCGTAGGACACCGGTCCGGTGCCCAGGTCCGGATAGTGCTGAGTCCAGCTGCCTTCGGGCGGCTTGGGAAAACGAGCCATGCCTACTCCTCTGGATTGGCGGGCTGAGTCAGGGTCGACGGTATCGGCTCGGCGGAGCAATCACAAGTAGTTGATATTGCCCGCTGATCGGCCGGCCGATTCTGAATCTGACGACGGCGTCCTGGCGTGTCGCGTCGCCACATTCAGAATCGGGCCGGGTTCAACCGTTCAGTACGCCCTTGCCGACGATGGTCGGCAGGTCCAGGAACGTGCGGATGCCCGGCGCCGCCGCACACACCGGCGCGATGGCGTGGACGGCATAGCGGCCAACCGTGCCGGTGGCCCACTGAACGACACGCAACGTCCTGACGACCTTACGGTAAGCGCAACTAGTGACAGACCGAATTGGACGTCGCGACGCCCAATAGAGTGGTCGAGTGAGCACCTTGTCCCTGAGCCTGTTCTACGGCGGGCTGGCGATACTGCTCGTCGGCCTCTTGCTTCCCGGCTGGGACACGAAGACGGCATCCAAGCGGGCCACGAAGCGCCGCATCTACTGGACGGCCACGATCGTCGCCGTTCCGGTGCTGTTCGTTGCGGGCCTGCCGGATGTTCAGAGCTCCATCGCGTTCGTTGCGATGGCCCTCGTACTGATGGGCGGCTGGGCGTACTTCCGCACTCCGAACATCAAGCTCGGTGGGCGCATCCTGACTGCCGACCCGCGAAACCGCGAGCCGGATCCGCCGCCGCCAGGCAAGGAGATTCAGTGGTGACGACACCAGACTTCGAGACACTGCTCTACAAGACGCAACCACCCGTCGCGACCATCACGCTGAACCGTCCCGAGCAGCTCAACACCATCGTGCCGCCCATGCCCGACGAGCTCGAGGCTGCCATCGGGCTGGCTGAACGCGACCCCGAGGTCAAGGTCATCGTGTTGTGCGGGGCGGGACGGGCGTTCTCCGGGGGCTACGACTTCGGCGGGGGCTTCCAGCACTGGGGCGACGCCATGAACACCGACGGCCGGTGGGATCCGGGCAAGGACTTCGCCATGGTCTCGGCGCGCGAGACTGGTCCAACGCAGAAGTTCATGGCCATCTGGCGCGCGTCCAAACCGGTGATCGCCCAGGTGCACGGCTGGTGCGTGGGCGGCGCAAGCGACTACGCCCTGTGCGCGGACATCGTCATCGCCAGCGACGACGCCGTCATCGGCACGCCGTACGCCCGGATGTGGGGCGCGTATCTCACCGGCATGTGGCTCTACCGACTGAGCCTGGCCAAGGCCAAGTGGCACGCGCTGACGGGAGAACCGCTGACCGGCAAGGAGGCTGCGGCGGTGGAGCTCATCAACGAGTCGGTGCCCTTCGAGCGGCTCGAGTCCCGGGTGGCCGAAGTCGCGGCCATGCTGGCCCGGATTCCGTTGTCACAGTTGCAGGCTCAGAAGATGATCGTCAACCAGGCTTACGAGAACATGGGCCTGGCGTCGACGCAGACGCTCGGTGGGATCCTCGACGGGCTCATGCGCAACACCCCGGAGGCGTTGGAGTTCATCGACATCGCCGGGCGCGACGGCGTGCGTGCCGCCGTCGAACGCCGCGACGGCCCATGGGGTGACTACAGCCAGGCCCCGCCGGAGCGGCGCCCCGATCCGTCGCACGTCATCGAACCCTAGGAGCAGAGCGTGACTGAATCCCCCGCCCTCGAAGGCCGCTTCCGCCTCGACGGCAAGGTCGCGGTGGTGACCGGCGGCAGCCGCGGGATAGGCGCCGCTGTCGCAAGGGGTTTCGCGATGGCGGGTGCGGACGTGGTGATCGCCAGCCGCAAGCTCGACAACTGCGTGACGACTGCCCGCGACATCGGCGCGGAATCCGGCCGTCGCGCCCTGCCAGTGGCGTGCCACGTCGGGCGCTGGGAAGACTGCGACGAACTCGTCGACGCCGTGTACCGCGAGTTCGGCCGATGCGACGTGCTCGTCAACAACGCGGGCATGTCACCGCTGTACCCCAGCCTGGCCGACGTCACCGAGGAGCTCTACGACAAGGTTCACGCCGTCAATGCGCGTGGGCCGTTTCGGCTCTCCTCGCTGATCGGCGCGCGCATGGCCGAGGCCGATGGCGGGTCGATCATCAACGTCAGCACGGCCGGCACGCTCCGCCCCGATGCCACCGACCTGCCATATGCCATGGCGAAGGCCGGGCTGAACGCGATGACGCTCGCGCTCGCCGGGGCGTGGGCACCGAAAGTGCGGGCGAACCTGCTGCTGCCCGGCGCGTTCAACACCGACATTGCAGCCGCGTGGACACCCGAAATGCGTTCCTCGGCAGCGGCAATGAACCCGATGAAGCGCATCGGCGTGCCCGAGGACATGGTCGGACCGTGCCTGTTCCTGGCCAGCGCAGCGGGCGCCTACGTCAACGGCGCGCAGCTACTCGTCGACGGTGGGGCGTACCGCACGCTCTAACCCGCGCTCATCGCGTCACCTCGCGGAAGGCGGCGACCAGCGGGGAGAGGTACTCGATCGCGCCCTCCCGACCCTCGGGCACCGACGCATTGAACCGGACGTCGGTGATCCCGGCTTCGACGAGTGCGGGTACGGGCTCAACCGATGCCAACGCGTCGATCGACCCGTCACCGCGCTTGACGACCGGCGCAACGCCCTGCACCAAGAGGTCGGTCGGATCACCACCCTGTGCGACGACCGCCTCCTTCATCTCCGCGATCGAACCCGCGACGTCGGCGAGCGCCGGCCCCCACGGAATCCATCCACTGCCGAACCGCGCGATCCGACGCGCCACGGCCCGATTGACGGTGCCGCTGACCCAGATCGGCACGCCCCCCGGTTGGCTTGGCTTCGGCATTTGATGAATGGCGGCGAAGGACAGTTCTGGGGCGTCATAGGACGCGCGCTGCTCGGTCCACAGCGTCTGGCATACCTCCAGGGTGTGGTCGAGCAGTCGACCCCGGCCCTCGAAGGAAAGGCCGACGGCCTCGTATTCCGCACGCTGCCAACCGACCCCGACGCCTAGGTCGACCCGTCCGCCCGACAGTACGTCGAGGGTGGCCAGCTGTTTGGCGAGCACGGCCGGACGCCGCAGGGCCGCGAGAAGTATTGCGGTGCCCAGCCTGATTCGCGTGGTCGTGGCAGCGAGCGCGGTCAACACGATGATCGGCTCCAACCAGTTGCCATCCGGCGTGGTCGGTTGCCGACCCCCCGCGGTCCCACCGGACGAAGGATCGCCGTACGCGTCGAAGTTCTCACCGAACACCACGTGGTCGGAGACCACCACGCGGTCGATGCCCGCGGCATCCATCGCCCGCGCCGATTCGAGCGTGCTGTTCCAATCGTGTCGAGGATCTTCGCTGAAGATCCTCAAGTACAGCGATATCTCGGGATGTCTCACGCACCAATCCTCACATCCGACCCGAGTCAGGCTCCGAGCGCCCGCTCGCCGATGACGAGTTGCTCACGCAGCGCGGCGATTTGCTCGTCGGACACTCCCAGTTCACCGAGCACGGCGTCGTTGTCCTGGCCCAATAAAGGCGCGGCCCGTCCAGCGCCCCACTCACGAAGGGAAGCCGATAGCTTTCAGCTCCGTGTAGTGGTGAAGGCCGTGCAGTCCCCCCTCGCGGCCAAGACCGCTCTGGTTGAACCCGCCGAACGGGGCGTCGCCGGGACCGCACCCGTTGACCGTCATCTGGCCCGTCCGGACTCGACGAGCGATGCCGAGCGCGCGGTCGACGTCGGTCCCCCACACCGCACCGGCCAACCCGTACTGCGAGTCGTTGGCGATGGCAACCGCTTCCTCGTCGGTGCGGTAGCGCAATACGGACAGCACCGGCCCGAAGACCTCCTCCTGGGCGATGGCCGAATCGGGGGTGACGTCGGTGAGGATCGTGGGTTCGAAGTAGTGCCCGGTCGCATGCCCCGCTGCCCGGCCGCCGCCGACGGCGAGCTTGGCACCGTCGGAGACCGCCCGGTCGACGTGGCCCTGCACGGACTCGAGATGCGCGCGGCTGATGAGCGGGCCCATTTCCGTTGCGGGATCGGTCGGGTCACCGACGACGACGTCGCCCGCCAACTCGACGAGCCTGCCGACGACCTCGTCGTGAATCGAGTCGGGCAGCACCAAGCGGCTGTTGAGGATGCAGGCCTGGCCCGCGTGCAGGGTGCAGCACTCGAAGATGATCCGTTGCAGCAGTTCATCGGTCACCTCGACGTCGTCGAGGAAGATGCTGGCGGACTTGCCGCCGCACTCCAGCAGGATCCGCTTCATGGTGGCGCTGGCGGCGGCCATCACCTGCCTGCCGACCGCCGAGCTTCCGGTGAAGCTCACCAGGTCGATGCGCGGGTCGGTGGTCAGCAGCTTGCTGGCGTCCAGACTGCTCGGTGTGACGACGTTGACGACGCCGGGCGGAATGTCGGTGTGCTCGTCGATGAGCTTCGCGAGGGCCAGTCCGGCCAGCGGCGTCAACGGCGACGGCTTGAGCACGACGGTGTTGCCCGCGGCCAGCGCCGCACCCAGCTTCATGAGGTTGATGGTGTGCGGGAAGTTCCACGGCGTCAGCACCGACACCACGCCAAGCGGCTCGTGGCGCAGCAGCGTGGTGCCCGCCGCCCCGTAGGCGTCCATGGTCTCCTCGACGGGCACCATCGCGAGCTCGGCCGCCCGCAGCACCATGAAGGGTGGCCCATCGATCTGGAACAGCCGCGCGTTGGCGATGCAGCCCCACTCCTGCTGCGACAGCGCGAAGAAGTCGTCGACGCGGCCGAGCAAGGCGTTGCCGAGTTGTGCCAGGCAGCGTGCGCGTAGCTCCGGCGAGGTGGCCCAGTCACCTGCGTCGAAAGCACGCCGCGCGGCGGCGACGGCACTGTCCACCTGCCCGATGCTGGCGTCGGGCGCCGTTGCGAGCACCGCCTCCGTGGACGGGGACACGTCTTCATATCGGCCCGCCTCCGGCGCGACCCACAGGCCGTCGACGTAGAGGTCGTACTCCTCTGCGAGTGCACAGACCATCGGACTCCCTTGTTCGGTGTCAGACATATCTTGACGATGTGTACACCGCCATCGATCGCGGGGTCAATAGAACTGCCTGCCACAGCACCGAATAGCCGTTCTTGACAGTACGCAGCTAGCGCGGTAGACATCGTCCGTCGAACACTCTGCCATGATCTGTCCGATTAGGCCGGCTGCTCTTCGACTGTTTGAAGGAATGCTCGAGAGGTTGCGGAAGTGCACCCGAAGGACCGATTGCATTCGCCTGAGTTCTTCGTCGGCGACCCTTATCCCACGTACCGGGAGCTACGCGCCTCGGAGCCGGTGTGCTGGAACGACGTCACCAAGTTCTGGGCGCTGCTCAAGTACGAAGACATCCGGTACGTGTCGAGCAACCCGGCCAAGTTCTCGTCGGCATACGGTGTCACGCTGCCCGACCCCGCGATGCCGTCGCCCGCGGTTCCTGGCAACCTGATCTTCACCGATCCACCGCGACACCGGCAGCTCCGCAAGCTCATCAGCGCCGGGTTCACCAAGCGCCAGGTTGGCCTGCTGGCGGTGAAGATCCGCGACCTGGTGAACGGGATTCTCGCCGACGTCGAGCCGGGGTCGACGTTCGAGTTCGCCGAGGGCGTCGCCGCACCCCTGCCGACCCGGCTCATCGCCGAGATTCTCGGCGCCCCGCCGTCGGATTGGGAGCGCTTCCGGGTGTGGTCCGACGCCTGTGTCGGCAATGCCGACCCCACCATCGAGCTCGATCCGTTCGTGGCGATCGGCGAATTGTTCGAGTACTTCCACAAACTCATCGCCGCGCGCAGGGTCGACGAGTCCGGCCGGTTCGACGATGTCTTGTCGATCCTCGCCAACGCGGAGGTCGACGGGGAGCGGCTCACCGACGACGAGCTACTGCAGTTCGCGTTCCTGTTGCTCGTCGCGGGCAACGAGACCACGCGCAACCTCATCGCGCTTGGCACGCTCGCCTTGATCTCCCACCCCGAGCAGTGCCAAATGCTCGTGGACGATCCCGCACTGATTCCCAGGGCCGTCGAGGAGATGCTGCGCTGGACCACCCCGGTCACGCACATGGCGCGCACCGCGACCGAGGACGTCGAGCTCCGCGGCCAGACGATCAGGAAGGGCGAGGTCGTCGTAATGTTCTACGGGTCGGCCAACCGCGACGAGGAGATCTTCGGGCCCAACGCCGAGGATTTCGACATCACCCGAAACCCGAACCCTCACATCGCCTTCGGGTGCGGCGAGCACGCCTGCATCGGGGCCCAGCTGGCCCGCCTAGAAGCCACCATCATGTTCGAGGAACTGCTCAAGCGCTACTCGAAGATCGAATCGGCCGGCGAGGTGGAGCGGATGCTGGCGACCATGGTGCCCGGCGTCAAACGAATGCCCATTCGACTAGGCGGGGAGCGCTGACGACATGCAGCTCGAGTACACCAACGGTGGACAGGTCCGCGGAACGTCCTTCAATCAGGTCGACGACGTCGAGCACGTGCTGGTGACCTCCGGAACCGGGGTGCCCACCAGCGCGCTCATCTTGGGACGGCCATGACGCAGACGACGACCGACACCCGGGTGGTGATCATCGAAGCCGCCCTGAAGTGCTTTCAGACCCAAGGGTTGCGCAAGTCGACGATCGTCGACATCACCCGCGCGGCAGGGGTGTCGCGAAGCACCGTGTACGAGTACTTCGGCGACAAGGCAGCGATCGTCGAGGCGTGCGCCGAGCACGCCTCCCAGTTGTTCTACCGCGAAATGGCATTGGCGATGGACCGCGGCCACACGTTGGAGGACAGGCTCAGCCGCACGGCCATCGTGGTGACCCGTGGGCGCCAACTCATCGAGCCCGAGAAGTACTTCGACGCAGACGAAGTCGACCTCCTGCTGACGAAGAATGCCGCGCTCTTGCTACGCGAATGTGGCGAGTTCCTGACCCCCTACCTCACCGCGGCCAAGCTGACTGGCGAAGTCCGAAAGGACCTGGACGTCGAAGCCGCCGCGGAGTGGTTCTCACGAATATTATTCTCGCTGTTCACGACTCCATCCACACGACTCGACACGAGCGATCCAGAAGCCGTGTCGGCGTTCGTGCGCGAACACGCCGTGCGCGGCTTCACCGGCCAGGCTCCTAGCCGAACGTCGCGCGCAACTCCTTCTTGAGTACCTTTCCCAGTGCGTTGCGCGGCAGGCCGTCGACCAGTTCCATGCGCTCGGGGTGCTTGTAGCGCGCCAGTTTGGCGGCCACACAGTGTTCGACGAGCGCTGCCAAGGTGACCGCGGCGTCCGGGCTTGGCACCACCACGGCGCAGACGCGCTCCCCCGTGCGCTCATCGGGCACGCCGATCACCGCCACGTCGGCGACCCCGGGACAAGTGGCCAACACGCCCTCGACGTCAAGCGCCGAGACGTTCTCCGCGTTGCGGATGATGGCGTCCTTGGTGCGGCCGGTCACCCGGACGTTGCCTTCGGCGTCCACTGTTCCGAGATCGCCTGTGCGGAACCAGCCTTCGGCATCGAACGCGTCGGCGTCCAGCCCGGCATCGACATAGCCCAGGAAGCACTGCGGCCCCTTCAGCAACAGTTCGCCTTCGCTACTGACGCGGACGGAAACACCGGACACTGGTCCGCCAACGGTGTGGTCGAGCAAGTCCGGCGTGGAGTCGAAGGCCGGCGAGGTGGCCACCGGGAACTCGGTCAGCCCCCACGCGTTGGCGATCCCGCGCACGCCAAGCGCCTCGCGCACCTGACGTCCGAGTTCGGCGGTGATCGGCCCGCCGCCCGCCAGGCATGCCCGAAGGGCGGGGAACAACGGCTCCGCACCGTGACTGCGCTGGGCGGCCAGGTATGCGACGTAGAACGGTGTGGCGGTGCCGAGGAACGTCGGGCGGTGCGCGGCAATGGCGAACGGCGTGGTCGCGGGGTCGAAGGCGTCGAACAGCACCAGCCTCATGTCGGTCAGCAGGGCCGCGGCCAACATCGCCGCTCCCCCGATGTGCGAGATCGGGAACGCAATGGGATTGACGTCGGACGTGCGGTTTGAGGCAGGGGCGGTGCCGACCATGTCGACGACCCCGGCCGAGCCAGCAACGATCGAAAGGTCGTTGTGCCGCACTCCCTTTGGGGCGGCGGTCGTGCCCGAGGAGTAGTAGATCCACCGGGCCGCCTCACCATGCTCCGGTGCGCTCGGTAGCCGGGACGGGTCGCCGAACGGGCAACGCAAACCGCGCTCGGGCGCGGTGTCGTGGTCGATCACGATGACCTCGAACCCGCTTGCCGCCGCCAGCGACCGGGCCAGCGCACCGTGGTCGTACCCGCGCCAAGTCTCGGGCACAAGCAGGAACTCGGTACCCGACTGCGCGGTGATGAAGCCGACCTCCTGCTCGCGCAAGACCGGAATGATCGGATTCTGAACGGCCCCAAGCCGAGTCAACGCCGTCATTACGACCATCGTCTCCAAGGTCGTCGGGAGTTGCCACGACACGATCGAACCCGGACCGACGCCGCGCTCGGCGAGGGCGGCCGCGGTACCGCATGCGGCGTCGCGCAGGCCCTGCGTGGTGAGGCTGCGGCCGTGGTCGTCGCTCAACACCGTGCGGTCGGGAGCGCGCTCCGCGGCCGTCGCGACCAGTTCCCAGTACGTGCTAGCGCCGCGTGCGGTCATCGATTCAGCTTGGCGGCGGAGCGAGAAATCCCGAGTGAGCCAGCGCAACGGAGACACAAGACCCAACGGCACCGTGGCGGTCGAACAACGTCGCTGACCCAGTTGCCACCCCGGCGCTGCTGTAGTGGCTGTGCGACGCCATCCCGAGCGCCGGCCCCTTGGGAAGCCGGGCGAGCGTCACCGTGTAGTCCGCGTTGATGAACTGCAGACCCTCCGTGCCCCAGTTGCACAAGGACGCCGTGACGTCGCCTGCCATCGCGGCGCGCACGAAAGGCGTGAGCGGTTCGTGGTCGACCACCGGCACGGCTAGGTTCAGCCACGCGAACTTCGCCCCTGTCTCGCCGGCCCACCCCGATTCCGGATTCTGGACGGGAGCGCCCCACCCGTAGGTCCGAACGAACAGCGCCGCCTTTGCCACTTCGTCGTCCGAGGGGACCGGTGGCATCGACACCTGCTCCGTCCATACTTCTCCCGCGGGTTGTTCGCAGCGCCGCAGGAACAACGCGGTGGCGCGGGCCACGGCGTTGCCGTCCTGAACGAGCGTGGCCTCCACCAGACGCAGCCGTTTGCCGTCGCGCAGCACTCGTGTGTGCAGCTCGATCGGTTCCAGCGCCGTTGGCCGCGGCAGGTCCACGGTAAGCCGCGCGGGCTGCATGTCGTGATCGTCGACCATGCGCTCGACTGCCCAGCCCAGAAGTCCGCCGATTGCATGACCGCTGACCGACTCACCCCATCCACCCTTTGCCATCCGCCGCGGCACGAAGCGGACACCGTCGGGTTCGAAGTACCCCGAGGTTCCGTCGTGCAGGCCGGCTACCGCTGTGGCGTCCGTATCCGTCAACCAGTCCTCCGAATTCCACTGCTGCACATACTTGAGCCCTTCAAGCGCGCGCCGCGGAAGTCCGGCGCTCGCCCAGATCGAGCAGCGCATCGAGGTCCCCCAGCGAGCGCAGCGTGTCGTTGAGGTGGGTACACGTGGAGATGCCGACGAACTCGGTGCGGATGCGGTTGCGCAGCTCGCCGACGGTCATGCCGTTGACCCGCCCCGCGCTGGCGAGTGCGCCTGGGCACTCCTGCCACGGCAAAACCCTTGCGACGGCGTGCACTTCACGGATGGTGCGGGTGGCGAGCTCGACTCGGCCGGTGACCGAGTACTCGTGCACGATGGTCTCTACCTCGGACCCGTCGACGTGTGAGTCCCGGAAGTGCGCGTCGAAGGCGACCGACGCGGTGTCGTGCGGATGCAGGTCGAGCCGACGCATGCGCCGCATGCCATGTGCGCGAAGCGGTTCGGTGGGATGCAGCGCGTCGTCGGCCGGATCGATCAACGTAGGCGCGAGCGGCCCGCGGGCGCACGGCATCAGCAGGTTGCGCCTGGTGAAGTCGACGACGGCGGCATCGGGTGCGAAGCCGGAGCAGATCCCGGCGAGGTGATCGGCGACGACGTCGGCCATCGGCTGCTCGGTGCCGTCGATGATGGCGGCGTGCAGAGTGCCGTAACCGGACACCAGCGACGCGCCCACCCAGTCGTCCAGCAGTAGGTGCAGTGGCGTGGCCCGCTCGACGTCGCTGCCCAGCAGTTTGGTGATCGTGGCACGGAAACCGGATCCGACGCGGCTGCCACGCAACTGGCCAAGCCGGTCGTCGTCACCACTGATGTCGTTGATCACCCCGGCGCTGAGCTGGGCGCGCACCACGACGTCGTCGACCACCTCGACGGAGCCATCCGGCTCCATGCGGACGTCACGAGCCCGCAAGTCGGCGTGAAACCGTCCCGGCCCGTCCGGATGCGTGTCGATGGTGCTGGTTCGCCGAATGGTGCCCGGTTCGAGCAGCGGCCAGCCCGTCACCGGCCGTTGCGGGCCGACGATGTCCGAAACGAAGGGCATGCGTGGGCCTTTCGGGCTGGCCTTTCGGGCTTGCGAACGACGCGTCGCGCCAACCGAGCTTTACACCCACGGGTGACAATGGCAAGGTCGGCGCGATGAGCGTGGACGTGCAGCGCGTGGACCGGATCCTCGTCATCACGATGCAGCGTCCCGAGAAGCGCAACGCCATCAACCGCGAACTGGCCTTCGGCATCAGCGCCGCACTGGACACCCTCGACGGCGACGACGAGTTGTGGGTGGGCGTGCTGACCGGCACTCCCGACGTGTTCAGTGCGGGCACCGACCTACGCGTGGGCGCCGACGCCCGCACCGAGCGCGGCGGAGAGTACAGGCTGATCCGGCGACGTCGGCGCAAGCCGTTGATCGCAACCGTCGAGGGGCCCTGGAATCACGGCGTTCTTCGAGCGCTGTCGCGGTTGTGTGCGTTCACCCGCGGTCAGCGCGGGTAAACGCACACAGGTCACTCTGCGCGTCTGCGCATCCCGCCCGCCACCGCGGCGACCACGCCGAGCACGACCAGCGCGCCGCCGACGGCCAGCGTCAGGTTCAGCCACATGTGCATGCTGCCCACCGCGTGGTCGACCATCGCCGTCGCGACCTGACGTACGTCATCGGTGGTCTCGTTGAGCGCATCGTCGACGCGGCCGCGGCCCACCTCGATGCCCGCCCAACCGGCCGCCCCGACGAGTAGTGCCGAAACACCCAGCGCACCAAGCGCTTTACCGCGGCTTCGCGCCATGGCGAGGGTCAGAAGTGCGAGCACGCCTGCCAGGATCGCGGACCCAACGCTGACCCACGGACCCCACTTCGCAACCTGCCGTAGCTGCCCGGGCCGCACCGAATCGGGCGCGTTCTCGGTCAACGGAATCTCCAGTGACGTCGGAGCCTTGATGCCGAAGTTGGCGAGCGTCTCCTGAAATGAGCTGTCGGACAACATCGGCGAGAGGTCAAGCTCCCAGCGCCCGGATTCGTCGGACTGAGCGACCGTGTCGGTGAACAACCAGCGGTGCACGATTTGGTTCGCCAGCGCGAACTGTCCGGGAAAGGCCGAACTGGTCGTGTACGACCGCGCCGCGCCGCTGAGCAGGCCGGGGCTGACGTCGTAGCCGCTGCTGCCGGCCAAGGTCATCAGCTGCCCGGTGAGTACCCCAGCCATCGCCGACTGCACATTCGGGTCCTTGGCCGCCGACGTCGCGAGCTGGCTGTAGCCGTTTCGGTCGACCACGTTGTGCTGTGCCCACGTCGCGGGGATCGCGACCGCCAGCGCAGCCGTCGTCAACACCCACAACAGGAGCGTCGCCACGAACCGCACGGGCACGTCCTCCTGTCTCCGGCTGCAAGTCGCCGCCGGGGCGGCTCCGGGACGCGGGGTGTCAGTCGGTCAGCGCGCGTCCCACGATGAGGGGATCGGCGACGCCGACCACCTCGCGGTCCTTGTTGTCGTAGTCGAACTGACCGAGCACGTGGCGCATGGCGTTGATGCGGGCGCGCTTCTTGTCGTTGCTCTTGACCACCGTCCAGGGCGCGACGTCGGTGTCGGTGAGCTCGAACATGGCTTCCTTGGCCGCGGTGTAGGCCGTCCACTTGTCCAGCGACGCGAGGTCCGTTGGCGAGAGCTTCCACTGGCGCACCGGGTCGACCTGGCGAATGGTGAAGCGCGTGCGCTGCTCGGCCTGCGTGACCGAGAACCACAGCTTGGTCAGGCTGATGCCGTCGTTGACGAGCATCTGCTCGAAAAGCGGGGCCTGGCTGATGAACTCCGCGTGCTGGTCGGGCGTGCAGTACCCCATAACGCGCTCAACTCCGGCCCGGTTGTACCAGGACCGGTCGAACAGCACGATCTCCCCGGCGGCGGGCAGGTGCGTGACGTAGCGCTGGAAGTACCACTGGGTGCGTTCGCGCTCGGTCGGCTTCTCCAATGCGACGACGCGGGCGCCACGGGGATTCAGATGCTCCATGAACCGCTTGATGGTGCCGCCCTTGCCCGCCGCGTCACGGCCCTCGAACACGACGACGTGGCGCAGCCCGTTGGCCTGGCTCCACACCTGCAGCTTCAGCAGTTCGATCTGAAGTAGCCGCTTCTGTTCCTCGTAGTCGTGGCGCGACATGCGTTCGTCGTACGGGTAGCCCTCGCGCCAGGTGTCGACGTCGGCTCCACTGGGGTGGTGTACCAGCACGGGGTCGTCATCGTCGTCGTCGCGGACGGAGTAGTACTCGGCTCCTTCAAGCAAGGTCACCGCCAGAAGATATCGACTCACGCGTAAGCGCAGCTGACGGGCGGATGAACGGAAGGTAGCGAGGGCTACTTCGCGGCGCGCTTGGGTCGCGCCAATGCCAGCTTGGTCATCATGGTGTTCATTCGCTTCATGGCCTTGAGCGAGTTGTTGTAGTAGTTGCCACCAGCGCCGACGTTCGTGCGGGGCGCGACGACCGCCTCCTGACGACAGAACTTGCGCAACCCATCGGCGCCGCCGAACCGCGCGCCGATGCCCGAGGTCTTCCAGCCGCCCATCGGGGCGGTGGTGCACATCAGGTTGGAGATCACGTCGTTGATGTTCACTGCGCCGCAATCGAGTTCCACGGCAACGTCTTCAGCGCGTTCGATGTCGCGCGAGAACACCGAGGCGCTCAGTCCATATGGGCTGTCGTTGGCCAAGCGCACCGCCTCGGCCACGGTGGCCACCTTCATGATGGGCAGTGTCGGACCGAACGTCTCCTCCGTCATGCAGGCCATCGAGTGGTCGACGTCGACGAGCACCGTCGCCGCATAGAAGCTGCCAGGCCCGGCCGGCCGTTCGCCGCCGGTGAGCACCTTGGCCCCCCTGGCGATGGCGTCGGCGACGTGCCGCTCGGTGACGGCCACCTGGCTGTCGTCGATCTGCGCGCCGAAGTCGTAGCCTTCGCCCGCACCCATCTTCAGGTTCTCGACGTCGCGCACGACGGCGTCGACGAACGCGTCGTAGACCGACTCGAGCACGTACACCCGCTCGACCGATACGCACGTCTGGCCTGCGTTGAACATCGCGCCCCACACCGCGGCATGGGCGGCCAACTCGACGTCGGCGTCCTCGAGCACGATCATCGGATCCTTGCCGCCGAGTTCCAGGCTGATCGGGGTGAGCCGGCGCGCGGCCCGCTCCATGACCTTCGCGCCCGTCGCGCTGGACCCGGTGAACTGGATGTAGTCGGCGTTGTCGACGACGGCTTCGACGGCCTCGCGGGCGCCCTGGACGATCGCCATCACCTCAGGCGCACCCGAGTCGAACCAGCCACGCAGCAACAGTTCTGCGGTCAGCGGCGTCCGCTCGGACGGCTTGAGCAGGACGGCGCAGCCGGCGGCGAGCGCGGCGATGCCGTCCATCAGCAGATTGGCCACCGGGTAGTTCCATGGCGCGATGATGGCCACGACCGGGCGGGGCCGGTAGTGCACGGTGACCTTCTTGATCGCCAGGAACGGGAGCGCCGCCGGGCGTTTTTCCGGCGCCAGCGCCTTCTCCATTGTCTTGATGTAGTACGACGCGATCATGATGAGCAGCGGCACTTCCTGCGCGGCGTCCGTCGCCGACTTGCCGGTCTCCTTGATCAGCAGCGCCTCGATCTCGTCGCGGTGCTCACCCATCCAGACCGCGAAACGGGCCAGCACCTTCGCGCGACCCGCGGCACCGCGGGCCTCCCACTCTCGTTGCGCCTGGCGCAGCCCCGCCGCGATGCGAGGTACGTCGGCGGGATCGGTCCAGCGCACCGTTCCCGCAACGCCACCGGTGGCGGGGTTACCGATGGTGGCGCTGTTGTTGGACGAGGTGTCGGTCGCGTCCACATCGTGCGTAGCTGTCATGAACCCATGTTAACCACCGATGTGACGTGCGTCGCATCGGGGTTGACACCTGTCAAGTTTGCGGCCAGGCACACCAGAGCGGTGCCGAGGAACAGGGCGCCGATGGTGTCGGTGAAGTAGTGATAGGTGAACGACTGACCGAGCAGCCCCAACACGCCCACGACGACCGCGGACACGATGACCCACGCCGCGCCACCCGCCACCAGTATGGCGAGCCCAAGGACGACGACGGCCAGCGTCATGTGTCCGCTCGGATAGGCCAGCGCACCCCCCTTCAACCGCCCGAACAGCCGCTTGCACACGCGTTCCGCGATGAGCGCGACGACCGGAGTCGCCACGATCGCGGCAACCATCCGCCAGCGGCGCCGGTACAGCGCCACACCCAGCACCATCATCCACAGTGCGAAGATCACGCGGGGATCGGTGAAGAACAGCAGTCGTCCGAGGTCCGAATGTGCTTCGCCAGTGCGAATGAACCAGTCATCGATGCGCGTCGAGGCCTTGCCGACCAAGAGCCCGAGCAAGGTCAGCCCCGTCAGGCCAACGAGCGGCCACCATCGAATCACGTTGGCGCGGTTGCGCCCACGATCCCCCGCACGTAGGCCGCCTGGCCGAGGTGCTGCGCACAGTCGTCGATGATGCTGACCAACCGAGCGCTGGCGGTGACCGGTGGATTCCAGCGCTTGTCCACGATCCGCGCCAGGTCCTCGGTCGTCACCGACGCGACGTACTCCAAGGTCACCTTGTGGACGGCGTGGTAGTAGCCGGCGAGCAATTCGGCCGGCGCACGCACCTTGCCGACTTCCTCGGGAGTGTGGCCGTAGCCGTGGGCGTCGCGGGGCAGGTCGAGGTTGAATCGGTCGACCCACCCGTCGCGGAACCACACCTGCTCGATGTCCGCGACGTCGCAAAGCTGGGCATCCTGCACTCTGGCGCTGTGCCAGACGAGCCACGCGATGCTGTTGGCTTCCGGTGTCGGGCGATGAAACGAGACCTCATCCGTCAGCCCGTCGGTCACGTCGTCGACGTGTTCGATCAACCGGGTGAAGGAGTCGCGGAGAAACTCGCGGACGGCGTCGGAGTCGGAGTCGGCCATGTCGCCGACGCTACCGGCCGCGGCACCGGGCCGAGCCAGCCGGGCTAGGACGGTCCGCATCACATGCCTTGACATTCATATGAATGTGTAGTCGTATGAACGGGTGGACGCGTTCACCGTGATAGCCGACCCGACCAGGCGTCGAATCATCGACGCACTGCGGGCCGACGCCGCCGATGTCGGCACACTCGTTACGCGCCTCAACATTTCGCAGTCGTTGGCCTCGAAGCATCTCGCGGTGCTCCGTGCTGCGGGCACCGTGGACGTCGCAGTGGATGGGAAGCGCCGTGTCTATCGGTTGGCCGACGATCCGCTACCCGCGGTGCTGGCGTGGATCACGCCGTACCACCGCAAGTGGTCAATGACTCTGGACCCGACGAATGCGACTCAGAACTAGTTCGTCGGCGCCGCGCCGTTGCCGTGGGTCGGCGCCGGAGCGCCTCCGTGGAAGACCGCTTCGACGTTGTTGCCGTCGGGATCGCGAACGAAGGCCCCGAAGTAGCCCGGGTGATACTCCGGCCAGATGCGCGGCGGGTGCAGCGATTCGGCCCCGAGTTTCACCGCTGCCTCATAGAAGGCCTTGACCCCATCGACGTCAGCGGCCTGGAACGCGAAGTGGATGGGCTCCGTCGGGCCCCTGCCGTTGGCGTCCTCTAGCCAGAAGTCCGGCTTGCCGTTACGCCCGTAGCCGATGGCCGGTCCGACGTCCATCTGGCGGGTGTAGTCCAGCGTCCCGAGCACGGCGTCGTAGAACTCCTTGGACTTGCCGTAGTCGGCGCAGATGATTCCAAAGTGGTCGATCACGAGCCCATCCTGGCACGCACCCAGGCGGCGGTCGTACATTCAGCTGATGGCTTATGACAACGGAGTCACCCCGGCGACGACCGCCGATCTCATCATCCGCAACGGCACCATCGTCGACGGCCTTGGCGGTGAACCGTTCGTAGGCGACGTCGCGATCGCCGACGGCGTCATCGCTGCGGTCGGGACCGTCGAGGGATCCGCCGACCGCGAACTCGACGCGACCGGGCTGCTGGTCACCCCCGGCTTCGTCGACCTGCACACTCACTACGACGGTCAGGCCATCTGGTCGGACCGCATGACGCCGTCGTCGGCGCACGGTGTGACGACCGCGGTGATGGGCAACTGCGGTGTCGGCTTCGCGCCGTGCCGACCCGACGACCACGAAACGCTCGTCGACCTGATGGCGGGCGTCGAGGACATCCCAGGCGTCGTCATGGTCGACGGACTGCCGTGGTCGTGGGAGACCTTCCCGGAGTTCCTCGACGCCTTGGACGCGCGACCGCGCGACATCGACGTCGCCGCCTTCCTGCCGCACTCTCCGCTGCGCGTGTACGTGATGGGCCAGCGCGGCGTCGACCGCGAAGCCGCGACTGCAGAGGACCTGGCGCTGATGCGCAAGCTTGCCGCCGAAGCCATCCAGGTCGGCGCGTTGGGCTTCGCTTCGTCACGACTGACCCTGCACAAGAGCGAAAGCGGCCAACCGATACCGAGTTTCGAGGCCGGACACGACGAGCTCGAGGCGATCGCCCAGGGCGTCAAGGACGCTGGCGGCGGCCTGATCCAGTTTGTGCCCGACCTCGTCGCGGGCGACTACGGGCCCGCCCTGCAGACGGTGTTCGACGTGGCCGAGGACGTCGGCCTGCCGGTGACGTTCACGCTGGCGATCGGCAACGCGGGCGACCCGTTCTTCGTCGATGGGCTCAATCTGGTCGAGAAGGCGAACGCAGCGGGTGGCGACATTACGGCGCAGATCTTTCCGCGTCCCATCGGGCTGGTCATCGGTCTCGAACTCAGCGGCAACCCGTTCATCCTTCACCCGAGCTACCAGGAGATCGCCCACCTCCCGTTGACCGAGCGCGTCGCCGAAATGCGCAAACCCGAAGTGCGCGAACGTATTCTGGCCGACAGGCCGGGCGGCGGCGGGCATCCGCTGATGTTCGCGACCCAGGCCTGGGACTGGATGTTCCCGTTGGGCGATCCGCCGAACTACGAGCCCTCCATGTCCGACAGCATCGGTGCACGGGCCCGCGCACGTGGCGTGAGCCCACTCGAGGAGGCCTACGACCGGGTGCTCGACGACGACGGGCACGCGATGCTGCTCATCACGCTGGCCAACTTCCGGGACGGTTCGCTGGACACCGTGTCGGAGCTGCTCCGACGCGAAGACGTCGTACTCGGTCTCGGCGACGGCGGCGCGCACTACGGAATGATCTGCGATGCAAGCTTTCCCACCTACATGCTGGCGCACTGGGCGCGCGACCGCGCAACCGGCCGACTGTCGGTGGCCGAAGCGGTCCGCAAGCTGACGTCGGCCACCGCCCGGGTGGCAGGCCTGGCCGACCGGGGCCGTATCGCCGTCGGTTACAAGGCGGACCTCAACGTCATCGACCATGCCGCGGTGACCTTGCACAAGCCCGTCATCGCCCACGACCTGCCCGCGGGTGGGCGTCGTCTCGACCAGAGCGCCGACGGTTACGTCGCGACGATCGTCTCCGGCGAGGTCATCTCCGAGCACGGCGTGCCCACCGCCGCGCGGCCCGGCAAGCTGGTGCGCGGGCGGCAGTCCGCCCCCGCGTGAGCAGGGTCGCGCCCTACTAGCCACAACTATCCTCGCAGCATGAGCGTCAAGGTGGATCTCGACCAGCTGGCCGACACGTTGGCCGACTTCACGTTCGGCTATGTGATCACGGTCGGCGACGACTTCCGCGCGCACACCGTCGCCGTCGATCCGATACTCACCGACGGAGTACTCGAGCTCGGCCCGGTAGGAAACACCACCCGCGGGAACGTGGCCCAGCACCCCGACGTCACCCTGGTGTGGCCGCCCAGCAAGCCAGGCGGCTACACGCTGATCGTCGACGGGCGCGGTGAGCTCGAGGGTGACGCGCTGACGATCGTCCCCGATCGCGCAGTGCTGCACCGACCGGCTGGCAACTCACACGACTGCGTACCGATCTGACGTCGGCGACTGCTGACGAACGAAAAGGCCCGGCCCCGCGAACGGGACCGGGCCTCTCGTTGAGCTAGGGACTTAGAAGTCCATACCGCCCATGCCACCGGTCGGGTCGCCCGCAGGTGCGGACGCCTTCTCCGGCTTGTCGGCGACGACGGCCTCGGTGGTGAGGAACAGCGCCGCGATGGACGCCGCGTTCTGCAGCGCCGAACGGGTGACCTTGACGGGGTCGGCGACGCCGGCCTTCAGCAGGTCCTCGTACTCACCGGTCGCGGCGTTGAGGCCGTGACCCGCAGGAAGGTTGGACACCTTCTCCGCGACGACACCCGGCTCCAGTCCACCGTTGAAGGCGATCTGCTTGAGCGGGGCCGACAGTGCGACGCGCACGATGTTGGCACCGGTGGCCTCGTCACCGGTGAGCTCCAGCTCGTCCAGCGACGGAGCCGCCTGCAGCAGCGCCACGCCGCCACCGGCGACGATGCCCTCTTCGACGGCGGCCTTCGCGTTGCGAACGGCGTCCTCGATGCGGTGCTTGCGCTCCTTGAGCTCCACCTCGGTGGC